>JBFRWF010000193.1:0-6591 GCA_051439465.1 Xenococcaceae cyanobacterium | reverse complement strand
TATCAACTTTCTCTCCTTTTCTTCCCCTGCTTCCCCTGCTACCCCTGCTCCCCCGGCTCCCCCTGCTCCCCTTGCTCCCTGTTCCCTGTTCCCTATCGAGCAACCAATGTTTTAAATGATCCCCTGGTTTCTTCAACAGAAGTTAAGTATTCCATCTGATATTTCTGAAACCGCACATTATTTGAATATTGCATTGGTACAGTCCAGATAGCCTTGGGAATTTTAGCTCTAACCTGGCGTTTATGTGCCTTAACGAGTAGAGCGAATAAGCAACCTGTTTTCTGGAGATCTTCCCTAACCCAACCACAGGTGTAGCGGATAGTGTCTAGTGCAATGCGATGGGTAATCAACCATCCCACTACTTGTCCTTGGTAACGCAAACCAAAACTGGTCAGTGATTCCATATCTTCTTCGTATTGAAAAGGGATGAGCTGTTCTGGAATCCAAGGTTCTTTTTCCTGCTGTTGTTGGATGGCAATTCGTTCCTCATCAGTTAGTTCACACCAGGGAAATATGGTAAATGAGGATGGTAGGGTTTTGTACATCTTGATCCAAGGGGCATTCAAGCTCTTAATATCTGCCTTACACAGAAGCATCCGAGTCTCCGGTTTTGACCAGTTAGATTTCTCGAGCAGGTGTTCTAGTGCAGGCGTTGTGGACTTACCAGTTACGTAGACTATGTGAGCTTTTGTGCAACCTCTTTGAGATAACACTTGTTCTAAATGAGTTAACAGAGCAGTTCCGATTCCCACATTGCGATGGGTATCTTTAACAAACAGAGAAAGCACTTCGGCCATGCCATCGGGCTGGATCTCGGCCAAGGCTAAACCAATTGGTTCATCCAAAGAGGAAGCCCCAACTGCTACTATGTCGCCCCCTGGCTCTAAATCTGAGAGCAGAGGGCGAAATAGAGGAAAGGTCATTCTCTCATAAGCTGGCGCTGTCGAACTATCGAGAATTGAATACATGGATCAATGCAAATAAAGTCTCAATTATCTTTAAAGATAGCCTTTAATTCCCTGGGCGGCTTAGTGTAAGTAGTTATTAGTAACCAAATAACTTAACTTATATCAACTTTTCTGAATTTTTATTAATTGAAATATAAATTTTCAAGTGATATTTTTGTCTTATCAACACCCAAGATATTTAAATGGAATTTTCTCGGAAAGACTTAGCTCGAATCGTTGGGAAGGCAAGCACGATTACTGAACGCCTAGAATCTAATTTACTGGCTGATGAAGCCCAAATCAACGATTCAATTATTAATTCCAGGCTTAAGCGCTGGTGTCAGCTTGCGGCTAAGGGAAATCCCCAAACATTTGAGAAGCGTCTCGCCTGGGACGGTCTGGATTTAAACGCAGTCCGCCGCGTCCTTGGCACAGTCCCCTTGGCTGACAATGCTCCCCTGCCAGCTTGGGGGGAAACCTTGGCAGCAGTCATGGAAGCCTCCGCATTCATTTCTCCAGAAACTGTCGAGGAAGGAGATTCAGAACAGTACCCGTTTTTGAATCCCGAGGAGCCAATCCCCTTTGAAGCCGTTTTTGTGCCTTTCGTGCAGGTGGCTAGGCAGAAATTAATTGTCCAAGCTAGCTCTAGTTACCAGTTTCTTTCCTCAGTCGCCCATACAACCCTAGAGCGCAATCTCCTACAACAATTATCTGGTATTGGCTCCCTAGCCTTACAAGGGGAATTTGTAACTTTTCGTAACTTTGACAAGCCAACCCTGGCTCCCTCGCTAACTCAGTCTTCTGACGGCCTCCCCAGAGGACAGTACAAACAGTTTATCCAACACCTACTCAGGGATGGGCTACTGTCCTTCTTCGAGAAGTACAGCGTGTTGGCGCGGTTGTTGGCAACGGCTACCGACTTTTGGATTGAGGCGATCGCGGAGTTTCTGCATCGCTTGGCTCAAGACTGGTCAGAAATTCAGCAAACTTTCCCAGGTGAAACTGAACTGGGACAGGTAATTAAAGTCAAGCCTGAACTTTCAGATCCCCATAATCGCAGACGTTCTGTCATTGCCATCACTTTTACCTCGGGTTTGAAGCTGATTTATAAACCTAGAAACTTAGGACTAGAAGAGGCTTATTTTCAGTTTCTCGCCTGGTTGAATGAGCGAGGAATACCTCTTCCCTTCAAGATCCTCAAGGTGATTAACCACTCTACCTATGGCTGGGTTGAGTATGTAGAACACTTGCCCTGTGAAGATCCCGAAGCAGCAAAGCGATACTACCAAAGAGCTGGGATGCTACTTTGTCTTCTCCATGCTTTGGAGGGGAAAGACTGCCATTATGAAAATCTGATTGCCAGTGGGGAACATCCTGTCCTAGTGGATCTGGAAATGCTTCTGCAACCCCAAGTCCGGAATATTGAAGCCGAAGAAGATGATGCACAGGGACAAGCCGTGGCGGAGGATCTGCTGGAGAACTCTGTATTGCGTATAAGTCTTTTGCCCCGCTGGGAATTTGCGCCGGATGGAAAAAAGATTTTTGATATCAGTGGTTTAGGGGGATTTGGCGAACAGGAAACCCCGTTTCAAGTGCCAAAGTGGCACAAGATTAACACCGATAAAATGGCTTTTGGCTATGAGTATATCAAGCTACCGCACAAAGCCAATTTACCTTTCCTCAATGGCGTTACCCTATTGCCGAATGATTATGTGGAGGAAATTATAGCTGGCTTTCGGCAACTGTACCAGTTCCTGCTCCATCGCACCGAAGCAATCTCAGCTCCAGACGGTCCCCTAGCTCCTCTGGCGCATCAGGAACTGCGCTTTATGTTTCGCATCACCAAGATTTACACTATGGTGCAGAAAAACACCCTCACCTCCAAGTTTCTGCAAAATGGTGCAGATCGCAGTATCGAGCTGGATATCCTCAGCAGAGCTTTTCTCTTATACGATACTAAGCCTTACTCTTGGTCAGTGCTGAGGCGGGAGCAGGAGGCGTTGGAGCAACTGGATATACCTCATTTCACAGGTTACTCAGATAGTGAAGCTTTGGTAATTAGTCCCGATCGAACTGTTGAAAAATGTTTCCAACAACCGAGCTATGAGTTGGTGATTTCTCGCCTAGAAAGGCTCAGTAATGAGGATTTAGCACAGCAGATTGCCATTATCAGGGGTTCTCTATATTCTCTAATAGCCAGGGAACCTAGCAGTTCATCTGTCCCTGAAACAGGGGAGCTGGCACCCGATGAGGTTGCTCCCTTAACATCGGAAGCAATAGTAGAGCAGGCGATCGCAATTGCCACAGAACTGAAAAAGCGAGCCAGTCTCTCTGCTGATGGCAGTGCTACCTGGATTGGCATGGAGTACATTCCCCAGACTGGGCGGTTTCAACTGCAGCTGCTAGGCTTGGGATTGGAAGGCTGTTGTGGGATAGCCTTTTTCCTGGCCGCTTTAGAAAAAGTTACGGGGGGAGCAGGATTTCGCGACTTGGCATTCTCTGCTCTACAACCCCTCCGCCAAGTTCTGAATAGCTCTGAGGTTCAACCAATTACTGAGAACCTCAATCTAGGTGCTGCTAGAGGGTGTGGCTCAATGCTTTACAGCTTAGTCAGGAGCAGTCAATTTTTGGCAGAGCCAACCCTACTCGAAGATGCTAAACGAGTAACCTCCTTAATAACCCCTGAGGGGATTGCCAACGATCGAGCTCTAGATATTGTCTTTGGAGCAGCAGGGGCTATCTTGGGATTATTAGCCTTGCACCAAGTTACCGCTGATGTTAAGTCCCTAGAGCTGGCGATTACCTGTGGTCAACACTTGCTCAAGCACAGAGTTGTCAGTGCTACGGGTTACAAAGCCTGGAAAACAATCGTCGGCCAAAAACCATTGACCGGATTTTCCCATGGCGCTACTGGTATTGCCTATGCCTTGCTGCGGTTATATCAAGTGACTTCAGAAGCCGCTTTCCTAGAAGCAGCTCAAGAAGCGATCGCCTACGAACGCAGTGTCTTTGTTCCAGAAGCCAAAAATTGGCCAGATTTCAGACCGTTTGTGACCGCTGACAGACAAGTCTCGTTCATGACTAGTTGGTGTAATGGCGCTCCTGGTATTGGTCTAGCTCGCTTGGGTTCTCTGGCAATCCTCGATTCTCCTGAAATTCGGCAGGAAATTGATATAGCTCTACAGACTACCCAGGAATTTGGCTTGCAGGGAGTAGATCACCTCTGCTGTGGCAACTTTGGTCGCATTGACGTGCTACTAGAGGCAGCTAGCCGACTTTCACGACCGGAATTATTAGAAATGGCTCACAAGCAAGCTGCTTGGATTGTTGCTAGAGCTGAACGAACTGGCTCTTTTAACTTATTTGACAATCTTCCCCAGAGTGTTTACCATCCAGGCTTCTTTCTGGGAACTGCTGGCATCGGTTATGAACTTTTACGGTTGGCTGAACCAGACTTACTGCCCTCAGTGCTGTTGTGGGAATAATCCCAGCAATTAATTTGATAGAACACGGATGACACGGATAACGAAGATTATCACGGATTTTTATTTCCTTCTATCAGATATCTAGTGACTATATCAACTTTGTTATATTAAGGGCAGATTTATAGAGAAAAATTATTAAGAAGGAGATATTTACTATGTTTGGCTTTCGGCAGAATACCGCAATGATCAGCGGAGTTGAATTGCCCCAGGAGTTTAGCGGTTGCAGCGTAATTAATAATGTTGCGATTTCACGTGATGGCTCGAAGTACGCATTTCTCACTCCTGAGAAAAGACTTGTTGTCGGAGAGGTTCCTCCAGACGGAGTTATCGAAGTCAATGGTCAGAGGATTAAAATTTCGGTTGGGAAAATTGGCTCTAGTATTAACGAAATCGATAAGTGGTACGAGGGAATTGCTAGAGTGTCGCTACGGGAAACTTTAGACGATGTCCGACTTGAGTTATCTTCTGATAGCAAAGTTCACGTCCAGGGACTTACGAATCAAGAGCCGGCAGTCTTCGACGACACTTTGCATGTCAATCGCTTGAGCGGGAAGCTATCTATTCCAAGGGGAACCGAAGTTGACTTTACTGTAAGCTCGGGGGATATTGAGGGAGTCATAGCTAGTCCTGGTCGCATTCAAGCAACCTCTGGGGATGTCAGGCTTATTCTTTTAGCTCCTCTGGGGGTTATTGCCCATGCTTCGTTGGGTGACATCGATATTACTGGAATGATATCAGAGGGTCGTGGTCGCTTTATTCCCCCAGGAGTAGATCCAATTGGTATTTTGGAGGTCATTGCCTCTGTGGGAGATATCTACATTGGGTATCGCGGATAGGTAATAATACCAAATCTGGGTTAACTACCCCTTTTTTGAGGGAACAGGGAACGTCATATCATGTCCGGTTACATCGATCCTGTAAACGTAGTAAACGTAGGGTGGGCAGGAGCAAAGACTTTACTGTTTAGCTTAAGCATTCCTACCGAACCTGCCCACCTTACAAGATTTTAGACAATGCCGATGCCATCGGACATAGTATCATTTGATACTCCGCTCCTTACATACATACTTTTCAAACACCTTCTTAGGTAGTTTTTTCCTTGAGTAGTTCCAGGAACTTGCGTGCTTGAGGAGTGGAGAACCGAACCTCGATAGATCCGGACCAATCCTCATTAAAGACGGAAGGATCGAAGAGAACGCAAAGGGTCACTTCGTCTTTGAGAGAGCAGTGCAGCTCATTAAGCCACTTGTTTTCGAGGGGAACGTTGATGATCGGCGTGGCCCACTGGAAGGCCGCAAAGCGCTTCTGAGTGAGGACGATAGAGCCAGTGAAATAGTTGCGTCTCAGGCCATAGCGTTTCCACGGAGCCCGAAAGTTCCTGAAGGTGATTGATCCGCCTATGCCTTCGTCGAGCAGAACAATTCCCTCCTGCTCGAGAATTGGCAACATCTGCTTGGGGATCTTTCCAAGTCCAAATATCCGGTGAAGGAGTGTCTTACCCATTGGATTTCAACAACCGCCTAACGTTTCAGCTCAGCCGCCCAAGACCAACTTTCGGAAAAAGCCGACTTGCCCGCCTATGCGTCGGCTGCAGCGCAAGTTAGGCCACGCTAGCCAACCCTAAGCAACTAAGCCTTTTCAGCTTATCAAACCAACTGGATGCAACCTAGACTTTGTTACTTAAGTTCAGGTTGTATAGTCTACAAAAGCCTCAGGGCATCAATTCATTGACTACGGCAGCAACTTGAGGAAGATTGGAAAAATTTTGCAAAGTAACAGTTTGTTTACTCTTAATAGAGTGAGTTTTGCAAATGGTCGAATTATGATTATTCTTGCCTCCAAAAGCAAAGGGTCCGAGGCTCACTCCATTTGCAAAATTGCTGCTAAGCTGGTTGTAGAATGATTGGAACTCGGTTGTATCCAGCGTGATTGTAATCTTCGGATTCATTACTATGTAAAGCTGGGTAACTAGCAGCGGAAATACACCATTTTGACCATAGGGATGCGACGTACCACTGGCAAATTGCGAATTCTCAATCCAGGGTCCAGATTTATACTCCGTTAACAGTGCACCATCAAACCAATTACCTTGCGTGATATCGATACTAGTCTGAGCAGCGAATTCTATGTCAAGGCTGTAGGAGCTAGAAGTAGAGAGT
>JBFRWF010000192.1:0-4195 GCA_051439465.1 Xenococcaceae cyanobacterium | reverse complement strand
CCGGCTTTACCAACATGCTGTTGTCCCTTTTGTCTTTCGACTCTAGGTAAGTTGGTTGACTTAGAGACATCCTTCTTAGTCTCTCCCAACTGAGTTGGGGATACCGCGTTAACTGTCGCGGCGCACGCACTTCTCAATGTCCATTTCCAGGATACTTTTGGTCATTCCATTAGCTCTACTGCTCAAATTTGTAAAGAGCATTTTCTGCGCGTCCCAGGTACTTCTACCGGGTCTGAACCCATAAGATTGGGCACTGAAGTCGGCTTCAGCGGCTGGTTCTAACACGCATTTGAGTAAGCATTGATAAGCTCTGTCGCCTATCGTTGGTATGCCCAGCCCTCTCTTTGAGCCATCGGCTTTAGGAATCCAAACTCGCCTGAGTTTCTGATGCTGCCATGTCTTCCACCTTTTATGTAATTCCTCAACTAACTTGAGGCGTTGTTTAGATGTCAAAGCAGTTTTACCATCCACTCCGGCAGTTTTCTTGCCACTATTTAATTGTGTGACTTGACGCACAGCTAAAAACTTAGCGGCTCGACTCCCCAGCAAGAGGCGTTGTAGGCTTTTGACTAGCTTGTAGTCCCCTCTTTTCTGAGCTGCAAAAATTCTCTTCTGTAGACGGAAAACAATCTTGCGGAATTTCTTCCACGGTAATTGTTTCCAGACTTCATTCGATTTTCGAGGCATAAGTCTTAATCTTCAGACTTTGAATTTTGTTTGTGTTGCCGCAGGCAGTTTTTGCCTGCATCTTACCCGGTTCTTCCCGATAAGGGGTTATCAATCCCTCCACTACCCCTTCGACCTATTGAGATAGAAGTCGGAACCGTTTTTTCTCGTTCCAAATAGATGATTGTTTTGAAGTTTTAGGTGTCACCAATTCACCCACCGCCATCTCAGGAAAGCCGATGACGCAGAAATATCTCGGCGAGATTATAGACGATTGAATCCTCATTGTTTGTTCAGATAGAGGAACATGTCTAGGATGCTTTTTCAGGTGATTCGCTTTGGCTTGCGCCGTCTGTTCACCCTGACTTCTCCCCCTTAGCACCAGGGAACCTAATCTGCTTCAGCCTCTGATTGTGCCCTGCTTCCAGCTTCGCTTTGGCTGATACACCTCCACGTGGACAGGTCGGGAGTCTGGTTTTCCTGACCAGGTAGGACTAGAGTTCTTTTGAGTTTGTTAACCCCTACTGTCTTTGACTTCTGTCTCGGTAGGGGAACTCGCACCTACATCATCTATTTAGTTGTCAAGGTTCGTAGGAGTTTTCCTCCTTCGGTGGGGAATCGCTTCCCCCCTTGCCCAGGCTTATTAGGCGGTCATGACCCGCTTATTGACCTGGAACGAGCCGCACTTCTGCGGACATTCTACGGCTGGTTATTATTCCTACTACTAAGACGGGGCATAGAGAAGTAAGAATAAAAACTAGGTCGTAATCTCCACAGCAAAACTGGCTGGATAAATAATCATTAGTCATTAGTCATTAGTCATTAGTCCTAACTAGCGATCGCCCCCTCATTTTTAAAACATCTTGGTAAATTTGCCAGTCGTAAATTTCCTACTTTCAGGACGGCATTTCTGTTGATTTTTCCTCAAATAAACGTAGTCACAATCCACGTCATGAAGGTTAGTTGCACTGTCAATTTCCCAATCCTGTATACAAGCTCCAGTCAAGGTGGCACCATAAAAGTTACGCCATAGAACTCTCCTAAATGCTTGACCTATCCAGTTTAACCTGACCCCACGCTATTTTTGTGTTAATTTTTCTTGCAAAACCAGCTCTATAGTTTGACCCCTAACTATATTGCCCCCCTTTAGGACTATTGCTTTAATTAGAAAATTGAATTAATCAACCCATCTCTCCCTTCCCCGTTCCCCCTTCCCTGTTCCCTGTTCCTTTTTGATTACTGTCCCGGCTTAAGTGGATAGCCCTTCTAAACCTTTAACTACTCTGTTTAATTTGCAAAAGGGTAATCTGTTGTTGGTTAACAACATACAGACCTTTTGATGAAGCAAAAAGTTGACAACTAGCATCCACAAAAGGTTCAGTATCGGGAAATTTCTTGGTTCTCACAATTTGACCGTTGTTGGATTCTACTCTGACAATACCTTCATCAGTAGCAGCTAAGAGAAAATTATTAGCAGCGCAGTGACCGCGTATTGTAGATAACCAAGAACCATCTCCTCGTTCAGCTTCCGCTATAGCAATAATTGTTCCATCCGGTCGAATCACACAAACCCGGTGAATCATTCTGCCTTGTTCCTGTATTGCCATGAAAAACCAGCAGTGGTCATGACTAAACGTACAGGTGGCATCAACCAATTGTCCCTGCCAACGGGGTAATTTAACCTGGTCATTAATGCCATGTCGTTTGGCATCAAAAACAAAGGCAACATTCAGATTTCCTGCACTGTAGAAGCCAAAGCCAAAGTTAGAACCAACCCAGAATCGAGTTTGCTCTTGCAACACATCCCCAATATATTCTTGTCCTAGGGAACCATCCCGAAGTAACTGACCACTGTGCAGCCAATAGCGAGCGAATTCGTTGCAATTGAGCATTGGTAGATTATCGTAACTATCTACCGCTATCCGAGGTAAAGATGTGCCAGGATTGAGGGTAATTACCTGACCCTGCTTACCCACCAAGGTAGATTCACCATGCAGCCAAAACCGCATCTGCGGATCTAAATCCCCAGTGAAGACAAGGCTGCCATCCTCCCGTTTAAATGCTCCCCGATCGTGATAAAGCCAATGCAGGTTGTCCCCTTCCAATGTCACAGCCAAGATAACACCTTCGGTGCGGAAAATTCGCGTAGCAGTCACAGTTCCCCTTACTGTTACGGTTGGCGGTGGGGTTAATTGCGCTTGTACACTGGTACAATTGGGACAGGACAAACGAGCGTGTTCGATGCCGCAGTTGGTGCATTTCGTCCATTGCAGGCTATCGAGTAGCTTGTGGGGAAATTCTCCTCGCCGATCTTCTTCAAAGCAGCGATGGAAGTATTGCAATAAGTCATCTGACAACACCTTGTAAGGAATGGCTGGTTTGGGATAGCGTACCTCTGGATGAAATACAGTAATCCGCTTCAAAGGTCGAGCCGTATGGGGAATTTTTGCCTGTTTATTTTTGGGTTTATATACTCCCCCATAAGGATCGACAAATAACAAGCACTGCATCAACATCACAGTGAAGGCATACCAGTCAGAATTGGTATTATGAGCCTGATATAAGATGGGTTGATTTCCCTGGGGATCGCAGAGTAAGGGATCGGCGAAGCGAGTGGTAAAGACTTGGCACAAGAATGGTCCATACTGGAAAGAGTCGGCATCGATTAGATATGCTTCGGTTCCAGATACCAAAACATTCAAATCGTTGAAGTCTCCAATCACCACCTTAGCGGCATGAATCTCACAAACGGTTTTATGTAAATCTCGAAAGACATCTACAACGGTTTGATTGGCAATGCCACTAGAGGTGCGAAAGCTGCGATCGCCATACCGCAGGAGGGGCGCAATTCCCTTCAGCAGAGGCATAGTATAGCCAAGGATATTATTACCCTGTCGATCAGTGGCAAAGTCCTCTGGTGCTATCACGTGACAGGGTAAATTATGGGGAAAATGGCGCAGCTTTATCTGGTGTTCTCGCAGGCGATCGCTCGCTGCTTGTTGCTCCAGAGGCAACCCCTGATAATCAGGATGTGAGGGTTGCTTGAACACCTTAACCGCTTTGCCTTTACCGATATCAAAGACATCTGCTTCTCCACCTTTCCCAATCGAACGACGGGGAGACAGACGTATTCTTTTACCATTCACATAAATATCCATCTTAAAATGCGGGAAGGGGACTCCCGTTATAAACGTCAGTTTTAGCGGGAGGGGAATTCCCGCCAACAAACAAATTGAGCGACAGCAAATCCGCATTAAGAAACTTGATATTCATAGCCGTCTGCCCTGAAAATTGTTTGCAAATATTTAGGGTGTACATCGAATTTTCCTCGACGGGCCCCTAAGGGTGTCGGAGGCAATTGTAGGACAAAACTCGGACGATACCGGATAGCAATTCGACCCATGTACTGACCTGCATATTTTCCTTTAGGAATATCAGCCTTGACAAGATCACCCGTTTGAAAGCCTCTAAAGAACTTGGCTTTCGGTGCAGTAGCCCTAGGGAATCCGTATTTGTCAGGACGGCAACG
>JBFRWF010000191.1:0-4796 GCA_051439465.1 Xenococcaceae cyanobacterium | reverse complement strand
CATTAAATACTCTCTCTGTGTTACAGGGCGAAGCATTTGGACAGAAAAATAAGGGTTTGGGCACTTAACTTATTCCCCAAATGCTTCGCCCCTACAAGAAATTTGGATTACTGGACCGGCGCTCTAGTCTGACGACGCTGCTGACGCAGTTCGGGTAGGACGTGGGGCTTCTCGCCAGTTTAGCTAAAACTTGTAAGAGTTTTCTGAAGCCCCTACCTTAGGGGCTTATTTTTATTTAATGTCTAGGGGAATATGGCGATCTGAGGGATTTAATTTTTTGGTGTAGATGATTCTCAAGAACAAACTCCAAGCCTTCGGGGAAAAAAGCGCTTTACCAGCCAGCTTCAAAGCCGCTAAAGGTTCTCTTTGCTTTAAGCCAACTAAAAACCAGTGCAGCCTGAGATAGTATTTAATACTTTGAAGTGTGGGTAAAAAAGTTTGATATTTAGCAGATACTAATGAGTAAATCTTCTCCTTGATTAAAACGTTCATTTCCCAACGTTGCTGCAAAGGTATATTCTTATTGCAAGAACCTGACCATAGCATTCTGTAGGTCAAATACTGATTGATAAATACAGCATCACCATACTGAGCGATTTTGAGCCAAGAGTTAATATCATCATAGTTGACATCAAAAGCTGACTCCCAGCCTCCTGATTTGAGAAAAGCATCTTTCTGAAAAGCTACTTGAATTGGTGTTCCAAAAGGCAATATTTCCAGTAGCATTCCGTAATGAATGTCTTCTTGTCGGACGTAAAACGCCTCACCAGTAACTCTCTTTTTTGTCCCGATTATCTTCCCATTGACATCCACTTGAAGCGCCTGACAAGAGCAGATCACTGCCTGAGGGCAAAGGGCGATCGCTTCTGCCATTTTTTCAATGCATTCAGGAGCGAGATAATCATCATCATCTACCAGCTTAATCCAGTCTCCCTGGGCAATGGCCACCCCAGCATTGACGGTTGCTGAATGACCCATATTGACCGAATTGCGATGGTAAACTACACGGTCACCTAAACTTCTGATGTACTCTTGTGTCCCGTCAGAAGAAGCGTCATCTGCGATCGCAATCTCGCAGGGCAAGGTTTGATTCAACGCCGACTCAACTGCTCGCCGCAGCAATGGTAAGCGGTTGTAAGTTGTGATCACTATGCTGAATTTCATCGATTAATTTTCCTAAAATTTATCAACTTTTGGCAAATAATTCAGAATCAGAATTAATAGCACTTGACAAGAAATAAAGTCCAATAATTGTAAATGTATAGTCATTGATAAAAAAATCTACAATTTGAGCACAAGAAACTAAGATCAAGGGAATTATTACTGGAATTTTTTCCATTTTTATTATTTTTATTAAGCCGTACATCAAAGTTATAAAAATTAATAATCCAGGAATTCCTAATTCTACCATAACGCTCAGAAATATATTATGAGTATGAAGACCTAAAAGTCCAGAAGAACCCAATAATTCCAATCCAATATGTTCAGCAAATACTCCTATTCCTATTCCCGTCATCGGTCTTTTTATCGTCTCATTTATAGCTGCTTTCCACAGTTGAATCCTGTCAGCAGAACTGGTTGCTACTTTAGAAGGTATAACAGGTATTGCTTGGTTGTTTTTTGTCCACTTTGGTTTACTAGTTTTGTCCCCTTTTTTTACTACATGATGCATTAAAGGAAATATATTATTATATCTTGAAACTAGACCCAATTTATCTGCTGATACAGGGAAAAATGACAGACAAAAAATCCACACAATAATAATCATCATGAATCCCCTGGCTTTAATAATTCTATAAAACAGTAATAAAAACAGTCCAATTAAAAAAATTAGCCATGAATTTAGGCTTCCCGACAGACAGATTAAGACAATAAACAGCAATATAATTAGACCAAATTCAACTTTTGATATATTTTTTTTATATTTATATAAGATAATTGAGAAAATTGCTCCAACTGACATTAATACCCCAAACTGATTGGGGCCCTGGACAATTGAACTTATGCGAGGATAGTTGTCTGGATGTCTAATTAAATTTAAAAGCCATAAATGAGGAAACACGCATTCAACAATACCACCTATGGCAATTAGTATTAATAATCTAAAGACAAATTTGTCGTAATTGGTCTTATCCCGTTTGGCATAAGTCAAGACTAACAAAGACGCGAAAGCGATGATATAAGTAGAATACTTGATTCCATACCTTATAGCCGTTCCTAAAAATTCACTATTTAAGGCAGAGAACCAAATCCAGATATAAAAAGCTAAAAATACCCTTGATAAAGTTTTATGCTCTCTTACGAAAGAACATAAACTAGTAAAATTAAGGGCAATTACGGTCATGCCAACAGCTAAAATTAAGATGGAATGGATGCCAAAGTTTACATAAGGAAGCTTGATGCGTGACAGCAGAGAAAAAAACAGTAATAGTAAGAAAAAAAACTGATTTAAATCCTCTTTCTTGTGGTTAAGTAGGTACTCGAACATGAAAAGTAATATTTGCAATGGTTTTTACAGTCTGCTAGCTTGCCAGGAAAACATACATCAATTCAACCTGGAAACTAGGGTGATTGCGCTAATTTTAACAGGAGCGGAGCTGACTAAATTAGCTAAAGTTTGGATAAACCTACCCTTAGTCAAACACCAGGCATGAATGCTTTTTTCCGAAATCCACGCTTACTTACCTTCCTCTCGCTGCTGATTGTAACTCCTCTTGGCTTTCTCTCTAAGTTCTATACTGGCCTGGGTCAAGAGTGGTTTAATTACTATGGAGGGGGTACCTTGTATGAAATTTTCTGGTGCTTGTTGTTTTTCTGGTTAATACCCAAGAGAAAAGCCGTCATTTCAATTCCTTTGTGGGTTTTCGGCATCACCTGTGCACTGGAAATTCTGCAACTGTGGAAAACGCCAATTTTACAATCAGTGCGGTCTTCTTTGACTGGTCGCTTCTTACTCGGCACTACCTTTTCCTGGTGGGATTTTCCACATTATGTAGTCGGTTGTCTGATTGGTTGGTTATGGCTACGCCAAATTTGGCAGTTGCACAAGCCTAAACCTAATGCTTATAACGACTAACCACTATAGCAGTCCTATAAAGGGTTGTCAATTGTTTCTTTTATCCATAACGGACGCGTTCGCGGAGCGTGCGTTGAGCGCATTCGCAGTTCGTGGGGCGCTCTTAAGAAAAAACTTGTGTTTTCCTCCATCTATTATGTGGCGATCGCCCTCCTTGGTGGCTTAAGGCGGGACACTTTATACAGCAAGTGTTTCAGCCTAGAACACCGATTCAGTAATCTGAGGGTGTAGGGGCACGGCGAAATAAATATCTCGATCGGGTGCAGAATGTTAATGATGCCGTGCCCCTACTCTTTCGAATTTTTATTACTGAATCGACGCTCTAGGCGTAATCCTAGCCAATCAGGGTTAGCATTTTGTCCCGGTTTAGGCTAGTAGCCTGTCCACTTTTTGCAGGACGCTAATTCAACCAAAAGCAGTCTCATCTCCAGGGACTGCGCCATCCATCAAAGTTTAACAAGGAGACACAAAATGACTGATGAAGAATTGAAAGCTTTAATTACCAGCAACACAGCCGAGTTGAAAGGGATGATTTTGGCTCTAGACAAGAAAATCGATGTTGGCTTTGAGGCAGTCAAGGGAGAATTAAAGCGAATTGATGGAGAGTTTAAGCGAATCGATGGGGAGTTTAAGCGGATCGATGGGGAGTTTAAGCGGATGGATGAAAAGATTGAAAATCAATCAGCTAGGTTTGAGGAAAAGCTTGAGAGTTTGGAGAAGCGGTTTGAAGAAAAGTTTGACGCACTAGACCGAAGAATTGAAGATCAAACAGCCAAGCTTGAAGAAAAAATCGGTGGAGTAGAAACAGAAATTAGCGCCTTAGATAAGCGACTAGGATTCTCTGAGTTCATCAATCGGAGTACCTATATCGCCGTAGTAGGTGGTTTGATTGTGGGGTTCGTAAAATTGATTTTCTTCAACAACAATCCATAATCAATCTCTGTCTGCAAATTCGTTCTCACCCAATCGGATGAGGTCAAAACTACTATGTCGGGTGAAGTGGTCGCCTGGGACACAGGTTACCATAAAAGTAAAGCTCAGCGGAGGAAAAGAAGATGAAACTCAGAATTTTGGCGACTCTAGCTTTACTAACTCCTCTATTTCTCACCGGTCCAGTGAAAGCTGAGAATCCGAGCCACGTACAACAATTATTGTCAACAGGGGAATGTATGGGCTGTGATCTGAGTGGAGCCAACCTCAGTGGGGCACATCTAATTGGTGCTGACTTGAGAAATGCGAACCTCTCTGGAGCTAACCTAGTTGAAGCCAACCTTGAAGGTGCTGATTTGACTGGAGCTAACCTAGAAGGGGCTAATTTAACCGCAGCCTTTGTCACCAATGCCAGTTTTAATCAAGCTAATCTCAACGGGGTGAATTTCACCAATGCTATGATTTATGATGCTGATGTGTCTGGGGCTTCGATGCAAGAGCTTAATTTGACTAATGCTCAAATTTTTAATACGGGCATCAGCATCGGTGGAGAAGCTCCGTGACATCCTCCCAACGCTAAATCAAAGATTGTAGCGGGGGCTTCCAAATCTCACGATCTGAATTTCCTGGTTTTTCCCTTCGACACCCTTGGGGGCCCGTCGAGCAGGGTAAGCGCATCTAATTTTGTATCGAGGAATACTGAAGAGATAGAAATTATTTGTATTCTTGTTGGACTGACAGAAGAGTTTGAAAGTTTGAAAGCCAACAAGAATGTCACCTTTCACATCTG
>JBFRWF010000190.1:0-14336 GCA_051439465.1 Xenococcaceae cyanobacterium | reverse complement strand
GCATTTAGTGATTCTGCTGCTTTTTTTTGTTCAATCCTCGCCTGATTTAACTCCTGATGAACCATTTTCGTGACATGAAATCTATCTACTGTTACCTCAGCATTTGGGCATATTTTTTTGACTAATGATTTATAATTTCCCGTCATATCCATACTTACTTCTGTTATCTGAGCTAAAACTTTTTCTCCCCATTCAAGCATCACTTTCTTTATTTCTGACTGTGTTCGCTTTGAAACTAATCCTACTAATTTATGAGTTTCTAAGTCTACTAAGACCACAATAAATTTCCCTTGTCCTTTCACTAAACTAATTTCATCTATTCCTAATTTACACAAGGAATCTACATTAATAGGCATAATTGTTTCAGCTAAAGTCATTACCATTGACCAGACTTCTTCTTCTGTTAATCCATTATTCTTGGCTATGTTATTAACGTCACTATGGATAACTTGTTCCGTAATCATTTGTGCGTATCTCTTGGTAAACCCTTTTTTCTTCCCGACAAAATCTAATCTTTCACTAAAAGGTTTTTGACAAAATTCACACTTAAATCGGCGACGATTTACTCTCAAAACCACTTCTCTATTCCCCATAGGTAAATCTTTAACTAAATGTCCTTGATTTTGATGAAGACGATGACTGACCCGACCACAACGATGACAAACTGCTGTTTTCTTCTCTTTTCTTACCGATAAGATTAATGTTTCTTCTATCTGTCTGCTATCTTCTACTATGACTCCTGGTAAGTTGAGTAGTTTTGTCATTAATCTTTTCATAATTGAGTTTCCTTTGATTTTTTGCCTATTTCCTGACATTTTAGCACAGTAAGTACGGAAGAGCCGAAAAAGCCTGCCCCATTTCTGGGCAGTGAAGGGGTAGCGATCGCTGTGAAGGGGTGGCGATCGCTGTGAAGGGGTAGCGATCGCTGTGAAGGGGTAGCGATTTAGTCTAAACTCCAGTACTCAGGAAGCAGCTTTAAAGTATGCAGTGGGAGTAGCAAAAACTCAATGGCTTGAGGTTGTTATTCATGGGGAAGATGGGAAGATTCAGAAGGTTATTAATCCAGGGATAGATGCTCTATTGCAGCGTAGAGGTGAACGGCGAGAGTCTGAGACAGATGAAGCTGAATGTTTCAAAAGTGTATGAGAAAGGACGCGATCGCCCTGTGTCAATCCAGTAGGGTGCGTTAGCGAAGCGTAACGCACCGCTTTGAATTTAGAAGGTAGATCAAACACCGGAAGCAAGTCTGAAAAATTAAAAACCCCCGCTGTAGGCACAGGGAGGGAATAGTTAACCCAAACCAAGTTCTCGCTTGATTTCATCCAAAGGAATGCCTCCTTTCTCTCTGAGACTACGGCGTGACTCTTCAATCATTTCTAAGAATTTAGGATTCCTCGACAGAGCTTTAGTCTCCCGATCATCTTCAAAAGCTTCTCTATCGACGACTGGCTTCTTTACCTGCTTCCTAGGATAGGGGATTCTCTTTAACTCGGCTGGTTTGCTCATAGTTCAAAAGGCTCTCCATTGAAGTAGACCTGGTTACTGATTTTGACCCCGATAGCCTCTATAGACACCAGGAGCTCAGGAGCATCAATCACATCATAGTACACTCGCAGTTCACCCACGCACAGCTCCCAAGTTGCTAGGGTGTTTTCCCGCATTTGTTTTCGATTTCTTGTTTCCACTGTGGGTTGATAGACCAACTGCTTAGATATGGCATCCAGAACTATGCTCCGCTGATTTACTTTCAGTCCCAGCAAGTGTTCTCTTGCCTTATCTGAAAATATAACCTGGTAAGCCACAATATTGCGATCGGGGTGTTATTAATTAGTCCGCAACTATGATAACCTATAAGAATGATAGCAAGCTCTAGCTTCTTATTTTCGCAATCATGGTTGGCGATCGCTCTAAACAAGGGAATTTGAAAGCGCAGCGATCGCTTCTACAATTTTTCCCCTTCACAAGTCTCCATCGTCCAACCCCGCCCTAGACATCGGTATGACTTTCCTCCAGTCCACACTTTGGACTTTTATGGGTACGGGGACTTATAGATTTCAGAATTGATATGGTTCAAGCATATTCTGGGGATTCCCGAGATCCAATGTCCTCAAAAAACAAACCTTTATTGCTTCTTGTCTTGGCTCTACTCGCCATCGCTGGCATAGCTTATGCGGTTTTGTGGGGCTTGAAGCCTACTAAACCTCCTCGTCCTCGCCTAAGTATAGGAGAAAAAATTTTAGTAAAGGAACAGACAAACCCTGAAAAGCAAGCAGGGGTGCAAGGGTTTTCCTCTGGTGATTTTGACACAGCCATCACCAAGCTGGAAGAATCGCTGAAAGTGAATCGCAATGATCCAGAGGCACTGATTTATTTGAACAATGCTAAAGCTAAAGCTGCTAATCAGCCAGTTCTCAAAATTGCTGTGAGCGTGCCTATTGATCGCAATCTATATGTGGCTCAAGAGATTCTGCGCGGGGTGGCTCAGGCTCAAGATGAGGTGAATAGGGAAGGTGGCATTAATGGGGCGCTGTTGATAGTCGAGATTGCTAATGATGATAATGAGCCGAAGATTGTTGAAAAATTAGCCAATGAGTTTGTAGAAGATTCGGATATTTTAGCAGTGGTAGGGCATAACTCCAATAATGCCTCCCTCGCTGCAGCCCCATTTTATTCTCAGGGCGGTTTGGTAATGGTCTCCCCTACGAGTACTTCGTCCGAGCTGTCTGGAAATAACAAATACTGGTTTCGTACTGTACCCATCAATAGGTGGTCTGCGGAGGGCCTCTCGCGTCACGTCAGTACCGTTCTAGACAAGAAGATTGCCATTTGTTTTGATTCGGAAAGCTCATATAGTAAGTCCTTCAAAGAGGATTTTGATAATGCCATGTCGGCGGAGGGCGATCGGATTGCTCAGACAAAGTGTGATTTCTCTGCCCCGAATTTTAACCCCTTCACTATTATGTCTCAGATTATCAATGAAGGGACAGATGGCTTGCTGTTAATACCATCTGTGGACAAACATCCCCAAGCTATAGAGATGACGCGAGCTAATGCAGTGAAGCTGCGCCTGTTCGCTAGTGAGAACCTGTATACATTCAACACACTAGACCAAGGCAGAGCTGATGTCGAGGGGATGGTGCTGGCGGTATCTTGGCATCCCAAAGCGATTCCAGGGCATCCTTTTCCTGACAATGCCTTCAACCTTTGGGGCGGGGAAGTCAATTGGCGTACTGCTATGGCTTATGATGCTACCCTGGCAATTATTGCAGGTTTGAAGCAGGGCAATACCCGTGAGGAGCTACAAAAGGCACTTTCTAGTGAGGATTTCTCGGTGGAGGGCGCAACGGGAACGTTTAAGTTTGATGAAGCGGGCGATCGCCAAGGAGAAGTGTATTTACTGAGAATTGAATCAGACTCAAACTCTTCAAATGGCACTGGTTACGATTTTGTGCTGCTGCGTTGATAGAGAAACACTTGTCAAGTCGCCACTGATCCAAGCAATAAAAATTTGCTAGAGTATCGAAAGGAGTCGGTTTGTTCGGCGGGAGGAAAGCAACTTACAAATATGAGTAATAACAGACGCGACAAAATTCTCAAACAATTTGTTGATAATACGAAGGGCGTTCAGTATGCAGTTCTTTTTTCCGATGAGGGTGAGCCTATAAATGACCCAATTGGAGAATGGGATGAGGAATCTGCGGTGGATATTCTTGTCGGGATGTTCGAGCAAAGAAATTTGGCTCGCCAGCGTTGGAGTGAAATTGAAAAGATTTGGCTTGAAGCCAAAGACGGTTATTTGATTGGAGTCCCTTGCAGCCCGACTAATTTCTTGCTAGTCAAAGCTGATAAGACTGGCTTGCTTGGCCAGCTCAGGAGAGTAATCAATAAAACTGTCGAAGCGCTTCAGGCTGAACTAAACGCTGAAGAAACTCTTGACCTGGATAAGAAAGAAGTTTCTGTCAGTAAAGAAACTGAAGTTTCTGTAAGTAAGGAAAATAGTGCTTCTAAACCGAAAAACGAAGTATTTCCTGAAACCAACAAGGGAATAGTATATAGGGGTCAACGTATCTCATAATACTACTAAAATCCGAAGTCGGACTCGGCACAAATGGTGCCCATAACTTAAAGTTATGCTCTATGGCTCGCCAACTATTAAAACTGATTCTAAGTGGTAAGAAAGGTCGAAGGAACATTTTACACAAGGTTACTTTGAGTCACTTAAGTCTTTAAAAGCAGAGGCTGAAAAAGGAACGACAGGAAGAAAAAGGGTGATCGCCTGAGCTTGTAAGTAGTCGGACATAAATAAACAACACTATGTTAAGAAGTGTAAAGAGCTTCAATCCCTTGCTGTTGCCTGTTGCCTGTTGCCTTGTCTTCACAGTTAACTTTACTTTTGTCCGACTACTTAGTGCGATCGCCTGCTCTTGTACTATCCTTTACCCACAACGACTGAAACTGTTTCCTTGAGAGGCTTCTAGCCTCCGAAATTTAGGTCTATTTTCGGCGATCGCCCTCTCTTTTTAGCGATCGCCCCAAATTGGTTCGATCAAACCCCTATCTTTGGGGAAATTTACTCTACATCACCCTGTCTCCCCGTCTCCGGAGTCTCCGGAGTCTCCCCGTCTCCACAAGGGTTTTAGGACTTATGGGTAATGATTAGCGCTCTTGTAGGGTGGGCATTGTCGACAAAAACGTGAAATAGCTTTAGCTAGAGGGAGAAGGTGGCTGTGGTTTTTCCTCCAAAGGCTCGATAGATTCTGACGTATCATCTTTTCTGACGGCGAAACCGCTGTAAGCTGGCAAGCCATGTTCACTAATATCCAGACCTGTGAGTTCCGCCTCTGGTGAAACTCTCAGACCTACTATCGCCTTAATGCATGACCAGACAAGCCAACTAAATACAACTGTGAAACAACCTACTGAGACAATACCAAGAAGTTGAACTACTAATTGATAGAAACCTTGTGTACCACCACCGAGTAATAATCCCCTTGCTGGACCAACACCTTCCCCATACAGCTTACCAGGACCTTCACTCAACAGACCAACTGTCAGTGTTCCTATGATTCCACAAACAAGGTGAACGGAAATAGCACCCACTGGATCGTCAATTTTCCGCCTGTCGAAGAACTCCACCGAAAAGACCACAATCGTCCCAGCAATCAGACCAATAACAGCAGCACTGGGAATGCTGACAAAGGCACAGGGTGCTGTAATGGCTACCAAACCTGCTAGGACACCATTGATAATCATTGTCAGGTCGGGCTTGCGGAAGTACTGCCAAGAGGTGGTGGTCGCTGCAATTGCACCTGTGGCAGCAGCCATGTTGGTTGTTAGGATAATGTGAGTGATGGCATTGGGATCGGCAGCCATTGTCGAGCCAGGGTTAAAGCCAAACCAGCCCAGCCACAGAATCAAGCAGCCTAGAGTAGAGATGCTGAGGTTATGCCCAGGTATAGCAACGGATTGATCGCCTTTATATTTACCCTTGCGCGGTCCTAGCAGAAAAGCTCCTAGCAAGGCACCCCAGCCACCTACTGAGTGGACTACGGTTGAACCTGCAAAATCCCAAAAGCCTAATTGGGATAGCCAACCGCCTCCCCAAATCCAGTGACCTGTGACAGGATAGGAAATACCGACCAGAAAAAGGCTAAAGATTAGAAATCCCAGGAATTTGATCCGTTCAGCAACCGCGCCAGAAACGATAGTCGCTGCGGTTCCAGCGAAAACTAATTGAAAGAAAAACTTGGCATTTAGAGGTATACCTGTCCAATTGAGGGAACTAAAAACTCCTTGGTAGAATCCCCCTGTACTGGGGCTGTTATCCTCTCCAATTAAGAAAAAACCATTCTGTCCGACAACAGAATTTCCATCGCCAAACATAATGCCAAAACCAAAAGCCCAGAATGCTACTGTAGCCAAGGCAAATACAATCAGGTTTTTAGCCAAAATATTGACGGCATTCTTGTGGCGGCAAAAGCCTGCCTCTAACATGGCAAAGCCAGCATTCATGAAGAACACTAAACAGGCAGTTAACAGTACCCAAATGGTGTCCAGCACGACTTTTGTAGGGCTAGGCTTTATTTCCGCTACATGATTGTAATCTTGGGCAGCTGCGGCGTATATCCACACCAGCAGAATCATAGCTGCCAAGGACAAGCAGGATTTCCAACTCGGCGATAGCCAGCTTTTTTTGCGTTTTAACCTTTTGTACTTTGCCTTATACATGAGTTTCAGCTTTTTGAGTCAAGATATACCCAAGGTAGTTTAACAATATAGACGGCACAATTTAAATTATGTCGTAGTTTTCTTCGTTTTCTTCGTGTATAGGCTTTACTCCGTAACGCTCATGCAGCTCTGCGTCTATCTCTTTCATTTTCTTTAATACTTCTTTTTTCCCTCCCTTAAATGCTTCTTGGAATTCTGGTTCCAAACGCTCTTCTTCCTGAGTATAAGTCTGCTTAACCCGTGTTATTTCCTCGTTGTCAATAAAGCAACGAGTTGCCGCTTCACCGAGAGCAAATGTCATCGACAAAGCCGATCTAGCATCGGGGTGTTGAACACCCAATTGTTTCAATAACTTTTCCGCTGCTCTGCTTTGGTATTCTTTAATCCCAGCGATTTGGGCAATCATACTGACCAAACCTTTTTGGATGTTTAAGACTGCATTTGAGTCAAGAGTATGAGTATGAGGAAAGACAATAAATAAAAAGAATGCCAACCACGCTGCGGCTGAAGTAAATCGGCTAGCTACAGCTTTCTTAAGTCTTTGATCCGCAGTTGTTTTTCCAAAGCAATCTTTGGCGACTTCGTCAGGAATCAAGTTATATATCTGTAGCTCTAATTCGTCTATGTTATATCGTCTGTCTTCGTACTTATCCCAATATGTGCAAACAGGAACATAGGTGCGAGTAAGGTCTTTGTATTCATTGAGCCTTGCTTGAATGCAGGTTCTGATACTGGTTTCCTTCTCCTCTCTGTCAGTCCTTGGCTCTCTGGAGTAAGCTCCAGAGGCTAAGCTCAGGTCATAGGGAGGACTCCACTCAAAGGGAGGGTTAACAATATCAATCTTGTTGATAGCCAAAATGATAGGTAGGTCTGCCTTATGTGCTTTCTGATGTGCTTTTTTTAGAGCTTTGAGAAACTTTACGTCTAGATCTGAATACCCTGATTCAGTAGCTAAAACAACGAATAAGAGGATATCTACTTTTTTATTAACAATATAGTCGAGTGCCTGTTGAAATGCTTTCTCCTGATATGATTCGCCCCTAGATAATTCGCCTACACCTCGTGAATCTACGAATTGTAATTTCCATCCATTCCTCTCACATTCGTATGACTCATAGTCTGGCGTTGTTGGTTCTGCTCCTGTCCCAACAGTAGCAAGTGTTTTTCCCATAATGGCGTTAATCAGGGATGATTTACCAGAGTTAGTCCTGCCGTATAGAGCGATTGTGGGAATCCTAATCTGCTTAACCCACTCTTGGAATGTATGTTTGAGAATTTGCTTAGCCAAAAATCTCATGGCCCTAGGCAGTTCTTTCAGGATTGGCTCAATGGATAACTCTATCTCAAGTAAGGCTAGACGCTGCAAAATGACCTCTGTATTTTCAGGTCGCTTCTCTGGCGAGGGAGCCATCAGCTCATCAATTAAATCTGCCAATGGCTTCGAGACTTGTGGTGCGCTGGTTCGCCAATTCAGCCTAAGCTGACCTGTTTTGATGTTCTCCCCAAATTTCGTGGGTGGCTTGCCCGTCAACAAATAGACAAAAGTACGCCCCAGGGCAAAGAAATCAGATTGTGGAATTGAATGACCTTTGAATTGCTCTGGTGGTGTATATCCTTCTGCATCCTTGAAATCCTCCCTTTCAACTTCTCGGAGGTTGGTAGCTGTGCTCTCAGAGAGAGCACCAAAGTCAATCAGCACCAATTGTTCATTCTGTCTTTTGATGATGTTGTCCGGCTTAATATCTTGGTGGAAATACTTCTGCTCATGGACTTGAGCTAAAATTTCCACTAGCTGTTTTAACCAGGCTAACCCTTGCTTTTCCGTGATAGGTTGATTGCCTCGCCCCTCTAGCCACTCCTGCAAATTCAGCCCCTCAATTTTCTCCATTATCAAACAGTGCAAGGGTTCCCTTGGTCTCTGTTCTCTTTCTGGGGAGGGTAAATTAGTTATTAATTGTGTGGTGTTATCTGGCAGAATTTTGGAGGGGTTAGGCACGCTCCCACTTTCTGGCCAGAAGGTGAAATAGCCATTTCTGTCAACTTTGGGAATACCTGGATGATTGAGCTGCTTCAATAGGTTTGCTTCCCGCTCAAATAGCTCGACGGCCTTGGGATAGGAGTTGTGCAGCACTTTCAGAACTTTCAGCGTGCCGTCATCATCTACCTCCCACTTCTCACCAAGTCCGTCTTTACCCAGCGGTCGCTCTACCCTATAACGATTTTGCAGTAACAGTCCTGGATAAATCATCGCCTTATTCAAAACCTTTCTAACTCTGATAAGCGATTAAACTGCTGATTTGATGGTTAGATTCTACCACCAGTCTTTGGTAATTCTCGACCAACTCCCCAATTGACCAAATCGCCTCCCAACCATCCAGCAGCAGCAGACATCGGTAATTTCGTAAATTATTGTATCAGTGCCGAGATGCACTCATCTGTATTTTTCCATAAAATTGATAAATTGATAACAAAATAGAGGGTATTTATAAAATAAATCTTAACACAGCTAGAGTGCTTGGTTTTGGTGGGTTACGGCGGATGGTTAGTTAGCAGGTTAGTAAGATGAAGTAATCGCCGCCTAACCCACCAAAACCAAGGGTTTAATATTTTCTTGATAGATACCCTCTAGACAGCACAATTTTAATTGTGTCCTATTTGTCGTCGTTTTATTCTTATATAGGCTTCACCCCGTAACGCTCATACATTTCTGCGTCTATCTCTTTCATTTTATTTAATATCTCTCTTTGCCCTCCCTTAAATGCTTCTTGTAATTTTGGTTCCAGACGCTCTTCTTCCCAAGTATAAGTCTGCTGAACCTGTGTTATTTGCTCCTTCTCAATAAAGCAACGAGTTGCCGCTTCACCGATGGCAAATGTCATCGACAGAGCCGTTTTAGGATTGGTTGGTTGAAGATTGGTTGGTTGAATGCCCAATTGTTTCAATAACTTGTCTGCTGCCCTGCTTTTGTCTTCGTTAGTACCAGCGATTTGGGCAATCATGCTGACCAAGCCTTTTTGGATTTTTAACACTGCATTTGAGTCAAGGGTATGAGTATGAGGAAATACAACAAATAAAAAGAATGCTAATCGCGCTGCGGCTGACGTAAAGCGGATAGCTATAGCTTTCTTGAGTGATTGGTCGGCTCGTGCTCCCCCAAAGCCATTTTTAGTAGCTTCGTCAGGAAGGCATTTATATATCTTTAGAACAAGTTCGTTTATGTTATACCGTTCGTCTTCGCAGTCATCCCACAATGCACAAACGGGAACATAAATATCAGTAAGCGTTTGGTATTCCTCAGTTCTAGCTTTAATGCATTCTCGAATAGTTGCTTCCTTTTTTCGATGTTTAGCACTTTTTGGCTTTTCATCGACAGTGATCGAGTCTAAGCTCAGATTATATGGCGGATTCCATTCTCGGACTGGCGGAAGGCGGTCAATCTTGTTTAAAACCAAAATGATGGGTAGTTCTGCCCCATGTTTTTGCTTATGCGCTACTTTCAGCGCTGCGAGAAACTCAACATCTTGATACACATTTCTTTCATCCGCTGGAATAACGAATAAGAGGATATCTACTTTTTTATTAACGATGGAGTCAATTGCCTGTTTAAATGCAGCGTCACCGCCTGAGTCGCCTACACCGCGTGAGTCTACAAAGTTTAATTCCCATCCCTGCCGATAATATCGGTATGACTCAGGCTTTGACGTTCCTGGTTTGGCTATGCTAACCGCAGCAAAACGTTCTCCCAGAATGGCATTAATCAGGGATGATTTACCAGATCCAGACCTACCGTAGAGAGCGATTTTGGGAATCTTGATCTGCTTCATCCACCGCTGAGATTCATGTCTGAAAATTTGTTGGGCAAAAAATTTTATTGGTCTAGGCAGATCTGCGAAATTTGATTCAATGGACAACCAGGTGGAAAGTATGGCTAGGCGCTGCCAAATTACCTGCGCGTTTTCAGGTCGCTTCTCTGGCGATGGATCCATCAGGTCATCAATCAAATCAGCCAAACCCTTCGAGACTTGCGGGGCACTGTCTCGCCAAAAAAGCAACCGACCTGTTTCGGGGTTTTCGCGAAAAGTTGCGGGTGACTTGCCCGTAAGCAAATAGACAAAAGTACGTCCTAGGGCAAAGAAATCGGACTGAGGAGAGGCTTTTCCCTTGATTTGTTCTGGTGCAGTATATCCTACTGCATAAATTATAGTGACATCCTCATTTTCAACTCTTCGGACATAGGTGGCTGTGAGTTCCCTAACAGCACCGAAGTCAATCAGCACCAGTTGCCCATTCGGTCTGAGCATGATGTTGTCCGGCTTAATATCTCGGTGGAAATACTGCTGCTCATGGACTTTAGCCAAGATTTCTACTACTTGTTTTAACCAGTCAATCCCTTGCTCTTGGGTGATAGGTTGATTCCCCCGCCCCCCTAGCCACTTCTGCAAATCCACTCCCTCAATCTTCTCCATCACCAGGCAATGCAAAGGTTTCCTCGGTCTCTGGGGGGGTAAATCAGCTATTAATTTTATCGGTTTTGTCGGGGAATCTGGCGTAATTTCTGGAGGGTTAGGCACGCTCCCATTTTCTGGCCAGAAGGTGAAGTCGCCATTTTCGTCAATTTTGGGAATCCCTGGATGATTGAGCTGCTTCAATACCTCTGCTTCCCGCCGAAATAGCTCGACAGCCTTAGGAGAGTTTTCGCGCAACACTTTCAGAACTTTCCGGGTGCCTCCATCATCTACCTCCCACGTCTCACCAAGGCCGCCTCTACCTAGCTTTCGAATGACCCGATAGCGATTTTGTAATAAAAGTTCTGGATAAATCATCGCCTTATTAAAAACCTTTATCTCTGTCTATCCTCCTGCTTGGGAGGGATTTCCATCACTGCGAGAATATGATTAAACATACTTCATCACTACAGGCTGTAGCGTGAAAAGGGTTGTACTGCCTTCTTTGACTTTTTCAATCAGCAACCCTCATATCCTTCTTGGTAGTTTCCGACCAATTCCCCACTTGGCAAAATTGCCTCCCAACCATCCAGTACTAGCAGACATCGGTTATTTCGTAAGTATTATATCAGTATCGAGATGCACTCATCTGTATTTTCCTGTAAATCCGTTTCCTGCTGATTGGATAGAAATTTGATGAGGTCTGCTAGTAGCTGGTTGACAGGTGGGGAATTGGGTAAGTTTTACCAAGAGTTAAAAAAGTTAACCTCCAATCCTACTGTCACCATTTAAGAATTATCCGTCAGGCGATCGCACTCATTTCTCTGTTCCCGAATAACATACTTCATCACCACAGGTTGTAGCGTAAAATACAATTTATCTTCTTTTGAAGTGACTAGGCGAGAAGCAAACAGCAATCACATAAAATACTACCATGACCCTAAAAGATGCGACTATTGAGCAACTGGATTTACCAGTCAGTGTTGCCCCTGATGGTTCTCAGGTTACACTAAGGGATTTTGTAAAGGGAAGTACTCCGTCTCTATTCCTATCAAGTTTGACTTTCAGCCAGCGTGCTGAGATTACAGCAGAGCGTATAAGACTTAGACCAGAGGTGAAAATTGCGGCAATTGGAGTTGGGGAGATAGACAAGAAGCGTGCCATTGCTGAGATCAAGGCGCAATCGCCCATTGGAAAAGTTTTGGTAGAAGCTGAGCAAATCTTGCTCAATAGACTTATTCAGGAAGCTGAAAGTGGTCGGTTGAAAGATTTGATAGAGAACTAATGACCAACAATGGTCTGGTGCCAGGTTGATTAGTAGGGGCACGGCATATTTTAACTATGGGTCAATGTATTTAATTAGGGCATGGTTCAAAAACAGGCGATTTTGGGTAACACAAGCAGGAGAAAACTAGCCATCATTTTTGATAGCTTCCAAGACTGACAAAAAGGCTGGCGACGACTTTCTGGTTGACTATTTAGGCCCGTTGAAACCGCTCGAAGCCTAAAAGCTCCAGCCAATGAGGATGTTTCCGACCTGTCATTAATTCCGCTGGGCTCTTGCCCACCCGTTCTGGACATTCACTCCTGATGAACGTGCGATGATTGAGAAAGAACCTTAACAAGTCCAGGTATTGCGGACCAAGCTGACGGCGTAAGAAAAAGTAATTACGCAGCCTAGAGTTGAGGTTCTCAACCAGAGAACTAGCCCGTGGTGTTTGTTTCATTGCTTCAGTGACGGCCTCAACCAGAAGATGAAACTGTCCGGAGAGCTGATGTTGCAGTTGGTTCCAGCGTTGCCAGTAGGCGGCATAAGAGGAATCTTGTCCTTGCAGTTGGCAGACAGCACGAACCAGATAGAAGGGGGTCTCGAAGTGTTGGGCGATGTCGGCCAGTTTCTCATCGAGGACCTTGGCGAAGGCTAGCAGTTCATCCCGTTGGTTTGACAGAGCCGTCCGAACCGGACGAATCCGATGAAGACAATTCGCTTCCCTCACTCTCAGTTCCTCAACAATGAAATCAAACAACTCTTGACGCTCTCTTAAAGAGGGACCAGCCAAAGCTAAGACGTCTTGATTGAGCCAATCGGTGAGAATTTCCACCTCAGTTGCCAGTTGACTGGCTGTCTTTTCAGCTTGACGAGCCAGAGTGAGCTTTTTCGATAGGGTGTTCCCCCGACCCTGTTTTTTGGCTCTTTCCATTTGGGCTTCCAGTTTTTCCCGCCGTGAAGTTGCCCCATCTGCCCGTCGGGAGAGGAAGAAAGCCAAGCGCTCACATTGGTATTGGATGTGAAAGACATCCCCGTGACAGGGTTTGTCTGGCCAAGCGGTCGCTTGGCCAGCCCTCAGTCCTTTGCCGGCATCAGCGATGGTATAGTCAGGGTTAAGTCCTTGCTCACTCAAGTCGAGCAGATGAACTCCCCAAGTATCTTCGTCACGGTGGTCGGCAGCACTTAAGAGATAACAGTAGGTCGAGTCAGCATCAATGCCTGTCAGGACTGGTTGTCTGCCCTGAAAGATTTCATCGTGGAGGCCCACTCTCACGGTCGAAAGCTCTTGAGCTTGATTGATTTCGGCGGCGAGCTCGGCAGCAAACCGCAGCCGATTATGAATGGTCCCCAGGCTGATCGGATAGTCAAACAAATCTCGCAATAATTCTACTACTCCTCTGTAAGAACAGTGGCAGATGAGAATTAAAGCTAGAATCAACTGAAACAGCCAAGCCTGAGTCACGGGGAGGTAAAAGAGAACCTCTTGGTCTTCTGGTGAGGAAGTAAAAGCCTCATCCAGAGCCTTGTGAGCCTTTTGTCCCTGTTGATAGAGGAACTTACGGCTGACCTGATGTTTAGCAGCCAGGTGGCTGACAGGTTCACTGCGTGCAAGGACATTAATCGCCAAGTTTTTTCGTCTGTCGGGACTGAGTCTTTGAGCAACAGAAGAACATAATTTTTGGCCTGGTTTGTCTATAACCTTTCTCATCAGCTTTTGCTCACCTTCCAAGCTGTTTCGGTTCCGTTACGCCCTTCTTTGGTAAACAAAAAACCATACCTTGACAGTTCTTTGTGGCTCACAAGAGTTTTAGGACTTAAACCCAGCAGTGTCGCCAAATGAGATGTACTTAATAACCAGCCGTTTCGGTATGCTCTTTCTAAGGCTTCGTAGTCTGACAAGTGGGTAGAAGCAGCATCCAGCGTAGAAAGTCGATTTGCGATCGCTTGCATCAAAGCTAAAATCGCCGACTGGGATTCAATCTGGTTAGCCTGTCCAGGTTTGAGGTTGACCTGTCTGGCATCTGTCGCCGTATGTATACTGGACATTTCTGACGTAAACTCAGAAGTAATCCCACCTCGTTTTAGATGCTCATCAAGGGAATCTAAAAGCTTCAGTTCTTCTGCTGTTACGAAAGCTTTTTTCCCAGAACGCCTTGGTTCTATCTTTAATGCTCCCAGCCTATTATAAATCACGGACCGGGTTACGCTGTATCGTCCTGGTAAATCAGTCAATGGGTAAGAATCGACTTCTGCTTTTTTCATGTGTCTGGTAACTGTCACTGTATGTATACCAGACAGATTATCAGACTTTGAGTTTTATGTCTGGCAACTGTCACTGTATGTATACCAGACAAATTCTTCTAGACCTCGCGCCTTTTGCGCTTGTCCTGGAG
>JBFRWF010000189.1:0-7144 GCA_051439465.1 Xenococcaceae cyanobacterium | reverse complement strand
GAATTCATTAAAATTGTGGGTTAAGGATTGCCTACCAGTCCAAAAAGTTTGGCTAACCCGCCTAAGATGGCGACAATCAGCCCGATCAACACTCCTCGACTAATAAATTCTTGAGACTCTACACGCTTAGCTAATCCGTCCACTTTCTCCTCTAATCGAGCTTGTCCTACCCTCAACTCTGTAACATCTTTTGAGAGATTGTCTAACTTAGTCTCAAACTTCTCATCAAGCTTGTCTATTTTCTGCTCTATTCGCTCTAAGACTTGGCTTAGGTCTGTCGTAACCTGTATTGGTGTATTGGACATTGTGTTATTCTCAAGTTATACTCGGGTTTTATATTTATTTTTGCCCACCTACTTAGATACTGCAAAATCTAATCACACAGGCAGTTAGAAACCAGAAGAAAGCTAGCTGACAGATCCAAGCGATCGCTACAGCAGAGAATGCGATCGCCACTTTTTACTTTAGGTTTATTTCATAATTCCTTACTTTAAGTTTACAAAACTTAACATTTTTTTCCAAAATTCGACCGCCTACGGCGGAAAGAAGGCAAAGGGCAAAAGGGCAAGAGAGCAAAGGGCTATAAAGTCCTCGGCACACCGCAGACAACCCGAAAACCGCTATAGTTGCTGTCGACGCGCGGGCTATTGAGGATGCGGACCGCGGAACGGCAGTCGCGCGGAATATTGACCCAGGAACCGCCGCGCAGTATGCGACTACGCTCATCTTTCAAGAATAATTCAAGATTCTCTGAGATATTTTGAGAATGATTATCATTCCTATTTTCTTCATCCCATACACTTCCGTCTCCTGGCGCACCCTCATAATTGTCATGCCAAGGGTCTAGACACCATTCCCAGACAAGGCCGTGCATATCGTACAAGCCAAAGGCATTAGGGGAAAAACTGCCTACTGATGTGGTTTCACCAGCATCGTAATTGGCTAAATCAGTAGTAATGGTTTCGCCAAAATGAAAGGGGGTGGTAGTACCAGCTCGACAGGCATATTCCCACTCTGCTTCACTGGGGAGTCGATAGGAGCGTCCTGTTTCTCTGGATAGCCGCTCACAAAACTCGACCGCATCATACCAAGAAACTTGCTCTACAGGACGGTCATCACCTTTGAACCTTGATGGTTCTGGTTTCAGGTCAAGATTGACTTTAGGTAAAGAAGCGATCGCTCTCCATTGTGCCTGAGTCACTTGAAATTTGCCCATGAAGAAGGGTTGGACGGTTACTTTATGCTGTGGACTCTCATACTCATACCTCCCTTCCTCCTTCTCTGACGACCCCATCAGGAAAGTTCCACCGGGGATGGCGACCATTTTGAGAGTGACGCCGTTGGGTAGAGTTTCGGTGTAATAGCGGGCAGTTTTGGTTTCGCGTTTGGTAATTTCGCCCCGTCGGTTAACGCTGAGTATCTTAAACTCAAAGACTTGTAAAGGTTGCTCCAGTTGGCTGTAGTCTCTTGCCGACGACCATTCCCGCTCCAACTCCTGGGCAAAACGCCCATAGTCCCCACCAAGGCGTTTCAACACCTTAGCCGTGATCAGTGCAATCGGTTTCATCTGCCCCTGTTCACCTATTTGGGGCGCTTTGAGCAGTCCAGCAAATTCTTCTAGGGATTTTCCTAACTGGCTGGCGACATATTTTGAAACGGCATCAATGACACTCAAGGTTTCTCTATCTGAGGCAAACTTGAGCAGCAGATCCCTCATCTGATCGGCGATGAAGTCATACTGAACTTCATCGGGGTTGGTGTCCACCTTAATGGAAGATAGGGGTCTTAACAATCCACCTAAAAAGACTTCGGCAACGTGAACTTGATGGGATTTCTCCAGCAGTGTCTCTTGAATTAACCGCACGATGGGCAAATTAATCATGGGAGCTGCAGCTAGGAGTTCTGCTAGCCTTCGAGCTAGGGGGGAAGCAGTCATGCGGAAACGGTGAACCCGTTCTTCTACTCCTAATGGCACTTCCTCGGTCTTGAATTCGGTTGCTTCAGTCTCAATTTCTGGGAGAAAAATAAATCCTGATGCGGCGATGTGGCCTTTTCCGGCTACCATCTGACTCCAGACACCTGCTACTTTCGGCTCTAGATTGAGAACGGGAAGTTTAATCCCCCCATTGAGGTCGTTTTCATTCGGGAGCAGTTGTTCTGTTACAATTAGATTTTGATTGGCAACGCCGGGGGTTAATCCCTGTAAGCGTACCGCTGTCCCTCGCCTCAAACCCGTTCCCAGCCACATCCGCTCTGGCAACGTCTGGACGATTGCGGTGGGACTGCTCTTGCTCCAGGTCTCTAGAACGGGCAAAACCTTGCCGTTGCGCCACATCTCGGTAACGCAGTCGCTCACAACCAAGACCAAGCGGCGGCCACTGGGATCGACTAGTTCGCCAGCACTGGAAAAGAATTGTTGGTCGGCTCCGGCACCGATTCCTCGACGAATTCTGACTTCTCCGGTTTCATCAGTCACCAGCCCCCAAGTTCTGACATCTCGAAATGCGCCGTAGTGTTCCAAAAAGCGTTTGAGCTGCCGGATGGTATGCCGCCAGATAACCATTGTGTCACTCTCATCAACCACGAGAGCCACATCCAGCCAAGGCTCCAATGCTGGTCCCATGACGGGGAAATAGATGCCTTCTTCGGCAATTCGGTGGACGGTGGCGATTTCATCTAAGATTTCTTCGGTTCCAGTGGGAACGCGGCGCATGAGGGGACGAAGAGCTTGAGCCAGAGCCAGTGGTTCTCGTAGGGATGGTGCATCTGGGACTGGCAAGGAGAGAACTTCTCCCCTGGCAGATAGTTGAAGTTGGCGCTGAATTGAGCGAGTTTTGGGATACAGTTCCCCTGTTGCTTCCTCGTTGGGGAGATCGCCAGATGAGGTTTTGGTTTCTTCAGCGGCAGTGGTTTCCCCCTTCTCTTCTTCTACAGGCTTCTGGAAGGAAGAAGTCGGCTCTCCTCGTTCTAGTCGCCTTAAAAGCAGCCAGAGAATTTCCGCAATTTCTTGGCCAGTTAGGTCTAAATTCCTGCCTGCATCACTTTTGACATGACTCGACAAGGCTGCTATTAACTGATTCAATGGCTTGCTCATGATTCATTCAGGCGTTTTAAGAGAATGTCTTTGAGAGAGGCTTCAACTGAAGCTTGGGGTTTGACTTCACCAGTGAGCAAGTAGATGGTATTGAGCAATTGATCCGTCGCCAGGTTATTTCCTTTTGTAAAGTCATCGATTAGGCTGTCTATTTTTGACTGTTCCTCCTGGGAAAACTTGTCTCCTAGATGCGCTTTGACAATCTCTTGGAGAGCTTTGTCATCCTTAGTCGGATCTGGCATCTGGACTCGCAAGCAACGCCTTAAGAATGCAGGGGGAAAATCTCGCTCACCATTACTGGTCATGACAACAATGGGAAAGGTACAGCAGCGAATTTGACCAGAATTAATAGTCACTTCGATGCCTTTATCCTGGGTTTGGACTTTTACAGTCTGATTTTCCTTTGCTCTCCTGACCAATTCGGGAATTTTAAACTCGCCTTCCTCAAAGAGATTGAGGAGATCGTTGGGAAGATTGATATCACTTTTGTCAATTTCGTCGATGAGCAGAACCCTGGGATAGCGGGACGGGAAAAAAGCAGTTCCTACAGGACCTAGGGTGATGTATTGACCAATATTCTCCCTTTCTTTTGATTGTGCTTCCTCTCTTTCTTTTGATTGTGCTTCTCTTTGCTGCGCGTCTTGCAGTCGTGCCAAAGCATCGTAGCGGTAGAGTCCCACTTGTAACGTCGAACGAGCGGAAATTGGCCAAGATAACACGGGACCTAGTTGAAGATGATAGGCGATCGCGTAAGCCAATGAAGTTTTTCCCGACCCCGGCTTACCTGTTACTAACAAGGGTCGTCTCAAATAGAGAGCGGCATTGACGGCATCGATAATTTCAGTGGCATTGGAAGAAATGCGAAAGCTCTCGCCTCTTTGTTTATCTCTGGTATTTTTCGCAGCTCGCTTTTTAAGTTCCTCCCAGTTTTTATCTATTTCTTGAACATCTATTTCCTCATCTTCTAAACTGCCAAACTTTCGCCAGGGAGGAGGCTCGGACAGTTCTGTAATATTATTACTACCATAGAAAATTCGCCAATTGTTAGTTTCTTCCTTCTGCTTCTTGGTTGCTTTTGCCTGCATTTTTCCTCCTTGGTATTTATTGCCCCGTTGCAATAGCTAGATAATCAGTCGGCACTCTATCAGGATTTTCGCACAAAAGACCTAAATGAGATCCCAGGTGATTTGTGGCAACTTCTTTTGGACAGGCATAAGCTTGTTTTCGCATCTCAAAAACTGTTTTGATAAGATTCCTGAAATCTCGTACTGAATCTAAGGTGACAATTTTCTCAAATTCTCCTTTGAGATAATCTAGAGGTAAATGGCAGCATCTAGCCCAGAGAAAAAAAGGAATGCCACTTTCTACTACCTTCTCAAATAGTTGAATTTTATCGTCATTAGATTTTGGAAAATTGTCTATGAATACTAATCCTATTTTTTTCTCTATATCTATCCCCAGTTGTTTCCAATTTCCTTGATAGTCCCGTTGGGGAACATGGACGCGATCGCTTAAATCCTTTAAATCTTTTAAACGAGAAGTCTCTTGATTAAAATCTTGTAACATCCTCCACCCCTTGAGCAAATTATTTGCGCTGCTGACTGACTGGGTGCGATTAGAGGAACGGACAACTAATGGATATTTTTCGCCAATTTTAGGGGTTTCATAAGATTTCTTCGGAAAACAAAATTCCCAACTATCGACCCTCTCTCCTAAATATTTATTAGGCAAAAATAATTCAAGGTTTAAGTCATAGGGACAGCGGTTTCTGACACATTTAATGAGATGTTCATCTTGTGCTTTACAAATGTATTTTGCCAAATACTTGGGAATCTCATCAAAAGAGCAGAGAATTCCCTTTTGGCTTTCTTCAAGGTCGATGGGAAGGGATGGTAGACTATTATCTGGATCGGGGTGAAGCTCGGCAATTAAACGAAGGCGATCGCTTTCAGGGCGAGCTACTATAAGCAAGAAGAATTCAATTGCTGTTGCCTGTTTTTTGGGGCAAGCTGGACGCTGAACATTTAATTGTTGTGTGATTTTTTTTAGCCATGAATCTAACTTTTCTTTCAGGGATGACTCAATTTTAGGATAACAATAAAGACATTGAGCAAAATAAATTACTCTAGGAATTCCATCATCTCGCTTCCGATAATCCTCAAGGAAAGTCTGTCTTAGATTTTGCACATCCTGAATATTAGTGATTTCAGGACCCTTGGCGATCACTTCAGTTGGCAAGCTCTGGCAAACGATTTCCTTAATCAGATTGAGATTGACTGAATCAATAATTGTGACTAATTCATTCCAAGCTTGATTTAAAATCGCAAATTCCTGGGATTGAGGATTAACTCCACAAGCACCCCAAATATCCCCTGTAATAATTGCTGGCTCTGGAAATAACTTCTGTTGTAATAAGATTAAGTCTTGATTATTGGTTTTCTTGTTGCGTATTGCTGCTTCAAGAAGCTCGTATATTTCTCCTTTTCTATTAAAATCTTCAGCTAAATTAAAAATTCTTTCCTGATAATCTTCTCCTTTCTTAATTACATTATATTCAAGCTCTAGCTCTCTCTTCAGCATAATTCTCAATTTGGGTTCTGTAAAACTTTTTTCGAGAGCATCTGCAACTTCTCCTAATTGGGAACCCGTTAATTCTCTTGATTGCATGGGAATAGGGAACAGGGAACAGGGAACAGGGAACAGAAAGATTCACTGTTAATTGATTACAGCTTGATAGAACTGTCGCAACTTAGGACTTGTGGGTTTACCTTTGAAAGCAGCTTCTAGAAATTCTCTGAGTTGACCTTCCCTTTCAAAATTTTCTATCAAGTTAAAGACTCTATCTTGATAAGTATTTCCTTGAGCAATATCATCATATTTAATATTTAGCTTTGTTCGCAGCAGTCTTTTCAATTCAGCCTCACTATAGGCACTGCGGATAGCCTCCTGAAATTCCTCAATTTCAGAGCCTGTCAATTCCAGTAGATTAGAAATTTCTGCTGTACGATCAGCACTACTGGTATTGGCAATTACAGGATTGCTAACATTTGGTGGATTAGCTCTTTCTTGGGAAGAGTTAACAATCTGCAGCAGGCGTCTTGCTACCGATAAAAAGACTTCATCCTGTTCATCTTCATCCAAACTATTCAGGGGTTTGCTGGGAGGATTAGCCGTTTGAAAAACACTCAGGGATAACTCATCTGGACCATCTTGAGGATCTGGATACTTAAATTTTGTCTCTTGAAATAAACTCTTACGCAGAATAATTGGCAAAATGACTACCCCCCTGTCCTTAGCATTCTTCAACAAGACAGGGACTTCACTATTGCGAATGTATTTAGAAGCCATAAAAGCAGGACTGACCAACAAAACCGCTGCATTCACCTGTTTGAGAGTATCTTGAATCTCCTCATGCCAAAGCTCGCCAATTTTAAGCTTCTCATCGGACCAGATATTTACTTGGTCTTGAAGGTTCAGAGGTTTTAGATACTCTAAAAGGCGATCCAGCCAGCGCTTGCTCGGATCGTCGCTTTCATTATCTTTGTGTGCGTAGCAGATAAAAATACGGGGGATATTGTCTTCTGATGGCATCTTCTTTAACCAATACCTCAACCTATCTTGTCTACCTTAGCTTCTATCGTTATTTTATTCTATGCGATCGCCAACCTTATATGAATCCTTCCCACCTACAGCCTAAGAAGGTGTTTGAAAAGTCTGTATGTAAGGAGCAGAGCATCAAAAGTGGTGGGTTACGGCGCTTGGAATCTACCATGTACTTGTTTTCAACTCCAGAGGAGCCGCGCCTAACCCACCCTACTGGACTGACACAGCTAAAATAGGGCATTAGGACAATTAGCAAGAAGCTATAATTACAGACCAAATCTGCGATCGCTCACCAGGAACAATGGCCAAATCTGCGATCGCTCTTGGCAATTGTTCAGTATTAAGAATAGGGCTCTCCCGACATCATGGGGGAAAATGTTTGTTTATATTACATTTTGGGCGCAAGCCTTGCGCCCCTACATTTGGGGAATTATCCTACTGTAGGGG
>JBFRWF010000188.1:0-7098 GCA_051439465.1 Xenococcaceae cyanobacterium | reverse complement strand
CAGAAGGTGAAGTCGGTAGCTGAAAAGTTTGGCGGCATCGTGCTAGAAGTTAACCCCCGTCACACTTCGCAAACTTGTTTTCATTGTGGTTGCGTCAGTAAAGATAATCGAAACGGTGAACGCTTTCTTTGTACAGAGTGTGGATACATTGAAGATGCGGATATTCAGGCATCGAAAAACATATTAGAAAGAGGTCTTAAATTACTGGAGATTGACCTATCCCAGCTATGCGGGTTCCCCGCAAAAGTAATGCCCGAAATAATCATTGAGGAGATATCGCTGCCGTTGGGTGGGGAGCCTGGGAACCCTCGTCAGAGTGGAGGAAGTGATAAGCAATTGTCAGTTGCTGAATCCCCCGCTATACCCGTAGGGTTAGCGGTGGGAGTATGTCAATTATTGGAAGCGCGAATTTACCTTGCTGGCTCTACTCCAAACTATCCGAGAAGTACTTGCCCGCTGGTGGTCAGGTTTTACACTTCAGACCAAGTTAATGGCGGCGGCGACTCTAGTCGTCTCCTTAGTTATGAGTGGTCTCACCTTTTGGGCAGTGAACACGATTCAGCAAGATGCTCGGATCAATGACACTCGCTTTGGTCGAGATTTGGGTCTCCTGCTGGCTGCTAATGTCGCACCACTAATTGCGGAAGACAATCTGACGGAGGTGGCTCGCTTCTCCAATCGCTTTTACAGCAGTACCTCCAGCGTACGCTACATGATCTACGCTGACAAAGAGGGAAAGATTTTCTTTGGCATCCCTTTTTCTGAAGCCAAGGTAAAGAACTCATTGACTATTGAGCGTTGGATTGAGCTACCAGAAAGTTATGCTCAAGATTCTGATCTGCCAATGGTGCGGCAGCACCTCACGCCGGGTGGGGAAGTCACGGATGTTTTTGTGTCCCTCAAACATGAAGATAAATATCTAGGAGTATTGGCAATCGGCATCAATCCCAATGCCACAGTAGTTGCTTCCTCAAACTTAACCAGGGATGTCACCATTGCTGTCTTTGTTTCCATTTGGGCGATGGTGATTCTTGGGGGAGTTATTAACGCTCTCACGATTACCAACCCGATTAAAGAACTGCTGGTGGGGGTTAAAAATATCGCTGCTGGCAACTTTAAGCAGCGAATTGACTTGCCCCTAGGAGGAGAACTTAGTGAGTTGATTGCCAGCTTCAACCACATGGCAGAGCGACTGGAAAGCTATGAAGAGCAAAATATCGAGGAACTGACTGCTGAGAAAGCCAAGCTGGAAACTCTAGTTTCCACTATTGCCGATGGGGCAATTTTGCTGGACACCAACTTGCAATTACTTTTAGTCAATCCTACGGCGCGGCGGATGTTTGGTTGGGAAGGACAGGATGCGATCGGAGAAAATGTCCTCCATTACTTGCCCTCAGACTTAAGTGTGAAACTAACTAAGCCTCTTTATCAAATTACTGCTGGTGAAACATCTAAACAGGATGAATCGGCTTCCCAGGAGGACTCGCCAGCCGAAGTGCTGCCCGATCGCGGGGAGTTCCGCATTACTCTCACTCAGCCAACCCAACGCACTGTCCGCATTCTTTTGACTCAGGTTCTTGACCAGTACCGGGATAATATTAAAGGGATTGTTATGACTGTGCAAGATATCACCCGCGAGGCGAAGCTAAATGAGGCAAAAAGTCAATTCATCAGTAATATTTCTCACGAGCTGAGAACGCCGCTGTTTAATATTAAATCATTTATAGAAACCCTTTGCGAATTCGGTGAGAACCTGACGGAAACGGAGCGTCGGGAATTCCTGGAAACCGCTAATCGCGAAACTGACCGATTAACGCGCCTTGTCAATGATGTTCTGGATTTATCCCGACTGGAATCCTCCAAGAATTACCACCTTGAAGCTGTAGACTTAGCTCAACTAATCGAGCAAACCCTGCGCACTTATCAGCTCAATGCCAAGGATAAAGACCTTAAATTGAGTCAGGAGATTGAACCTGATTTGCCCCTAGTTTTGGGTCACTATGATTTGTTGCTTCAGGTGATCACTAATTTGGTGGGTAATTCCCTGAAGTTTACTGAGAAAGGGGGACGAATCACCATTCGCGCCTATCGGCTCAAATCTCATCCCGATGCTTCCGAGGAGATGCCTCAGGTGCGAGTGGAAGTCTCTGATACTGGAATTGGGATTGCTCCAGAAGACCAAGATGCGATTTTTGACCGTTTCTTCCGGGTGGAAAATCGGGTTCATACCTTAGAAGGAACGGGACTGGGACTTTCAATTGTCAAAAATATTATTGATAAGCATAACAGCTCCATCCACCTGATTAGTGAGGTGGGTGTGGGGACAACTTTCTGGTTTGACATGGCAGTTTATCAAGAAGAAGCAACCCCACTTCAAGAACCTTCTTTAGTCACGGACACTGACTCAAATACTGCTAGAGCTTCGGTCTAACTCAACTCATCTTATTAAGGCAATCAAGAAACTGATAAAGATTAAGCCTAACAGTATCAGTAACCCCTTATTTCTTTGACACCAAGCCTTAACTGCTCTCATCCGAGTATATTGGTAGCTAGACGTACTTAACTCAGTTGTGGACGGCTGAGATTTGTCTTGGTAGAGGGTACAGGTTTTAGCATAGGGACGTTGGGGAAAGGTACAGGTATCATCCTCATGGTAGGTGCAGCTATCGCACAGAAAAGTGTCTCCCGTCGCCTGGTGCAGGGGAATACCGGGATGACCATAGGCTTTGAGAACATTACCGCAGTGGGGACAGATAACCGCTTGAGCATCGATGGGTTGGTGACAGCGGGTACAATTGGACATTTTTCAGAATATTACCAGGAGCAAAAGCACAATAAACATTTTAGCTCTGTCGCGGGAAGCCCCACGTCTCTACCCGCTAGGGTGAGCGTGGGATGAGAGCGAGGTAAATCAATCCGGTAATGATTTGGCTAAGGGCCCGTCCTTTTTTTTAGAAAAGCGTCATTTTCCTAAGCGCCCGTCCTTTTTTTTAGAAAAGCTAATGGTTTAACTAAGCGCCCGTCCTTATTTTAAGGTTTGGCAAACAGGAATGGATTTAGCAAAAGAATGTTACTTAGTTACTCATAATTTCCCAAATGATGTTATCAAAAAGAGTCAAGTTAAACCCATCGGATGTCATTGATTCCCTTCTCAACCAATATGAATCGGTGGGCAGATTGTTATCAGCTTTGATTCGCGCTCTTGAAAACAGAAGCTGAATCTTCCCTACCCCCTAACACCTAACACCTAACCCCCGTCAACCGAAAAAGATGCCGTGAAAAGTCAGAATTAGTATGCCCTTGTAAAGTTTTTTTGCACTGCCCAGTCTTGAGATCCCAGAGCCTCACGCTATTATCGCCGTTGCCACTGGCTAGAATTTCACTATTCGATTCTGGACCAAAAGCTACTGACCATACCTGATTTGTATATCCCTGCAAGGTTTTGAGGCATTTACCAGTTTTGAAATCCCATAATTTAACTGTCCGATCATCACTGGCACTAGCAAGTAGTTGTCCATCTTGATTTGGAATAAATGTAACGAAATGGACTCGACTGGTATGCTCCAGTGTTTGAAGGCATCTTTTGCTATCCACGTCCCAAATCTTAATGGTGCGATCTTCACTCCCGCTGGCTATAAATTTTCCATCATTGCTGAATGTGACTGAACGTACCCTTTTAGTATGTCCTTCCAAAGTTTTAATACATATTCCAGATTTGAGTTTCCAAAGCTTAACTTTATGATCATTACCACCACTAGCCATTACCTGACCATCAGGACTGAACGCGACTGTCCAAATACCACACTTTCGGTCCCAATAAACTGGGAGACATCTTCCAGGACATAAGCTTCCTCCTGTTGTTTCATCCTTTTTTAGATCATCCAGAGTCAGGGCACTTCTTATTACTTGACCTTTGCTATTTTTAAAATATCTCTTTAAGATGATGTATAGATCCTCACTCTCCCGCAACTTGATGGGAGCATCCCATTTTTGTAAAATCATTACCACTAGTAACCATATTCCAAGGGGGTCAGGCCTTTTTAAAATAGCTAACGTGTAAAATTGGGATGCTCCCAAATTGATGGTTTTGGCACGTTCATTATTAATAGTGCAATCATCCAACTCAAAGCAAGAAATTCCTAAAATGGGTGTATCGCTTTCCTGAAAATTTTTGAGACATTGACCTGTATTCACATCCCATTGCTTGGTTCCATAAAGTTCATTAAGAGTCACTAGAGTCTGACAATCATTATTGAAAGCGATAGACCAAACTCTTCCTTTGTCCTCACAACTCCAGAGTTGTTGATCATCCTCAACTCTCCACAGGTAGAGATTACAGTTAGCATCTCCAGCCGCTAAAAGTTTTCCATCTGGACTAAGTGCCACTGCATAGACACTGGCTAAGGTTTTAGTAAAATTACACTTTGTTAGTTCTGAGTTGGCGAAATTTACATTTTGCAAATTAACACCTTGTAAATAGGCTTGTCTAATAGTTAGATTAGAAAAGTCATAGCCAGTTAAATCAGTATTTCTAGTACAAAGCAAATTGATCACATTGCCACAGGTATAGCCTGATTTCTGTTGAGATTCACCTCAAGTTGGTAGCCGGAATATCACTGACAGACTTAATTATAGCTGCTTTAGTATCTAATAGGTTAGCTGCTTTTAAGACAGCGAGACTTTCCATATCAATGGCGACAACCTTTCTGTCAAACTTTTGAATACTTTTGATTTGTTCGGGATGATCATTCACTAAATCGGCGGAAGCAATATCAAGATAGTGACACTTAATACGAGGTTTTCGGGGGATTTCTAAACTTTCTTTTACAGCTTCTATTCTAATCTGAGTGAGATTCTCTTCCTTGAGAAACTCTACTATTTTAGTTACTATACTTCTATTGGCTTTTTCTGTTACTAGCTCAGGTTGAAACTCTCCATCTCCTTTTAACTTGCCATGCTGATAATGAAACGCTTGACGAGCCACAATAACATCGCCAATACTAACTTCTCCTTCTATTCCTCCACAGATTCCAATCATCACTAAATATTCAGGTTTTAATTCAAAGATAGCTACTGTTGCCAGTATTGCTGCATCTATTAGTCCCATTTCATCCAAGGGTTGTGGTATGGCAGCAATTTGGAGCCTCTTTCCTTCTTTATTTTCCAAAGTTCCAAGGTAATAAGAATAACTTCCAGGTAAACCTTCTGGACCTCTCCAATGCAAATCTTTCTTTAAAAGATAATCTAGCTCTTCTCTTAAAGCCGAGATTACTACTATTTGTGCTGTTCTTTCGATATCGCTCATAATGACTATTGGGACTTTAGCTAGAATATGAGACAGAACAAAAATGGTTCTGTTAGCTAGTCTATCAACAAATCCGTTACCTGCCTAAGTTCCCTCACAGCCTCATCCCGCTTCGTTTGACTCTCAACCAATTGGTCAGCTAACTTGTCGCCCCTCTCCTCAACTCTAGGGTGTTGACTTTGGGTGTTTTGAAGGAATTTCCCGGAAAATTATTCATGTTACTTTTTGCTTGTGGGAAAGCGGCTGTTATAGCCGCTTTCCCACCAAAAGATCTAACACATATTTTGCATGAAGTCTTATGTGCTAAAGGGTTCAAAGTCAACACCCTACCTCAACTCCCAACAATTGCTCGGTCGTCCCCTCCCCAAGGTGTTCTAGGTTGAAACTTGGGGAAACTTTCGCACTTGATACTCGGAGCTTTCTACCATCTGATACTCATCTTCTCCCATTTGTTGAGCAAATTGCTGTTCTGTTTCCTCCAAGGCTGCTTGGGGAATCGATTTCCACTGTTGGCGGGTTTGCCAGCGAATCACGAGGACAATCTCTTCTGGTGCGTTAGGATTGATCCAAACTTCTTTTCCCAGAAAGCCAGGATAGCTGGCAATCATTTGTGTCCAGATTTGAGCATCCTTCTGAATAAATTTTTCCCGTGATTGGGGGGAAACTCTGAATTTTAGCCATTCAATTACCATTATCAATTATCTTGGGTCTGAGTTTAAGATTATGAATAATATTAAGTCCAGTGGAATCAACATTCTAGAATTTTACCTCGGTTGTGCCAATTTGCCCCAGGATGAACCTGTGGAGCTATCCTTGTTAGCTATTTTCTGTTCTCTGTTCCCTGTTCCCTGTTCCCTGTTCCCTGTTCCCTGTTCCGAAGTTCCCTCGCTCAACCATTTTCTAATTAATTTGACCGACCTACTTATGGCTGCTTTTACCGTCAACTTCAACCCCATCATTGAACTCACCGATGACCAATTTTACCAACTTTGTCGCTCAAATCCCGATGTTAAATTTGAACGCAATGCCAAAGGAGAACTAATTATCATGCCACCCACAGGGGGAGAAACGGGAAACCATAACTCAGAAATTAATGCTGATTTTGTCATTTGGAATCGACAAACAAAGCTAGGTAAAGTATTCGACTCCTCCACCTGCTTCAAACTCCCCAATGGTGCAGATCGTTCTCCTGATGTCTCATGGATAAAGCAAGAAAGATGGGAGGCACTCACTCCCGAACAAAAAGAGAAATTTCCCCCCATTGCTCCCGATTTTGTCTTAGAACTCATGTCACCCACCGATAGTTTAAGGGAAACGCAAGATAAGATGCAAGAATATATGGCCAATAAAGTAAAACTTGGTTGGCTAATTAATCCTAAAACTCGCCGAGTCGAAATTTATCGCCAAGGACAGGACGTTGAAGTGCTGCGATCGCCCACAACCCTATCAGGAGAAGATGTTTTACCTGGATTTGTCCTCAACCTCCAACTAATTTTGGATTAATCCTCATTTGCTATCGTACACCCTAGAGAAATACCTCGACAAACTTAACTGAAGAGCGATCGCCAGGTACTATACTGTGTTTTGGTTCAGAATCCATAATTAATCCAATCGCAAATGCTTAAACTATAATCTTACTCTGTGCCTAGCTCTAGGGTGTTGATTCTGTGAGGATTTCGAAGGAAATCCCTCGCGCTACTTTTGTGTAGTGGCAATCGGCGAAAAAGCCTTATGCTAGTGTAGATAGCCGATGATGAACAGGCACAGATTTGGCCTGAGCTCAACTCAGCTGA
>JBFRWF010000187.1:0-2729 GCA_051439465.1 Xenococcaceae cyanobacterium | reverse complement strand
CAATACGATGGCAGGTTAGGACATATTTAGATGAGGGTTAAGCAGACTATTGACTTAATCCGAATAAGGGTTTACACTCCCTATGGGGAGGTTAGGTTTTGTCCTAATCCCTATCAGGGATTGAAATATCAGTGAACAATCCAGAGGTTATTGGAATAGATTTAGGAGGAACAGCAATCAAGTTGGGGAGATTCCTCCAAGATGGAATCTGCTTAGAATCCTTAACAGTCCCTACCCCCCAACCCTCCTCCCCAGAAGCAGTTTTAGAAGCCACAGCGGCAGCCATTACCCAACTCAACTCTGCTCGGCAGTGTATCGCTCTCGGAGTGGGCACTCCTGGCCCTGCTGATGCTGCTGGTCGCATTGCTACAGTAGCAATTAACCTCGCAGGTTGGCATGACGTTCCCCTAGCTGATTGGTTAGAGGCAAAAACGGATCTTCCTACCATTCTCGCTAATGATGCCAATTGTGCCGGATTAGGAGAAGCTTGGTTAGGAGTAGGACGAAGGTTTCGGAATCTGATTTTATTGACCTTGGGTACAGGTGTTGGGGGGGCAATTATCCTGGATGGCAAGTTATTTACTGGTCATCACGGTGCAGCAGGGGAACTAGGATTAATTACTTTAAACCCAAATGGGCCACCTTGTAATAGCGGTAATCAGGGTTCTTTGGAGCAATATATTTCTGCGGGAGCAATTCGCCGCCGTACAGGCAAAGAACCAGCAGAACTGGGGAAAATGGCAAAAGCGGGGGATAAAGAAGCTTTGGCATTTTGGCAGGACTATGGAAGGCTTTTAGGGGCTGGATTAGCCAGTCTCATTTATGTGCTGACTCCAGAAGCGGTGGTAATTGGCGGTGGTGTCAGTGCCAGTGCCCAGTTTTTCTTCCCAGCGACATTAGCAGAAATTGAGCGGCGAGTGCTGAGTAGTTCCCGCGTTGGTTTAGAGTTATTGAGAGCTAAGTTGGGCAATCAAGCGGGGATGGTAGGGGCGGCAAAATTGGCTTGGCAGATGGTGGAAAGTAGATATTAGAGTAGTATAGCAACGTTTTGACATGATAGCTATATATCCAGGCAGCTTTGATCCGATTACTTTGGGTCATCTTGATATTATTGAAAGAGGCGGTAAGCTTTTTGAGCAGGTGATTGTCGCTGTTCTGTGCAATCCAGATAAGCAACCCCTATTTTCGGTTGCCAAACGAGTGGAACAAATCCGTCAATGTACACAACATCTATCCAACGTCGAAGTAGACAGTTTTAGCGGTCTGACTGTAGAATATGCCAAATTGCGTAATGCAGGAGTTTTGCTGCGAGGTCTACGGGTGCTTTCAGATTTTGAAAAAGAACTTCAGATGGCTCACACTAACAAAACACTCTGGGATGGGATTGAGACAGTGTTTTTTGCCACTACCAAAGAATACAGTTTTTTAAGTAGTAGTATAGTGAAAGAGATCGCAAAATTTGGCGGCTCTGTCGATCACCTTGTTCCTAAGAATGTTACTAGAGATATCTACATATATTACTCCTAAGAAGATGTTTGAAAAGTACCTGATGGTGGAGTGAAGGCGGGTTTTGTCTAAAAGTTATCGGGAAGAATTCATAATTTATCCTCTAAAACCGCTCCTGCACCACCCTACCTGACAACTTTTCAAACATACTGTAAGGGTAAATATTGCCAGTCTCGATTTTACCTCCCCAACTTTTCAAACACCCTCTTAGGTGGGGAGGATTCATGTAAGTTAAGTTAAAACAATATCTACAAAATGCCACGCCAAAAATCATCCTCCCGGAGCGCTCCTAAACGAGATAAACCTCCCCAAACAGGCACTCCCCCTCAAAGTCAAGCAGCAGGTTTTGACATTCGACGAGAACTCGACCGACTTGAGGAAATAATTCTCCATAGTCCTCGCGTCCCCCTAACTCGATGGACACTTGTCGAGGAAGAAAAGCTGCTTGACCAGTTAGATGTGGTCAGGCTTCGTTTGCCAGATGCTATTGAGAAAGCTCTAGAAGTGATTCGCCAGAAGGAAGATATTCTGCTGCAAGCCGAAGATTACGCCCAAGACATCATTGAGACGGCTCAAAAAAATGCTGCTCAAATCTTGGATGAAATGGGGATTGTGAAACGAGCTGAACTCGAAGCCAGTCAAATCCGGCAACAAGTTCAGCAGGAGTATGAGGCAATTCAACAAAAAACCATTGCTGAAATTGAGCAGATGCGCCGCTCAGCGCAGCAGGAAATGCAGCAATTGCACCAAATGACATTAGCTGAGTGCGAGCAGATTCAAAATGGTGCTGATGATTACGCTGATGCGGTTCTCAATCGCATTGAGCAACAGCTAAGCCAAATGCTCAGAGTGATTCGCAATGGACGTAAGCAGCTAAATACTAATTCTCCATCCCAAAGTTCCCCGAATACTAAATCACCACCACATTCATGATCTAGCTAAATGCTATTTCTTTCGAGGCGATCGCCTCATGGCGTTCTCCAGAAGTAAGGACAAAAGCCATCGGCTTGCCAAATCCTTCAGCCCGGACGTGAACTTTGGTGGAGAATCCCCCTTTATATCAAATCCGGTTGAATAACCATACTTCGTGGTGAGAGAGCTTCTGGAGCAGGGGAAGTAGGGGAGCAGGGGGAGAAGAATTTTGGGCATGGTTCAAAATAGGGTAACACCCTTAGAGGGGGAGCAGGGGGAGCAGGGGGAGCAGGGGGAGCAGGGGGAGCAGG
>JBFRWF010000186.1:0-9126 GCA_051439465.1 Xenococcaceae cyanobacterium | reverse complement strand
TGACAAGACCATTAGACTCTGGAATCTAGAGACGGGAAGGGAAATCCGCATCCTCGTCGGGCATGATGACTGGGTCAGGAGCGTCAGTTTCAGCCCCGACGGCAAGACCTTGGCTTCTGGCAGTGGTGACAAGACAATCAAACTCTGGAATCTAGAGGTGGAAAGGGAAATCGGCACCCTCCAGGGGCATGATAGCTGGGTCTTGAGCGTCAGTTTCAGCCCCGACGGCAAGACCTTGGCTTCTGGAAGTGATGACAAGACAATCAAACTCTGGAATTTAGAGGCGGAAAGGGAAATCGGCACCCTCCAGGGGCATGATGGCTGGGTCATTAGCGTCAGTTTCAGCCCCGACGGCAAGACCTTGGCGACCGGCAGTGAAGACAAGACCATCAAACTCTGGAATTTAGAGACAGAAAGGGAAATAGGCACCCTCCAGGGGCATGATGGCTGGGTCAGGAGTGTCAGTTTTAGCCCCGACGGCAAGACCTTGGCTTCTGGCAGTGAGGACAAGACCATCAAACTCTGGAATTTAGAGACGGGAAGGAAAATCCGCACCCTCTTCGGGCATAATTCCGTGGTCAGGAGCGTCAGTTTCAGCCCCGACGGCAAGACCTTGGCTTCTGGCAGTAATGACAAGACCATCAAACTCTGGAATTTAGAGACGGAAAGGGAAATCGGCACCCTCCAGGGGCATGATGGCTGGATCAGGAGTGTCAGTTTCAGCCCCGACGGCAAGACCTTGGCGACCGGCAGTGAGGACAAGACTATCAAACTCTGGAATCTAAATACAGCCTGGGACTTAGACTCTTTAATGGGGCGCAGTTGCGATTGGATGCGCGGTTATTTGCAGAATAATCCCAAGGTCAAAGAGGAAGATAGACACTTGTGTGACGGCATTGATACTCAAAAGTAAAGTAGCGTAGAGACAGAATTAATGATGTCTGGAAAGGGCGATTCACATAGGTGAAAGGGTGAAACTAGGTCATCTTCTATTCTGCGTTCCCTTCAAATACTCTACCCGCATTTCTCACAAATTTTGCGGTCTCGCAGAGCGAGTGCGAAAGCAGCGCAGTCGCTGAAAGCCTTATTTAATCAAAGGTTGACCCTGATCAAACGTGAGTCTGCTGTTCTTCTTTGGTCAGAAAAATTCTTAATCGGCATCCCATTCGGCGATCGCCCTAATTGTCCAACTGTTTTTTACATAGCTTTCCTTATTGCATCTGTTTTTGCTGCCATGATGAAGTCGTTCTTATGGAGTCCGGAGATAGCGTGAGTCCACCAAGTAACGGTCACTTTACCCCACTCGGTGAGTAAGGCGGGGTGATGTCCCTCTTTTTCAGCTTCATCCCCGACGCGGTTGGTAAAGGCTATGGCTGTCTTAAAATCGGGAAACTTGTAAATGCACTCCAAACGCAATTGTCCCTCATGGTCAATGATTTTCCAATCGGGAATCTGAGTCTTGAGTTCTTCAATTTCTGCTTGGCTCACGGGCGGAGAATCCCCAGAGCAAGGTATGCACTTCTGTTGTTTTAGTTCTGCCATTGTGTTTACAATTCTCTGTCTTCGGTGTTTATTGTATTGGGCAACAAATTATTGTCGCTGCCTTTTATCTCGCAAAAGTCTAACTTCTCAAATTCTATCTCCATCTTAGGGTTCACGGTGACTGGTGACTGGGAAGAATTTATTAGGACTGCTATAATTTACAATTCTTTACACAGCATCCTTTATTTAAGCTACGGTAACCGACAGTACCCTGAAGGAAATTTTGGTAGTTCTGAGTGAATGCCAGAAGTCCACACTTGCCCGTTAGGGAAGTGTGGGTACGTCACTAATAGCTAAATCTAGATCGAGAACTCCCACCAAAAAAGCCCACTTATCTGCAATCTCCTCAATTATCTTAGTAATAGGCTTTCCTGCACCATGTCCCGCCTTGGTTTCAATCCGAATTAATACGGGTTTCTCACCCCCGTGCGCTTCTTGCAAAGCAGCAGCAAACTTGAAACTGTGTGCAGGTACTACCCTGTCATCATGATCCGCAGTGGTAATCATCGTTGCTGGATAAGCTGTCCCAGATTTCAAATTATGTAATGGTGAATAGGCATAGAGTACCTTAAACTCCTCCTCATTTTCAGGACTACCATACTCAGAACACCATGCCCAGCCAATGGTAAACTTATGAAATCGTAGCATATCCATTACCCCTACCGCTGGTAACGCCGCCCCAAATAAATCTGGGCGTTTAGTCATACAAGCACCCACCAATAAACCCCCATTACTACCACCACCAATAGCTAATTTTTCAGAAGAAGTGTATTTGTTTTCAATCAGCCACTCAGCAGCAGCAATAAAATCATCAAATACATTCTGTTTCTTCAGCTTCATCCCGGCTTGATGCCATTCTTCTCCATACTCACCGCCGCCACGAAGATTAGGTACTGCATAGACACCTCCCATTTCCATCCACACTAGATTACTAATGGAAAAGTTGGGGGATAGGGAAGCATTGAAGCCTCCGTAACCATAGAGGTAAGTTGGGTTATTACCATCTAGCTGCAATCCCTTCTTATGGGTAATAAACATTGGCACTTTTGTCCCATCTTTGCCGCTGTAAAAAACTTGTTTTGTCTCGTATTCAGCTGGTTGAAAATCAACATTAGGCTGGCGAAAAATACTACTTTCCCCGCTTACCATGTCATAGCGATAGATAGTTGATGGGTTGGTAAAGCTAGTGTATACGTAGAAGGTTTCTGTGTCGTGGCGCTTACCATCAAAGCCACCAGCTGAACCAATTCCGGGTAACTCTAGTTCCCGAACAAAAGAACCATCCAAGTAAAAAATCTTAATGGATGAGTGGGCATCTTTAAGGTAATCTGCAACAAACTGATTATTAAGTAAGCTTACACTTTCGAGAGTTTCAGCTGCTTGGGGAATAACTTCTTGCCAAGACTCCCGTGCTGAGTTATTAATATCAATGGCAATTACCCGACCACGGGGCGCATCTAAATCAGTACGGAACCAAAAAACTGAACCATCGTTATCGATGAAACTATAATTAGCTTCAAATTCGCTAATTAGTTCGATTACTTCTGCATCTGGGTCTTGCAAATCTTTATAAAATACCAAATTCTTCGGATCAGTACCACGCCCAACAATGATAATTAAGTAGCGTCCATCCTCGGTAACATCTCCATTAAAACCCCATTCTTTTTGATCGGAACGATGATAAATTAGAATATCTTCAGACTGGGGCGTTCCTAAGTGATGGTAATAAAGTTTCTGGAAGTAGTTGACATCTTCTAATTTTGTTGCCTCATTTGGTTCATCGTAACGACTATAGAAAAAGCCTTGATTGTCGCGAGTCCAAGATGCCCCAGAGAATTTTACCCATTTGATATAATCTGAAAAGTCTTCCCCTGTTTCAACATCCCGCACTTTCCACTCTATCCAGTCAGAACCAGCGGTAGACAAGCCATAAGCCATTAACTGGCCATCTTTACTGATAGATAAACCGGATAAAGCAATAGTGCCATCTTCAGAAAGTGTATTAGGGTCTATTAATACCCTCGGTGAACCATCAAGGGAAGTTAAGGTATAAAGGACACTCTGATTTTGTAGACCATCGTTTTTAAAATAGAAATAGCGATTCCCTTCTTTAAAAGGAATGCCAAACTTTTCGTAATTCCAAAGCTTAGTAATTCGCTGCTTAATCTGTTCTCTTGCTGATATCTGAGAAAGATAACTAAAGGTAACTTGATTCTGTGCTTCTCCCCAGGCTTTTGTTTCTTCTGAATCGGGATCTTCAAGCCAGCGATAGGGGTCTTTTACCTCAACGCCATGATACAGATCAACTCGATCATCTTTACGGCTGGTTGGATAGTTTAAGCTTTGGTTAGGAGATTGCATAGTCTAGGATTATAAGCAGTATTTTCTAGAGGGTATTTATCAAATAAATCTTAACACAGCTTGATTGCTTGGTTTTGGTGGGTTACGGCGGATAGTTAGTTAGTAGGTTAGTAAGATGAAGTTATCGCCGCCTAACCCACCCTACCCAAGGGTTTAATATTTTCTTTATAGGGCTGCTATATTATTGTGCAACGTCCCTTTTCTTTTTACGAGCATTAATCCTAGAGCGTAACAACTTAACCTTATAAGGATCGGCATCCTTGCGCCAAACTAACCGATTTCTCCAGATTGTCGCACAGTGATCTTCTAAACATTGCAACCATCCTCGACGACGACTGATAGCATCTAAATCATCCAATAGTCCCCAGTCTTGCTCTTGGCGAGTGAACTTGGCAAACTTCTCATAGAGAGGATAATCTGGGGTGACTAAAGCATCCTTCTCATGTAACACTGGGGGATTATCATCACTATCATAATCCTGATATCTGACCTGTAAATCCTGCAAGTTAATCTCCATGCTGGTGTGCAGTGTAGGATGGGGGCCAGTATCAAAATCTGGATAGTAAAGATATGATATTTTTGGCTGGTGGAAGTAGAATTTAATCAGGTTTGCATCCTCTAGACGACCAATAGTACGACTAGCACAGCCTTCATAAAGCCGCAGCATGGGATCGAGAGCTTCTAAAGCACTGACATGAACTAATAAAGCATGACCCAGCTTTTTTCCCACTGGACTGGTACTGCACAAGTCAGCGATATTGTCAAGGTCCCTCAGACTAAAAAGCATCATATCTGCCAAGAGACAAGCCTGCTTATAGCTACCAAACAAGGCTTTGATATCTTCTCGCACTTGGGGGGACAATTCTCTCGACTTTGGACGGTGGCTGAACTTGCTCAGCGCTAGGTAAAGCATCAAGTCTTGACGGCGTTTCTCGGCGATCGCTTCCCATTCTTCATCATCAGTCGCCTGTAAAATTACTTGAAAAGCACGGCGCATAGTTCCAAATTTTTCTCTCAATTCTGACTCGTTTACCAATTCTCCCTTTACCGGAAGACGACCCCGCTCCGTCACAAAAGCCATCAAAGGAGCCAACAATTCCTCATAGTCCTCAAAACGCTTAATCTTCGCTCGCACTCTCGGAGTAGTAGCGCGGGAATGAAAGCGAGAAGCGCGGAAGGTTTGAGCCTGAGCTTCATCCCGAAAGACAAAATAAATACCCAAACCCACAGGAATTGCATCCACATTGAGAACCCGATCGATATAGGTTTTCAGTTCCTCTTGTTCATAATATTTCTGAAAAGTATTGCGACGGGTAATTACCCCATCTTCATAAGCAACCACACCCCTATTGCAGTCATCAATTAAGACTTGAGCAGCAACAATCAAAACTTGGCGGGTTAACTCCCAGGCTTTCACCAAAGCTTCCCGGCGTTCTGCTGTATCTTCAATCACATTAATCACATAACCCAGATTGACAATATCTGTCGGGATGCGAGGAGTATCGGGATGGTAATAGGGGTCCCACCCAGAACTGGTATAACCCCGCTCTGCGATGCGGTGAATATCGCCACCGTAACCACAGCCGTAGTCAAAGAAGGTTATTTCTGAAGTGAATAAATTTGCTTCTAGAGCCAAGCGTACTGGAAGGGAGAGGGTTTTGCGCACCATCGCGGCTTTGTGACGTTCAATCCGAATTGGTTTACCGGATGTCCTTTCTAGTGGGCAAATTAGACGATGCCCCTCAAATGCTATCCTGTGATATTCTAGGCGCTGAAACCACCTTTGACGAGTGCCGATGAAACGGGAATTATCCAATAATCCCAAAGCTACTTCAAAACGAGTCAGTTGGGCAAACTGCTCATAGAGAGGATATTCCGGGGTGACAAAAGTTTCTTTGCGGTGGAGGATGGGGGGATTATCAGAGCTTTTGTAGTCACTGTAACTTGCTTCCAGGGTTTCCATGTCCACCACAATGCTAAATTTTAGGGCTGGATGGGGGTCAGTGTCAAAGTCCGGATAAAACAGATAGGAAATTTTCGGTTTATCGGTGCTGAATTTAACCAGGGTTGCCCCTTCTATTTGATCAGTGGTAACTCTAGCAACCCTTTCATAGCTCTGAAGCAAGGGTTCAAGAGCTTGCATTGTGCAAGTATGGACATAAAGGGCATTGGGTAAGAGTTTGCCCACGGTGCTGTTTTGGCAGCTAAGGGCGATCGCGTTAAATTGATCGAGACTGGGGAGCATTAGGGTTAACCTATCTGAGGGAATTACCGCAAAACGCAATCCATGAAACATTATCACATAGGTTTTGGCAAAAAAGACCTTGGCTCTAATCCGCCGACAATCGCGCTGCTATCCGGTGAACCCGAGCGATCGCGCCAGATTGCCCAAACCTACCTACATGGTGCTTGCTTGCTGTCTGAATATCGCGGACTCAATAGCTACATCGGATATTTGCCCAACGGCAAGCCTATTTTAGCTGCTACCAGCGGTATTGGCGCTCCTTCCCTTAGCATTGTCGTCAATGAGCTGATTCAGGTAGGCATTATCCAGATTATTCGCATTGGCACCTGTGGCTCGATTCAACCCCACGTATGCGTTGGTAGCATTGTTATTACTCAAGCCGCTTTATGCCGACAAGGTGCAGCTAATGACATTGCACCGATAGAGTATCCAGCAGCAGCAGATCCATTCCTTACTGTTGCCCTAGTCCAGGCGGCGCAGGAGTTAAATGTAGAATATCATCTAGGCATTACTGCTTCTGTAGATACATTTTATGAAGGTCAAGAACGATGTGAATCTTCCGCTAATCCCCATTTGCAGCGCTGGCTATCTGGCATCACTGAAGAGTATCGTCATTTAAACATCTTGAATTACGAGATGGAAGCAGGAATTTTGTTCAAGATGGCGGGGGTTTATGGTTTTGCCGCTGGCTGTGTCTGCGCTGTGATTGCCCAGCGTACAGAGGACGAAAAGATTGTATTGAAGCGTAAGGATATGGCAATCGAGCGGGCAATTCAGGTAGCGTTAAAGACAGCGGAAAGTTCATCCTGAATATCCATAACTTTGCCTCTGCTTTAGGAGATTATAGGAGGCGGAGCCTCTGGATGTGCGTTCCCAGGCTCTGCCTGGGAACGAGATAAAGGAGAACCTTGCGTAGGGTGGGTTAGGCGGGGATAACTTCCCTAAGGATAGATCCGGGACGACCGTGACTTTTTTGTAGATGCTACTCCATCGCGGGAATGGTTCGATTGCCGAATAACCCAGAAATAAGCGAGGTGGCTAAGGGATTTGTGAATCTGTTACAATTCACAAAAAGAATACCTCCAAACCAACCACAATGCCGAACTCAAATCGGCAGGTAGATGTCCCGCGGGGGCATTGAGATTATAGGTTAGGTCATAGTGCAACCACCATCCTCCTTTTCTCCATCCTATGCGATCGGCAAAGCGTAAAAAAGCGTCTTGGTCATGGTGGCCAAGTGTATTTCCTGTTGCCAGAAAGATATCTTTTTGAACGCTGAATCCGAATCGCCCATCTGAATATTTCACCCAAAGACGGTCGATAGTTTTCAAATCATTACAGGAAAATTCTTGGAGACTTTTTTCTGAAAACCAACCTTCTGATTCCCTCCCTGCTGCTTTGAGCATCAACTGTGTATTTTTCTGATCAGCTTCTCTCCACTTTCCTGCTGCTAGTAAATCGCGTAGATCCGTGTAGTTTACTCCTGTAACTCTAGAGATCAGAGGCTGGTCGTTGTATTGAACCAGAAGTTTCTGAGCCTCTTGGTAGGAAGAACTGTTTGAAGGAATGTGATTAAGTTTCGCGATCGCTTCAAACCATTGACCATTTTCTGCCAGCTTCTTAGCTTGAGCTAGATGAATCAGAGCTTGATGAGCGTTTTGACAATCATTCAGGAGGGCTTGCGTCTGTTCTGAGATGGGTGAATCATCTGGAACGGCTTTAGCTTGACTGATGCACTCAAGGTAGTTTCCATCAGTTTTTGAGCGTTCAATACTGTCTAAAATTGCTGCCTGACGATTTTCCAGCCTTTGCATATAGGCATAGAGTCCCCTGACACCAATCAAAACAGTAGCTACACTTCCCAGAAGCAGCAGCAATTTCTTAGCAGAAGAGGAAGATTTAGAAGATGCTCCAGGGGATATTTTAGTAGGCTTTTGTGATAATTCAGTTGGTTGGCGTCCAGAAGGCGTTCGCTTTAGGTGAGGTGATACCTTACGGAGCGAAACAGGAGACTGATCAGTGGATGAGACTTGAGGTTGAAGAGGTTCTGAAACAACCGTTGGGGTAACTTTTGCCCGATTCAGTGCTTGCAGGACTTCAGTATCTTCCTGATAGCGTCGCTTGGTAGCACCTTGTAGCATCTTGTCCAGAATTTGACCGAGGTCATCACTCACTGGACTAGTCAAATAATTGCGCCAAGCCCATTCACCTTCGCCAACATCAAACAACTCGAACGGCTCAACTTTCGTTAGCAAATGTATGCAGGTGACACCTAAGCTGTAGATGTCGCTGACAAAAGTTGCTTTACCAGCAGCTTGTTCTGGAGCTATATAACCCTGAGAACCGATTACAGTTCCAGTGACAGCTAGAGCTGTTCTAGTGGCATATTTAGATGCCCCAAAGTCTACGAGGAAAAGTATGTTATCGCTGCGGCGACGGATAATATTCTCTGGCTTGATATCCCGGTGAATCACCTGATGCTCATGAATAAATTCCAGCACTGGTAACAGCTCATTCAGGAGGGAGCGAATCTGGGCTTCATTGAAAGCACTGCCTCCGGCGAGTTCTTGTTCTAAATTCTGACCATCAATAAACTCTTGGACTAAATACTGTCGCTCGTCCTGAGTAAAATACGCCAGTAGTTCTGGGATCTGGGGATGTGAGCCCAAGTCATCCAGACGCACTGCTTCTTTTTCAAATAGCTCAGAAGCCTTGTGGACAGTCTCAGTGCCTAGTGCTTGTGGGAAAAACTGCTTAATAACGCATTGTGGTTTAGAGGGCTTATCGGAATCTATAGCCAAAAAGGTTTTGCCAAAGCCACCTTGTCCAATTAGTTTGATAGCACGGTAACGCTCTCGCAGCAGTAACTTTGACCCACACTTTTGACAGAACTGTGTACCGTCTGGATTCTTGTTAAGGCAATCAGGGTTTAGGCACTGGCTCATGTTGCTTGTCTATTTTTTATAAAAGCTTTTCAC
>JBFRWF010000185.1:0-14137 GCA_051439465.1 Xenococcaceae cyanobacterium | reverse complement strand
AACTCAAGGGTTGGCTGAAGATACGGTTACACCGCCCACTTCCTTGTGGATTCACTTTAAAGAACATATTACTAACGAAAAAAACTGATGGATGGTACGCGACCTTAGCACTAGAAGTACCTACCGTGCCGTAAAGGGAATCCTGTAGTTACGATTTCAACTACTAATAGTACCAAGAAGGAAGCTCTGGTAGTTCTTTATGAATGCCAGAAGCCTACGCTCACCTGTTAGGGGAGTGTAGGAGCGTCACTCCACCACCCCGAAGGGAGCAGAATCCCTCCTAATTGTCGTACCTGCTCAGAAGTCATAAAATAGCCCCAAGCTTTGCCTAAAGGTTTTCCAGAGAGGTTATAGACCAAGATTTTCTGCCGATAATATTGATTCTCTTGGGGCGATCGCTGGGGGTGATATCCTTCCAATTCATCCAGAATCTCTAAAACAGCCGAGTCAGCCAAGGTGAGTAAAAAACCTTCAACCCGGCTATTTCCCGGTGTCATGGCTGGATAGCCTGGGGGTAGGTGAAAAAGTTGACCCAAGGCATAGGCTCTTGTCGCTTCTATCACCTTGCCAGCACAGTAGTATTGATAATTTGCCTCTCCAGGCTTCAGTGTTCCGTAGACAAAGACTTTTAGCAACACTCAAATTCAGGGATTGAAAATAGGGGATTTAACAGACGGGGGTGAGGGAGTGGATAATTCCCATAGCAATTAGCGATGGGAGGATGTCACAGCATTACTTACCAACCCAAGGCTGCCACCTAGTTCCTTGATAGCCAAAATCAAATAACTCTGGATGGAGAATTTCTGCCAAAATTTCTAGGGAATCTACTAGTCTTGGTCCTGGACGGTTAAAATAGGCGTTACCGTCGGTAATGAAGATTTTGCCGTTTTTAACCGCCTGTAAGTTTGACCAACCAGGATGCTTGGTTAAGACTTGGGACTCCTGGCGAGTACGGTCTAAATCAAAGCCACAGGGCATAATAATAATTACTTCTGGATCAGCTTTCACTAAGCTTTCCCATTTCAGGTAGGGCGAATGCTTACCTGTAACCCCAAATAGAGACTTGCCTCCTGCCATTTTGATCAATTCTGGAATCCAGTTGCCAGTTCCCATCAAGGGGTCAGTCCATTCAATGGCTGCGACAGTGGGTAAGCTATCTTCTGAAAGGACTTTGGTTTTTTGCTCGCAAGCCTCAATCCGAGACTGTAATTTTCTCAGTACTGGCTGGGATTCGACCCCCAAGGTTTGGGCAACTCGTTTAATATCTGCCCAAACATCGGTCAGCAAATTGGGTTGTAAGGAGATAACTTTGGGTTGGCTGTGGATAAGTTGGGCAACGGCTTTTTCGACTTCTGGGAAGCTAACAGCACAGACATCGCACTGATCTTGGGTGACGATGTGAGTCGGTTGCAGTTGTTCTATGACATTGGTTTTGATTTGGTAAATACTGAGGGCAGATTGTAATAGGAATTGAATATCTGTATCAATTTGGGCGCTGGGTTTTTGGGAGTTTAGTCGTGCTTCGGTGCAAATGGGGAGGTTTTGGACTTCTGGGGGATAGTCGCACTCGTGTGATCGCCCGACGAGGGCATCAGTTAGTCCTAATGCTGCGACAATCTCTGTGGCACTAGGAAGTAGCGAAATAATTCTGAGGTTATTTGAATCGGTCATATCTGTCTAATGGGTTAATTATGGGTATTCCTTCTGACTTCTGAACAATCCCCATCAAGGAATAATCTCTGTCACCACTCTGTCGCCACTGTTGCTACTGACGACGACACTGTTGTCCTTAAGTTTCCCCACTGCTTTAGTCCCAGTCAAATTAAAGGGTGGGTCAGCTTGTTCATAAATCACATTCCCCAGTGCCTCAACTATTTGGGTCGGAATATTCCAGATCAGCTCATTAGAGTAAAGTTTGATTTGATTGCGACTACTAATTCCCTGAACGCCACCCTTCAAATGAGCAACTTCTTGTTCCAAGTCCACCTGCCCCTGATTGGCAGTGATGATAACTTTATCTTGGGAATGCACAATCTGCACTGGTTTGTCTGACTTTATGGTGCGGAGCTTGAAGTTCCAGATTACTGAGTTGCTGGCGATTTGCACGGGGGGATCGAGGGACTTGAGCTCAACATTCTGTTGGAACACTACGATGTTATTGTTCAGATACACCTTAAAGCGGTCGGCAAGAACTTGATCGGTAATGGTTTTATCCTTGTATCGAACAATCTGGAGCGGGCGATCGCCAATCACTTTTTGCTGGGGAATTTCCCAGGACAAATGCTCAGTTTTCATTTGCAGCGACGGATCTTGCGCTGTTGCCACAATTTCACCGATTAATTCCAGACGCTGTGTCCGAGTAAAATATCGCCCTTGCTTAGCCGATAATTTCAGTTTTGGGTGGCTGCCAGTCAGATTTTGGCGCACAATCAGTAAATCTTCTTGAGGATGCCACTCTACTGCCTCACCCCTTATCACCGCTTCATTACGCGGGTCAGTTGCTATAATTTTGCCTTTGAGAAAAATTTCTTCACCATCCTTCTGAATTTCCCCCTTTTGTGCGCTCACCTGCAAGACTATCTTGCCATCCTGGAAGATGATCACTGTAAGCTTCTCAAGCTGAGCAGTTTTTTGGTCTTGGCTGTAAACAGCCTGCTGGGCCTTGATTTTCCACAAAGTTTGCCCCTGAGCGTTCGACTGTTCTAGGGTGGCATTGTTTAAAATCAAGCTACTCTCAAGCTTTGAGGTAGTGGCGGGATCTTGTTTTAATTTCTGCTCCAGTTGACTCTGTTCCTGACAAGCAGAAGCACTGAGCAACAAAATCAACAAGAACCCTCTTGCTACCGAGCCAACCAAGAGCTTAATTTGGGTTGGATTTACCCACCAGTTCATATTTAAAACCCGCTGGATCTTCCTTAGCAAATAATGGACAAAAGTGACGCTTTCTAGGTAGAGAGCTTTCAGTTCACCCCCTCACACTCCCCCAATTTCTGGTAAGACAAGCTATCTTATCTTGGTTTTTCCCGCTCCAAAATACTGAAGCTGGAAAAGCTACCGTATGGATCGTTAAATTTGGGAGTTTTTTGGATATCCTCTTTGATTTGGTCAAGGTCAATATACCGATCGGCAACGTTGATTAAACTGTCGCTAGTCATTGAACGCAAACTCACCACTTCCACCCGGACACCGCGATAACTGACGGAATCTACTGCGTAAGCTAAGTCACCATCCCCGCTGACGAGAACGGCTGTGTCATAAGCACCCACCAATGCCATCATATCCACAGCAATTTCCACATCCAAGTTGGCTTTTTTTGAGCCATCTGGTAGCTGCACCAAATCCTTGGAAATCACCCTGTAGCCGTTGCGACGCATCCAGAGGAGAAAGCCTTGTTGCTTCTCATTAGTACGGTCAACGCCAGTATAAAAGAAAGCTCGGAGCAATCTTGAGCCGGCTGTTAAGCGATACAGTAGCTTGGTGTAGTCGATTTCGACTCCCAACTGCAGTGCCGCATAAAACAAATTCGAGCCATCAATGAAGATGGCTACGCGACCGCGATTTTCTAACACTTGTTCCGGTGTAAATACCGGGTCGCTTTCAACAAAATTATCAAACATTTTTCTTATGCCTCGTTTCTTATGAAAAAAATCTGTTATTCGCCTGTTTACCTCTCTCTGTGATTGATTCAGCCATTTCTTCCCTCGTAAGGATTATGACGAGGACTCATCTGACTGTGTTTCCAACCTTGAGAAGATGGGTCGTGGCTTACTTAAATTTTGATTGACCTGGAGATTTCCCCACTTAGCGTGCTTTTCAAAGAGACTAGCTTTATTAACAAGAGTTTTATCGTTAAAATCAATGGAAAAGCCTAGTTGTCGGTAAATATTACTACTGAGGTTGGGAATGATTGGAGATAGGAGGTAAGCCGATAGTCTAACAGATTCTAAGACAGCATACAACACTTGTTCGACTTCGGGCTGTTTTCCTTGCTTGAATAAGGTCCAAGGGGCGCTTTCATCGATAAATTTATTACTGGCGCGAATTAGGGTAAATATCTCCTCACAAGCTTGATTAAACAGTAAAGATTCATAAGCTTGAGTAACGCGATCGCCTAATTCCAAACCAATGGTCTTGAGGGGATTGTCCGCCGGAATGTCTGCTCCTGTAAGCTTTGGTCCGATGCCTTTACAGTATTTCTTGACCATGCCTAATGTCCGGTTGAGCAAGTTGCCCAGATCGTTAGCCAGATCCGCATTGAGGACATTAACAAATCGGGTTTCATTAAAATCCCCATCCCGCCCGAATTCAATTTCTTTGAGAAAATAGTAGCGCACGGCATCAGCACCGTAACGGCTGACCAAGGCAAAGGGATCGAGGGTATTGCCCAGACTTTTACCCATCTTCTGGCCATCTTTGGTGAGGAAGCCGTGACCAAAAACTTGTCCCGGTAGAGGTAAACCTGCTGAGAGCAACATGGCGGGCCAGTAAACAGCATGGAACCGCAAGATATCTTTGCCGATCAAGTGCAGATTAATTGGCCACCATTGAGATAAAGCATTATCTAGGGTCGGTTCCTGCTCTGGAGCGAGTAATGCGGTGACATAGCCGAGGAGTGCGTCAAACCACACATAAATTGTGTGGTTGGGATCGCCAGGTATAGGGAAACCCCAGTCGACATTGACGCGGGAAATGGAGAAATCCTGAAGTCCCTGCTTAACAAAATTTAGTACTTCGTTGCGGCGGCTTTCCGGTTGGATAAACTTTGGTCGTTCCTCATAAAGGGATTCTAGCTGCTTTTGGTATTTCGAGAGGCGGAAGAAGTAATTTTCTTCGTCTCGCCACTCGGCTTTTAAATTGGTGTGGATTGAGCAATAGCCTTCGTTGACAAGCTCCCGTTCCTCTTTGAATTCTTCGCAAGCCACGCAATACCAGCCTTGTTGCCGAGCCAGGTAGATATCTCCTCGATCCCAAACTCGCCCGAAAAATTCTGCGACGATCGCTTGGTGAGGCTCAGCAGTGGTGCGGCTGAAGCGATCGTATTGTATATCGATTTTGTGCCAGAGGGACTCGAAAGAGCAAGCGATTTTGTCGCAGTGTGCTTGGGTGGCTACTCCTTTAGCTTCTGCTGTCCGCTGGATTTTTTGCCCGTGTTCATCTGTACCAGTAATCAACAACACCGAATGACCCTGTAGCCGCTTCCATCGAGCGATTACATCTGCCACCATCGTGGTATAGGCACTACCGATATGGGGTATATCGTTAACGTAGTAGAGGGGTGTGGTTAAGGCAAATTTATTGTTATTGGTTTTGTAATTGGTCATCTAAATCTTATATAAATACTATAAGCTGCCCCAATGAATTATCTATTTCTGATGTGGGGCTTCGACTACTTATTTTAGCTTTACGATCCTTTTGACACTTTTTACCCTCGATACTTCCCCAGGTGAGGAGTATCAGGATCAACCATCACAATCATAAGCTTTCCGCATCCGGGAAAATACTTAAGAGTTTATTTACTTTTAACCAGGGGTGATCCCGTGGTCGTTGTAAGTAGTCGGACAAAAATAAACTTCCCTGTGTTAAGAAACTCCCTCGCCCCCTCGTCCCCTCACCCCTGATGTCCTTACCAACTACTTATGACTACACCCAGTCTCATACTGAATCCGGATCTAAAACTCTCTTTATCAATTTTCTGTCTTTTTCCTCCCCTGCTCCCTATTTCCCGTTCTCCGTTCCCTGTTCCCTGATCTGAAGTTCCCTGTTCCCTACTTCCGGAAAAAAGGGAGTAGTTAACCCGGATTTGGTATCACCCCTCATTATCGGCTGTAGTCGCACTCCTGAGGCGCTGCAGTGCCCGACAGAAGTCCAGTGGCTTCGAAGGGTTGATCCGAGTTGGCGGGATTAAACGATACCACAGAAGCGTCGATCACTTTGAAATCGCCCGGCGCGTTCAGCCGCCAAAGCTTCGGCGCTTGCTCCAAGGAGAACGGTTGATCCAGGCAATAGGCATTAGTATCACCATGAACCAGCAGCACAGGTTTATCCAGTGTGGATGCAAGCATCTGTAAATGCGAGCAGAATCCCTTATAGGCAGGGTTATTCATGCACCGTGCGAAGGCATTCTCCTCTCCTTTAGGGGCACCGAATGGATCAAGCTGAGTCGCTACAACCACAGCCGCTGTATCGCTCTTTTTTGCCATCTCGAAGGCATGAGAGAGCCAGAGCTGATTCCCTTTATCCCGCTCATCTACCAGGGCGATCGCTTGCTTAGGGTCGTCGAGTTGGATATCTGTCCGACCGTTGTCCGTGCTAACAATGTGCTGAGTGACGAAGAGGATACCTTCGTGCCACCAGATCGCATTTTCCGGCAGGCTCGACTGTGTTTCGTATCGCCATTCGACACTGAGGGTTTTGGGTTGACTGAAGAAGATCCGTCGGACTGCCTCAAGCCGCTCCAACTCGCTTGTCGGCATAGGGAGGTTCTGTCGGTCGCAATCAGTCCAATCGTTGTCCCCAGGCGTGTAAAATACCGGTTTGAGCAATTCATTTTCCCAGAATGCCTTGCTCTTCTCAAGCCAAGCATCGGAACAGGCATCTTGTGGACGACCAAGATCGCCAAGATGAATCACAAAAGGTAAGTCATCACGGCGCTGAATTTCAGGTGCTATATCTTCTACCAATACCTGTTCGTCAGACCTACCGTCCGGCACTTTAACCCCATAGGGTATGTCACCGTAGGCTGCGAAAGTAATTTCACGGGAGGGGACGGCATCGGCCATCGCCGCGTTTGGGAAAGCGAACAAAAGGAGCATAAAACTCACAAGCAATGGAAACAATCGAGTAAGCATAGATTTCAATAACATTGGTAGGCTCGGGCAGGATAACATTGTTGACATCTCCCCCACTTGACAGTAAGGCATTGAGGCTGTTTACATTTCTTAACTCAGGTGACAAAATTTACTCGTCACTGACCCCAATATTATGGGGGGTCAAACAGTTTTCCCTAATTCTCGGCTGTCTGTGCGTCACATTGGGGGAATGTTGTCCAGAGGAGAATCACCCCAGGTCATTCGGGAAGATTACCCCTATTTATCCCAGATGGATATCAAGTTTGCACCACTTTATGTAAAAGCTTATCCGATCGTTGGACGACCGAAAAAAACATGAAGTTCTTGATTGATGAGGATATTTCGCCCAGTACTGCTCGGTATTTATGTCAAGAGCTTTTGATTGATGCGGTGGCGGTGAGAGATAGGGGATTATTGGGAGTGTAGGGACAAAACGATTTGAAAATTTACCTTAATTCGACCAGGGTAAGCTCATCTAATGAAGATTATTTGATTTTAGCGATCGCATCACTGGTGGCGATCGCCCCTAAATTTCTCAATACACATAAATGGGAATTTGTCAAGAAAATTAAGATGGGTTTGCCCTGGGGAGCAGGGGAAAAAAAAGACAGAAAAAAAATTTCGTGACGTACCCACACTTCTCTAGCGGGTAAGTGTGGGCTTCTGGCTCCTAGAAAGGATAACCAGAACTTCGGTAGGGGAGACTCCAGAGAGCTTGGAATAAAGGTATTTGAGCCTCGCCCTCTTTATCTTAATCTTTCTTAACACAGGTAAGTTTATTTCTGTCCGACTACTCATAGCAATCACCTGAGTTGGATCAGATAGGCGCGAAGCTGTCATGAAGTGCAATAAGCGCCTGAAACCATTAGCTTTTAATGAGGTCGTCGATGATATAGTAAATGATAATAACTGTATTCAGCATTTCTCCCCTCCTGGAATCCTTACTAACTTTCAGGAGGGGGTTGTACTATACGATTTGCCCTGTTTCTTGTAACTAGCAACTTGGGTTGAGTATTTTAAGGGAGTAATGTTTTGACAATTTTTCAAGCAACAAAAGATTATCGGAGTTCCTTGGAAGAGCGTCTAGAGATTAATTATCTCAGCAGTTCTAACCTACCTACCAATACTGTAGATGGACAAGATATCATTAGAGGATTAACCCAAAACCCCAAGTCCTTACCACCGCGATATTTCTATGATGACCGTGGCTCCCAGTTATTTGAACAAATTTGTGAGTTACCAGAATATTACCCAACCCGGACAGAAACATGGATTCTGCGCCAGTATGCAGATGAAATTGCTCGGATGACTGGGGCTTGCGAACTGGTAGAACTGGGGAGTGGGAGTTCAACCAAAACTCGCCAGTTGTTAGATGCTTACCAAGCCCTAGGGAATGGGTTGGGATATATACCGATTGATGTCAGTGGAGGGATTTTAACAGAAGGTGCGCGCCAGTTACTACGAGATTATCCTTCGTTGCACATTCAGGGGTTGGTGGGAACCTATGAACAAGCCCTTGCCCAACTTGAGCCTACTTCTTTGCCGTCTCGGATGATTTTTTTCTTGGGAAGTACGTTGGGAAATTTGACGCCACAGGAGTGCGATCGCTTTTTCAGACAAATTCTAGCTGCTCTGGATGTGGGGGAGTATTTCTTACTGGGGGTAGATTTACAAAAGTCAAAACAGTTATTGGAAGCTGCTTACAATGACTCTCAGGGAGTGACAGCCCAATTCAATCTCAATATGCTGGAGCATCTGAACCAGCGTTTCGAGGGTAACTTCGACACTCAACGATTTGAACACTGGGCGTTTTACAATGACCAGCTTAACCAGATTGAGATGCATTTGCGGTGTTTGCAAGCCCATACTGTCTGCTTAGAGGCACTTAATCTTAGGGTTGAGTTTGAAGCTGGGGAAACTATCATGACGGAGATTTCCCGCAAGTTTGACTTAGAGGTAATACAAGAGGAACTCCAGGCAAAAGGTCTAAAACCGCTTGCAGTCTGGACCGATCCGAAACAGTGGTTTGGGTTGATACTTTCTCAGAAGTCGTACTCAGACATTAATTTAAAAATAACAAATGACAAATAACAAATAACCAAATGAAAATGGATTTACTCAAATCGACTCAATCCCCCCGACTTGACACCTGCGATCGAGAAACAATTTTCAACTACTTTGAGAATTCATGGGAACTCGAAGAAATTCTCATGAAAAGTATGATTGGGGAAGAGACATTCTATATAAACCCTGACCCCTTAAGAAACCCTCTGATTTTCTACTTAGGTCACTCGGCTGTCTTCTACATCAATAAATTAATTCGCGTTGGTTTATTGAATAAGCGCATTAACCCTGAATACGAAATCCTTTTTGAGATCGGGGTAGATCCTACAACCCCTGAAGAACTTGATGAAGCCATGCAAGATGTCCGCTGGCCTAAAGTGGAAGATGTTTGGCGGTATCGAGACAAAGCCAAAGAAGAAATTGCAGAAGTTATCCACAATACACCAATCAATCTCCCCATTGAGCAAAATCATCCCCTCTGGGCACTGATGATGGGGATGGAACACAATCGCATTCATTTTGAAACTTCTTCAATGCTCATCCGACAACTGCCCGTAGATAGGGTAGAACATCCCGAATGTTGGCAATATGCAGCTTCTCATGGTAAAGTTCCCAGCAATGAGATGATTCAGGTTGCAGGTGGGGTAGCTGAACTTGGCAAACCGGAAGATGCTCCTACCTACGGCTGGGATAGCGAATACGGTACTCGAAAAGTGGAAGTGAAACCATTTTTAGCGAGTAAGTATCTCATCACCAACGGGGAATTCCTGCAGTTTGTGGATGATAATGGCTACGAAAATCGGGACTTCTGGGATGAAGAATCCTGGGGTTGGAAGATAGAATACAACATCAAACACCCCAAATTCTGGATACCCAGCAATGGCAGTTACCAATATCGAGCCATGTTTGATGAGATTGACTTGCCCCTTGACTGGCCAGTAGAAGTCAATCACTATGAAGCGATGGCTTACTGTTGCGCTCAAGGTAAGGGAATTCGTTTAATGACTGAAGCAGAGTGGAATGTTGCTGCTGCTAACGGTGAGGGAGATAGGGATTACAATCTCAATTTAAAGTTTGGTTCCCCTAGTCCAGTTGGTAGCTTAGAAACTGCCCAAAGTCCTTCTGGACTCTGTGACATTCGAGGTAATGTTTGGGAGTGGCTTAGTGATAATTTTACTCCACTACTGGGATTCAAACCTCACCCCCTCTATGAAGATTATTCTGCTCCCTTCTTTGATACTCAGCACAAGATGATGCTGGGTGGGGCTTGGGCGAGTACAGGAACCTACGCCTCTCCCTCCTGTCGTAATTGGTTCCGCCGCAACTTTTATCAGCATACTGGTTTTAGGATTGCTCAATATATCTAAAGCCTGTTGTAGAATATTGGAATATAACTTAACGTAAAAGACACTAAATGGAATCACAAGAACAATTTAAAGTTAAAGGATACTTTTTGAAGGAAAACTTTCTTTCTCCACAGGAATGTGAATATTTTTTAAAATTAATTAGCGATTATCGCCAACATTTTTTTATTTCTAAAATTTATCGCAACATAAAGCCTATACCCCTAAGCTACTCTGTCATTGATGGAAAAGGAGTAAAATTTCATCTACCAGAAATTCAAAAACTATACGAGACGGTCAATAAATTCATCAACGATTTAACTAATCAACAACTTTTTCCCTTAAAAGATATCAAAGTAGGATGCAATGTCAATATTACGGAAAAAGGAGGTACATATCGCTGGCATTATGATCGCAATGCGGTAACAGCTATTTTGTATTTGAACGAGGTTGATGGCGGTGAAACTGAATTTTACCCCAACTATAGAATTATCCTACCCAAAGCTAAATTTTCTAGTTTTCAGAATTTCCTCGATCAGATACTACAACTTAGGGTTGTTCGTGAGACCTTTGGGATGCGAATTGTTGTCAAACCTCACCCAGGTCTACTTTTAGTTATGTATGCCGATAAATGCCTTCATAGTGTACGTCCAGTAACAGGAGGGAGTGATCGGATCAATATTATTATGGCTTACGATATGCCTAACGCCAGTTTTGCCATAGAAGATCAACTTAATACTTATTTATATAGCTCAAAAAATGTTCCAGTCTTAGATCCAAACTACCTTAGTGATCGGGAAAAGGATTGAAAGTATTTTTTATAAAAGATTACAGTTCCAGTTAACTATCGTCTTTATAAGAAAGAGGATGGCAAAACTAAAAATGCCTATTTCCGGTCAATGGTCATTGAGGTACTATCTTGGGGATTAAGACCATCCTGCAAGCTCACCGGACACAGAGCGCCTCAAACGCCCAAGAGATAGCCCTTGTACGTTCCGGTGCAGCGACTTGTTATACTTTGTCATCGTTGTCTGCCGAGTACTTTTTCGTGCGCTTCACTTGAAGTCATGACGGGTACGATTTCAAACTCAGCCAAATCTTCCCAGTTACTCAGCCATTCTCGGAATCCGAACATTCTCGTTGAAAATGATCAAAATGAGAGCGATGGTTTGGCGATCGATATATTTTTATCGGATTCTTTCATCTATCACTACATATTTACCACTACCCCGAAATTCTACGTGGATTGTTGACGCGTTCAATGCAGTGAAAGTCCCCGAATTTGCCCAGTCTTTTCAGTTAACTTTGGGAAAATTATTTGGTTGGTTATTGGAGTAATAGAATAGCGATGCTATATTATTGCTGGTGGTCGGGTTTCTTATTGCTGGCCGCTACACTAAATTGGTAAGATCACTTTAGCTGACTGGCTATCCAAAATTGTATGTCTGAAGACTCTCTTCCTTTGACCCCCGAAGCCTTGCTTGCCAAAGCCAAGCAACCATCCGCTGATGCCTTGCGCCTGCATCCCTTCTATCGCGGAAAAATACAAACAGCATTGCGCTGCCGCCTCAGAGACTTCAACGACTTTGCTATTTGGTATAGCCCAGGCGTAGCTGCACCCTGCCAAGCCATTGCTGCTAACCCAGAGTTAGTTTACGAACATACACACAAGTGGAATACTGTGGCGATAACATCTGATGGCAGTCGAGTCTTGGGGTTGGGAGAGCTTGGAGCGAAAGCTGGCTTGCCCGTCATTGAAGGCAAAGCCCTTCTGTACAAATATCTAGGAGGGGTCGATGCTTGGCCAGTTTTGCTCGACGTCAAAGACCCCTACAAAATTATTGAGACCTTACTGACCATCCAGCCAGCTTTTGGCGGCATCAACCTAGAAGATATCTCCCAACCTAAATGCTTTCGCATCCTCGATACGCTCCGCGCACGCGCCGAAATCCCTATCTGGCACGACGACCAACAGGGAACGGCAACTGCCGTCTTAGCTGGGTTGCTCAACGCGCTCAAGCTGGTCGGCAAAAAGCTATCGGAAGTGCAAATTGCCTTTATTGGTTGCGGTGCAGCCAACATCGCCTGCGCTAAACTCATCTTTTTTGCCGGTGCCACTCCTGAATTGTGCGTGATGGTCGATAGTCAGGGAATTCTCCATCCGAACCGCACCGATCTCAACAAGCGCAAAGCTGAGTTTGTCGATAAGTGGAAGCTGTCCCAATTAACCAATAAAGAACAACGCTCAGGTAGCATTTCCGAAGCCATGCAGGGAGTTGATGTGGTAATTGCCCTTTCCAAATCAGACCCGAATACCATCCGCCCAGAGTGGGTAAAAACGATGGCTAAAGATGCCATTATCTTTGCCTGTGCCAACCCACTTCCAGAAATCTGGCCTTGGGAAGCCAAAGCAGCAGGTGCTGCGGTTGTTGCCACCGGACGCTCCGACTTTCCCAATCAAGTCAACAACTCCTTAGTCTTCCCCGCCATTTTTAGAGGCACGCTAGACGTTCGGGCAAAAACGATTACCGATGAAATGTGTTTGGCCGCCGCCCAGACTCTAGCCGCTCTGGCAGCCCAGAAGGGTCTGAAGGCCGAGCGCATCCTGCCGACAATGGACGAATGGGAGGTTTTTCCCAAAGAAGCAGCAGCCGTAGCGGTAAAAGCTGTCGAACAGGGCATCGCTCGCATCCCACTGACCTACAAAGAAGCTTATCGGCAGGCAACTGAAATTATTAAAAAGTCTCGCGACTTAACGCAGCTAATGATGAAAGAGGGTTTCATCGAGCAGGCAGACTAAGCCAGTTAGAACTCAGAAATCAAAAGTAATATGTACGATCTCATTATCATTGGTGGCGGTCCGGCTGGACTCACGGCAGCAATTTATGCCATACGCAAGCGGCTGGAAGTGCTGCTGGTGTCTAAAAACTTAGGTGGCAAAACTAACTACCGCCTGCAACTGCCGGATGTGGAACATCATCTCATTATCAATGGCGAGGAAATCGTCAATCGTTTTCTGAGTGAAATACAGTACCTTGATTTTGCTCGTGTTACGGATGAGGTTGAAAAGGTCGAAGCGATCAAGGGAGGTTATCGAGTCGATACGAGCGGTGGCCAACGGCACGAAACGAAAACACTTATCGTTGCGACTGGTACTGAACCCCAATTTCTCAATGTCCCTGGCGAGCGAGATTACTTGATGCGCGGTCTCTGTTTCAGCGCGATGAGTTATGCACCACTATTTATTGAGCGGACAACCATTGTCGTTGGCGACACCAACTTGGCACTCATGGCAGCGATGGAATTAGCACTCATTGCCAGTCAGGTTGTGCTAGTTGCGCCTACTCGCGGCGAACTGGATACGCCTCTCGGAAAGCGATTGCAAGTAACTGACAACGTCCTCATCCTGGAGGGCTATCAGCCTCAAGCGGTACAAGGAGACCTTTACGCCCGCAGTCTCGTGGTGGCTAAGGAGGGCAACACCCGCGAGCTATTTGCAGATGGTATCTTTGTCGAACTAGGGCTAAAGCCAAACTCGAAAATAGTTGCAGATTTGGTGAAATTAGAAGCTGACGGTCGAATAAAGGTGGATTTCCACCATCGAACCTCGGCACCAGGGATCTTTGCTGCGGGAGATGTAACTAATGGCTATGCCGAACAGGTATTGATTGCGATCGGCGAGGGGGCTAAAGCAGCGCTGGCGGCTTACGAGTATTTACTCAAACAGCAGAATTAAGGGTTCTGTTGCAAAAAGTTTCTATAGAACCCATTTGGGATCTTTTTTGAGAAAGGATATAGGAAGGGCTTGCACCTTCGGAGTCTGAGGTGGCGATCGCCGTAATGAACACCGATTCAGTAATCTCATTACTCATAAATTTCAGA
>JBFRWF010000184.1:0-2693 GCA_051439465.1 Xenococcaceae cyanobacterium | reverse complement strand
CCAGTGTGCCTTATTCACCTAAAAGGGAACCGGACGGACGAAATCTCTCTCGTCTCAACTCCAGCTTCTGGAAGATACACAGAATGTTCATTTTGTCAAGAACTTTTACTGGACTGCCGCTCTAGCAGCCCCAGCAGGGCAGTGACCACCTTCTCCGAGGCCTTACCCAAGCTAACCAAGGCAGAGGCAGCCCTGGAACGCACTGTAGAATCCTCATCCTCTAGCCACGTCAACAGAGTTGTAATTACCGCTTCCTTCTCACCTAATGCTACCTGATATTCCAGCAATCGCTCTTCATCGAGCCAGTCTGCTTTATCTTTCAACAGTTCCAAGGCTTGTGCCTCAAATTCAGTTTCATTGAGGCTGCAAAGGGTTTGAAAAACTTGCTCGCCAATATTGTTACCAACCCGCTTTGAATCACTTACTTCCAGATCAACTAATCTCTCCAAAATCTCCTGCGGCAGGTCATTATCTGCAACCTTCAAGTTTTTAGGATTTTCCGCAAGGCAACTGCCAGCGAATAAAAGATCGCGATGCAGCCATTGCTCATAATCGCTGCCGTGGTTAAGAATTACTCCAATTGCTTTAGCAGCTTTGTTGGGCTTCTGTTGGGCAATCAGCAGCAATAACACTTCCTGCCAGTGGGGGTTATGGAGATGTTTTTCTATATCATTCAGAATGAGTTTGAACTCGTCTTTGTTATCCGCTTGGTAGTTGATTTCTTGGGCGCAGAGGTATTCCTGAAACGTTTTATGCACAAAGGCGTAATAGTCAGTTCCTTGTTCATTCAGCAGACCAGTACGATCGCGTATGAAGTCAACAAATCGTTTCGCCTCTTTTTCCGCCTCATACAGTTGAATCTGTTTTAGCGTCTTAATCTCCCTACTTAACTTATCAATCAATTCATCCCGGTCAATCAGTGTACCGCCCTCTTTATCCCTCGTACTTCCCTGATTGTGAACCCAGTAAGCCAGACTTTCCATCAACCGTCGCAAGTCATCCAGTCCCAGATATTTCAAAACCAAATGATTACTGAGTTCCTTGTTCGCATCCCAGGAGGTTAATAGCGTCTCTACCGCCTTGTTATAAAGTTTGTAGCGCTCCTTCGGCAAAAGGGCTTGATAGCGGTGAATCAAAGCAATAATAGTCAACAGCAGAGGGTTTTGCGCCAGCAACTTGATCCGGTCATTCTCATCAAGTGCCCTTCTCAGGCTGTCTTTGCGTCGTTCTGCCTCTGCTTTATCTTTAACGCGGCTGTCGTACCAGCGGTTGATGAATTCCTCAATTTTTGGGTCATCAAACGGCTGAAGCTGATAGTGGGGAAACTCCTCGGTGCGGAAAAAGTCGCGCCTGTAACCCGCAGGACGGGAAGTAATAATCGCCCGATTTTGGTCAAATTGACCGAGAAAATTCTCAATCCGCCGTACCACCTGATAGCGTTTGGCTTCTTCCGCCACTTCATCCAAGCCATCCAGCAAAATCAGCGCCCTTCCATCCTCCAGCCAATAGTCAAAGAAACCCGCAGGCAGTCCTTTCACCGACATGGTTTTCTCAGCAAACTCCCGCGCATATTCCAGAATACTAATATCCGGTTGCCTTGCCAAATCCCGAATTCGAATTAAAATCGGCAGCCAGTCGGTGTCGGCAGCTAACTCCAATTCTTCCGGGTGCTTTTGTGCCAGCATCACGGCAAAGTAACTCATCAAGGTGGTTTTGCCCGAACCAGGCGCACCTAGCAGCACTAATTTCCGCGACTGACTTTGGCTAAATAACTTTTGCACTTTAAACTTTCTGCCATAGCGCTTTTTCCACTGCGTCCATTGACGTTGCTCCCGGAGCAATTCTACCTGGAGATCGCCTGTTTCTGACGACAAAAATTCCTGTTCTAACCATCTATCGGAAAGGCTTTGTAGCTCTTCCACTACATCCGGCATGACAAAAATCTGGGCAAGTTTTTCCGCTCTCTCTATCTCCTGTCCCTCTACTGCAATTCCGGCAAACTTGACATCATCAAACCAGTTCGCCAGTTGCTCAAAATAATCCTCTTTGGCAACCTGAAATCTTAAATAAGTGCTGGTCTTTTCAAAATAATTGTTGGCAAATGCCTCAAGCCAGGGTTCAATCCTCTCTTCCTGCGGCTTAATCCTGGGATTCGCTTCCGCTTCTTGCTTAAACGCCTCTACCAGAAAGGGAACTGCTGGCAATACCTGATTTTTCAGCGATTTTAGTAATTCCTCCTGTACCCCTTCCTGTTTGAAAAATTGCCCCAGAAATTTAGGGACAAAATCAGGCTCACTCCTAAAAAACAGACTTTCCTGTGGATCTAGTTTGGTCTCCTGTTTTTCAGCAGCCTTGATGCCAGCCTCTAGAGCCTTTTGTAGCTCAGTCGGGTTTAATTGGCTTTGAATTTTTTTGCATAAGACTGGTGCAATTTGCTCAGCGATTGAGAATGCGATTTCCAAGCTCATATTGAATTACTCAATTTCCCTTAAACTTTATTGTCGCTTACTTAGAGCGTGTTTGAAAAGTCGATCGTAGGGTGGGTTAGGCGCTAGGGTGTTGATTATGTGAGGATTTCGAAGGAAATCCCTCGCGCTACTTTTGTGTAGTGGCAATCGGCGAAAAAGCCTTATGCTAGTGTAGATAGCCGATGATGAACAGGCACAGATTTGGCCTGAGCTCAACTCAGCTGA
>JBFRWF010000183.1:0-5915 GCA_051439465.1 Xenococcaceae cyanobacterium | reverse complement strand
TCGTTCCCCACAGTTAATTTTCTTGGAGATCCTCATTGTACTATTCCCGATCGCCTGACTTACCCTACCCGAGAGCCTATTTCCCATCGCCCCCCTGAACGGTTACCCCAAATTTGCCAAGTCGTGTCGGTAAATCCCTTCCCACAGAAGCACAATGGGAATATGCAGCCCGAGGTGGTCTCAAAGATAAAGACTTCAGTTGGGGGAATCAATATTTAGCCAAAAAAGCCAATACTTGGCAAGGTATCTTTCCTTTCCTTAATACCAAAGAGGATGGCTATCTCGGAATTGCTCCCGTTGAATCGTTCCCCCCCAATGGCTATGGACTCTATGATATGACGGGCAATGTTTGGGAATTAACCTCAGATTGGTATAGTGTAGGACATCCTGGTAAAGCTCATAGCCTTAACCCCATCGGACCAAAGCAAAACGACAGTTTTGACCCCAAAAAACCCAGTGAAGGGACATTACACGTTATTAAAGGCGGCTCTTATCTGTGTGCTAAGAATTATTGTAGTCGCTATCGACCCGCCGCACGAGAATCTCAAGCTCCCGATACCGGAACCACTCACGTTGGATTTCGCCTAGTTACTGTGCCTAAATACTAAATACAGTTGTGAGTTAGTCGTGAGGGCTGATTTTACCTGCTGTGAGGTCTGCCGGAGGCCGATTGGGGTACTGTTCGATCATGTCCAGGTGCTCGCCCAGCATGTTTTGGATGGGGGTGACTGTCCAGAGTCCAGGGTACAGATCACCGTACTTCTCTCCAGGATCCCGCATGACGTTGTAGTACTCCATCTCCGGTAACCCACCAGAACTCTCCCCTGTGGGGAAAAACTTGAAGTCTTCTAAGCGGATGGCCCCTACTTCTGAACCATTGTAGTGGAACATATAGTTCCGGTGGGAATGCCCCTCGCCCAACAGTAACAGTGCCGTCTGATCTACGCCGTCGGTCACTCGATCGTTTGGGATGTAGTCCAGAGCACCTCCTATCCGTGCTGCTGTCGTGTAGAGGTCAGTCAGATGGATCATATCCACCGGATCCTGATCGGATTGGATCGTTTCAGGCCACCAAGCCATGGCAGGTACGCGAACCCCTCCCTCTAGTACATCTCCTTTACCACCCCTCAGCCATGAGTATCCAGCAGTCGGCCAAAAGCTATACATGGGGCCATTGTCACTCCACCAAACCACCAGAGTATTTTTGTCTATCCCTTCCGTCTTAAGGGTATCGAGGAGCTGTCGCACATGGTCATTGTGCATAGCCATAAAGGAGGCTTGAGCATTGACAGGATCGACATAGGGAGCATCCTTATACTCCGCAGATCCTGACAATTGTTGAGCATAGCTAGCCCAGTAGATAAAGAAAGGTTTATCGCTTTGCGCCTTTTCTTGGATATAAGACGTTATCTGATTAATGGATTCGTTCTCAAATGCTTCTTGTCGCTTGTATCCGAGAACGCCTTCAACTCCCTCAATGGGTTTACGCACTATATCTCCCGCATCTTTGTTGAACTCATAACCAGCCAGGTTCACATCAATCCCTGTCAACGCTGTGTATTCTTCATTACCTGGGAAATCGTAAAACGGCGGTAAGATCAATCCGGGTGGCGTAGCCTTTTCAATGAACTCAGCACTGGGCGACCAAAAATCTGGAGCTCCATTGTACAACCCGTAGTAGGCACGATCAAAACCTTGTGTTTCCGGTCCCTGGTTATCCTTTCAAGGGTATGTTTTTTACATTTGATGGTTGAGGTTGATGGGGAGATAGGGAGATGGGGGGATGGGGAGAAATTTTTCAACGAAACAATAGGCTTTTCCCCCCCTGCTTCCTCTGCTTTCTCTGCCTCCTCTGCCTTACTAAACCGAAAATCTTAAAAACATACCCTTAAGAGCCTGGTTATCCCCCTCTCCAAGGTGCCATTTGCCCCACATTGCGGTGTCATAGCCTGCTTGAGAGAGGATTTCAGCGAGTGTGACTTCTTCTGAAGACAAACCATCAGCCTGTCCTGGCCACAACACAGAGAGCAGACCTGTCCGTACAGGGTGCCGTCCTGTATTGATCGCAACCCGCGAGGGGGTACAGGAAGGTTCGGAGTAAGCGCTCCAGAACCGCATGCCGTCATATGCCATCCCATCCAATTCCGCTGAAGGGGTACCCCGATGCTTACCACCTCCTTGCCACCCCAGTTCACCCCAGCCTACGTCGTCAGTCAGGATGTAGATAATATTGGGTTTTTTCCCAAACCTGTTTTCCAGGTCTTGCAGCTTGGCATTGACCTCCCGATCATCTTGAGCCCATTCTGCTGCCTTCCGAGCAGCCAATTTCTCATAGGGGGCATCATAGACCACGGCCTGAGCTGCTTGCGAGAACAAAAGCATCAGCAGAGCCATTGCAATTGTAGTCTTTAACACCCGTGCAATTGTAGTCCTCAATACCTGGAAATCGATCTTTGTGTTCCAACACTTCGTCATAAATTACTCCCAACTAATTAATGTGTACCTAATTACTAATTTTTTCTCTTCTGTCACTTTAGGAGAGGTAGAATTAAGAAAAAAGCCCGATAAACCTCATGGAGACTATGGTTAAGCCGAGAAAAGCTGCTCCTAAAGTCAGATTTGTAGATACATACTGCAAATTATAAGTAGTCGGACATAAGAAGAAAGTTAACTTTTACAAGATAGAATTAATATTTATGAAGATTGTTTAATTTTAGTAAGAGCTTCAACTCGTGGCGATCGCTTAGAAAAAATACGCGATCACCCGAAATCTCTAAATACACACAAATGGTAATTTGTTAAACAAATTTAGATGCGTTTGCCCTGATCCTCTGGTTTAAACCAGGGGGTTTCACCTTCCCGGAATTTCTGATAAAATAGTGCGATCACTCCTTTTCGTGAAATCTAACATTGTCAAGTTAATGTCAACAAATATTTCAAAGCCTTATTTTTTCGTTTAAAGCGATCGCATTTGTGCGATCGTCACAAGCATCTCAAAGCTAGTGATGGAATTGCTTCGCAATTCCTGGAGATGTCTAACGGGATTTCGGGGACTTTGGGCAGTGCGCTGGGCAAAGAATATCTCCAGCGGGGTTGGCGTGTTATTGGGGTCACCCGTCAGGCTGACTTGGCAGGAGATTATTATAGTGAATTGTGCGTTTCACCCCAGGAAACTGTCGAGGATGCCCAAAAGTTGATGTTCTACGACCCCGACGTGATCGTTCTCAATGCGGGTCAAATTGAAACAGAAATTGACGAAGGCGGCCTGCCGTTAGTGGAAGTGGTGGAATCCATGAATCGGATTAACTATACTTGGCCGGCGGTGGTGGCCTTGTCGGCGGCGAAATTAAAACGCGATCGCCCTTTGGATGTGGTCGCGATTGGTTCCATCGCCGATGGTAGTCCGTCTTGCTTCGGTCCGGTGTATCATGCCGGTAAAATCGCCTTGCACTACTATTGGTCCGGGGTAGGGCCGATTGTCTACTATCAGAGTAATCGCCAAGTCCGGATGCGCCTCTATCGCCCCGGTGTCATTGCGGGGCCATTAGCCTGGGCACCCACCAATCGCCTCAATGAAAAGGGTTACAAAATACGGGCCAACCGCGTCAACAATGCTCCTTCCGCCGATGAAGTGGCTAACAAGATCATTGATTGGATTTGTGCTGGTAAGCAATGGGTCGGCACTTATGATGAACCGTGGGGTTTCAAATTCTTCAAATACTGGTTTGCCCTTGCTCCGAACTCCTTCTTCCGACTGCAATTATTAGGCTGGCCCAAAGGCAGTAAATTCGTTAAGCCAGAAGGGGATAAAGAAAAAGCCAAATAAAGGGATCACCCCGCCCCTACTGTGAAATGTACCCAAAAAAACTGATTTCTAAAATTCAGTCCTAGCAAGTATTTCAGCCCAAGGGTGTATCCAAGTTAAGACTCATAGGTAATTCTGATAAAAATTGGATTTGAGCCTCTCGGAGTTCAGCGGTTGGACGGGCTTTTTGAATACGTTCAATGGCGATTTCAGGGGTATCTCCTTTGGCAATTACATAGGCCGCTAAAAGCGTTCCTGTTCTGCGATTTCCACTGGTACAATGTACCACTACTGATTGATTTTTTTTCAACAAAGGAGCGGCAAATGCAACAAATTCTTGGACTTGTTCAACGGTAGGAGCTTTTCCTCCTGTAATAGGCAACCATAAGGCTGAAAATCCGGCTTCTTGATATTCTTTGATACCAGAAGGCTCATCCATGACGGAGACAATTCCTCTAATTCCTGCTTGGTAAAGTTGGGGTAAATCTTCAAGGGGAGGACGTGGCATTCCCGCCAATTTTTCAGGGATAACCCACCAAAGATAATCGGGATAATCAATTAATTCAGGCATAAATAAACCTCAAGTTGTTAATGAAAAAACAAGGGATTTTGTTATTTTTCTGAGATGGTATTTAGTTTTCGGGATAGGATTTTAAGAGTTCAGGCAGTTGGTGCAGCCATCGAGTTTGGGGTTTAGATAACTGTGCTGTTGCATGAATCTGTTGAATGCGTTTAATAACTGCATCTGGATTCTCTCCCTTAACCAGAAAATAAGATGCTAATAACGTTCCTGTTCGATGATTTCCCCCCGTACAGTGAACAGCCACTGCTTGCTTCTGAGACATGATTGCATCAGCAAATTGAACAAATTTCATAACTTGTGGAATAGTGGGAGCAAGGTCTTCTAAAATTGGCAGAGAAAGAGCCGATAAATTTGATTTTTGATATTCAACAATTAAACACGGTTAATTAATCACTGAAACGACTCCCCGCAATCCCGCTTTTTGACATCCTCCCCGACCAAATCTTCAATTATGGTCGGGGATTCCCAAGGATCGCTCCTTGGGTTTCCTGCCTCAATGGGTGCCAGCTAGACTGAGTTACCCCAGTCCCCGCCGCATCCCCTCCCCAGGCAATTTGCTCGACGACGTGCCCCGCCGCAGTTAGTCCTCGTTGGAGTATCACTTGCGCTGACGCCACATCGGGCGTCAGTGCTATACCCACATTCGGGACACTGGTGAACTCTAATACTTAAGTCTTTCGGAACATGTGCGTTGCATTGAGGACAAGGAAAGCGAGGTTCCGTTGGGGTCAACCAAGGCAAAATAAACGCCTCGCTTCCAGCACGTCCAACTTAAGATGTTCAGAAACTGTCCGAAACCAGCATCTAACGTATGCTTGCTAAGGTTTCCTCGGCTCATTGCCTTGAGATTCAAGTCTTCCGCAAAAATACTTTGAGCTTGATCACACAGATGATGGGCAATTTTGAAGTGAAAATCTTTTCGAGTCAGAGCTATTTGTTCGTGAACCCGAGCAATCTTTCGACCTAGCTTGCGGCGATTCTTCGACCCTTTCTTCTTATGCTTGAGTTTGCGTTGGAGCAATTTCAGCTTCCTGTGCAGTGAGTTAAAGAATTTGGGTCTCCCCACAAGCTCTCCGTCTGATGTGGCCAAGAATTTCTCAAGTCCGAGATCTATCCCCAATCCATGTCCGTGCAAAGGGGCATCAGGTACGTTTACATCTAGCTGTAATGACAGCATCACGTAATAACCCGATGCCCTTCTCACGATTCGAGCTTGCTTCAACTCAAACCCTTCCGGTATGGGACGAGACATGCGCATTCTTACCCACCCTAACTGAGGAAGCTTTACAGCATCTTCTCGGAGTGGGTTTTTGAGCATCTGGGGATAAACATATGACCGCATCCTGACATGGTTTTTGAACCTCGGGAAACCCAGTCCTTTGGCTTTCATATCAATAAAGGCTCTATCCAAAGTCCGCAGAACTTGCTGTAGAACTTGAGCATTAATGGCTTTAAGTTCTTCGTGGCTCTGTTTGGCTTTGGTTAGAGCCTTTGCTTGTTGGTGATATCCTGGATACGGTTGGTCGG
>JBFRWF010000182.1:0-46749 GCA_051439465.1 Xenococcaceae cyanobacterium | reverse complement strand
TACATCATGAATCCAGTTTACCTGATGATGACTTAGTTGCCATATATAACAACAAGCATAATCTATTGGCAGTAAAGACAATAAAAGTCTTATCAACAAAGGAAAGTATAGAAAAACGTCTCCTTGGTTATGACTACCCAGTCATCCTTGAGGAAGTCAGCAATGGTAACTATTGGATCGTAACTGACAAAGGCTCGGACTACATGATGCCTAAGAAAAATTTGATAATCAATAAACCTCGTTATGAAACGGTTCAAGAATTGTTTGAATTGTCTGGATATCAGTCAAGACAATCTAATAAATTTGATTTGATAAAACTAGCGAGAGTTACTCCTATGTCTGGAGATCAATGGGAGCTTCTGGAGAAAGGTAAGCTTCGATTTTATTAATTAAATATATCTAGCACTTCTCGTTCACTGTTCTGAGAAGAGCGAATCAGCAGTCTTTGAAGAATTAAAATGTGCTGGTTATGGTACATATAATGAAAAGCCCCTACAATCCCCCCCGATGTTTCTTGCATTCATAACGGACGCAATCGAAAAGGGAGTAACTTAACCGGATTCAGTATCAGTCCATTTCAATGAACTTGAGCTATTAGCCTTGGATTTTAATCCCGTGGATGACAACGTAGTCAGGGGCTTTTGGGAGTTTTGTCAGTCAACCAGTAGAGAACTGACCTCTTTTCTCCTGCAACTTCAGGGAGATTTCGATAATATTTAGGTAGAACCTCCCTTGATTTTGGGACTGAAGGCATTATTGCCTGTTTTGGGTAAGGAGTGGGTAACTAGATGGCAAGAGTAAACATTCTCAAATCTTTACTTATCTTAACAATAATGCTTGTATTCTCCGGAGGCTGTCAAATCCAAAACGGAATAGTAAGTCGCCGCCATGAAGCAGACTATATAACTACAGCACAAAAGCAGGTAAAGAGTTCCCAAGAGTTAGCTCATAGCTTGAATGAGCTTGATACTTCATACAAGCAATTTAAAACTTCCCTTGAGAAATTTTTGGTCGCACTTGAGAAAATAGCGAATGAAGAAATAAGCCAAAAGGATGTTAACTTCAAAACTCCTAACGAGAAGCTAGCTCAACTGAGTCAAGCAATAGATAAATTTCAGAAAAATTTACAAACAGCAAATCGTCAATTACAAATGGCGGTTGGAGTAATCCCTAGCGAAATAGATAACACCATACAAAGTATTGAGAAAGTAATCCAGCCATTAAGCAATGGCTTGAGCATCAAGACTGTTTATCCAGCAGAAGAATCACTAGCAGAAGAATCACTTCCTATAATCATTGATGGTAGTTTTGATAGGGAAACTCAGCAGGCAATAGATGTTTTTCTGAACCAAAAGATTCAAGATTTAGAATATCAAATTTATAGATTAACTCAAGAATTGCAGAAACAAGGAATAGAAATTACTATCGATTCAATAAAGGACTCGATATTATTGATTGTTTTTATTGTCTCAATTATTGCAATTGCTGCTATCTTTACACTTGTCCTATATTTAGATAAGAAACTAAACCTCGTTAGAAGATTTTCTAAAAATACAAATAAAAAGAAAAAAAAAGCAAATAATTTAACAAAATTATTTGAGCAAATATCATTAGACGAAATCCATAAAATAATCGAGGAAGAATATCAGAATATAAATCTCAACCAGAATGAAATTATCAGCAGTCTAAAGCTAGCAATTGAACATAGTTTAAAAGAAATTTTAAACAAAAGTAATCTCAGGGAATTACCAGCTATTAGTTTAAGTTTAAAGGATCAACTACAAAAATCAGTCAACAAACCTCCCATTAAGCGAAAACACAAAACACTTATCACACCCTATGATGAATTAGTTGATACCTACAATACTAATCCGAATACATTGTCGAAAAATGCCATAAAAGTCTCAGAAACAGAAGAAAGCATAAATCAACACAACCGTGGTGGAAGACAAGCAACAGCACTGGGAAAAGACAGTAAAGGTAACTATTGGATACTAACGGTAAAAAACTTTAAATACTTAGTACCTAAATATAACATCAAAATTAACAAATATAACTGTAAACCCATTCAAGCCTTGTTTATCTGTTTCGGCTATCAACCAGAATACTCCAAAAAATTCAAACTCCTTAAACCAGCAGTCGTTTCTCCTGGCGATCAAGAAGAACAGTGGGAGCTAAAGGAGCAAGGTGTATTACAATTTGAAGACTGAGAAAGTTTTAGTTTATAATCAAAAGTAAAAAAGCGCTAGGCAGAAAGGGAAGAAGTGAGTTCTAACAGACAATGGACTTGCAATGGGGAACCAAAAAACCCCAAGTATAAAAATCAAGGCAAACCTCACCTACCTCGTCCAGTTTATGACGATGTGTGCATCGAGTGTGGTTTGCCGAGGGAAGCCATGATTTCCCCAACCTCGGATAGAGGTCAATCCAATGCTGGGTTGATTTTTTTGCTTGCTACAGGAATTGTAGCTCTGGCAGGTTTCGCAGCTTATTCATTTTGGGAGAAATTTTCACCAAACCCACCTAAGCCGATACCAACGAATGGTGACTGTATTGTCAAAAAGCCAGTGCAAGAGCCAGAACGCTTTAGCAGTGGCGATCGCACCCTCTTTCCACACAAAGGAAATTTAGACCGCGATCGCGGCATTATCGAGTTTAATCGCGGCATTGTCGAGTTTAAATCAGGTAACTACAAAAACTACAAACAAGCCGCCGAATTCTTTGCTAAAGCGGTAGATGCAGCACGCAACGATCCAGAACCACGGATCTATCTCAACAACGCCAGAGCGCGTTTGCAAGGCTGTCCTTTCACCATAGCAGTAGTAGTTCCAGTAGATAGTAAAGGCACGTCCGCAGAAGAAATGCTCCGGGGGGTAGCAGATGCTCAAGATAAGTTTAACCAGGCTGGGGGTACTGGTGATCGCCTCTTAGAAATTCTCATTGTCAACGACGGCAATGAAAAAGATGCAGCAGAGAGGGTTGCTCGACAGATCGGTCAAGATCTTGCCATCTTAGCAGTGATTGGACATAACTCCAGCGATGCCAGCAGTGCTGCTCTCCCCATCTATGAAGACGCTAACTTGGCGATGATATCTCCCACCAGTACCAGTACCTCTTTACAGAGTAAAGTCTTTTTTCGTACAGTTCCTTCTGACTCAGCAACCGGAAAAGCACTAGGAGAATACGCTAAAAATCAGCTAAACATAAACAAACTGGTAATTTTTTACGACTCACAGAGTATTTACAGCAAAAGCCTCTTGTGGGAACTTAAAAGTGCTTTTCCCTCAGCCGCGATAGTCGAGGAGATCGATCTGAAAACACCTGACTTGGATGTTAAAACGAAAGTTAAAAGCAGTGTTAAAAATGGAGCAGATACAGTTGTTTTACTGCCTAGCACAGATACTACCTCAGTAGCAATTAGGATTGCCAAAGAAAATGCAGCACTGCAAGCTGGAAAGATGAAGCTGCTGGGAGGCGATGCGCTTTATACCCCTGACACCTTAATTCAGGGAGGTCCAGCGGTTGAAGGCATGATTTTAGTTATCCCTTTAGCTCCCTCACAATCCTATGCCGAAAAAGCAGAACAGCAGTGGGGAGGAAAAATTAACTGGCGCACAGCTTCCAGTTTTGATGCTGCTCAAGCTGTGATTCAAGCGATTAAAGCTTTAGACTCACCTCAAAGTGCGACTCGCCAAGAGGTGCTGGAGAAACTCAAATCTGTCCAAGTGGAGACTGACACTGCAGGGGAGTCATGGCAATTTATCAATGGTGAGCGCGACAGTGAGCCATATTTAGTCCAAGCAGTGAAAAGAGATGAAACAATTCCTGGCCCTAAGGGGTCTGAATTTGGTTTTAAGCGCCTTCAATAAGGAGTGGAACCAGGGTAAACGCATCTTAATTGTCGTCCCAAATCAGGTATGATGAAAAAACGAAAAAGCTATCCGGGTATACTCCAGCTTTCAGCGCCGACTTCAAAGAGGATCTGTGCTGGTGGTATCGAAACGATTCCAGGAAAGGGGATAAAATCCTTGACCTGGTGGCGGACATTTTGGATGGCGACCCGTTCACGGGAATTGGGAAGCCGGAACCGCTCAAATACATTGCCCCTGACATTTGGTCGCGTCGCATCGATCTAGAGCATCGATTGGTTTACAAGGTTACAGGCAACCGCGTGTATTTTTTGCAAGCTCGCTATCACTATCGACCAGATGGCTGAGGGAGCTTTAACTAGTGAATAACACGCGCGGTAATGAGCGATCGCTCTTGTTTTTCCAAGCCATAAAACTCACCGTTCGCTTAAATTTCTGAGCTATTCAGAATTATGATGGCGAAAACGCTTGTTGCTGAAAGCTTTGTCTAGACTGCTTTTCGCTTGATTTCTTTAGCAACTAAGTTTGAAAATGAGCGAACGGTGAGATAAAAGTAAGTGATCGCCTCAAAGAAGCCTGTTATTCCCCCAGAGCAGATAAGAGACGATACTGTATCTTAAGGCGGGTAACTAGCAGCAGCCAGGTGCAGAATAGAAAACACCCACCACGTTTATGAGGCAATCGTCAAACCAAAATAAATCAAGTGGCAAAGCAATGAGAGATGATAACCGAAATTTTGATAATCTGAGTGATAAGATCCATAACTTAGAACATAAGTTAAATTTTTTAGAACAGTCCTTGTCGCAAGGAAATAATCCCAGTGTCAAAGGCTCCGTACAAGTCACTGGAGCGCTAGAGATTACTAAAATAAAGCCTGTCAAAATATCAAAAGAGAAGTTAGTCGAAATTTATAACGATGTTCCACAATTATTATCAGAATATACTATCAAAGTTTCATTGACAGCAGAGAGCTATCGTAAAATCAACCAGGGAAAAATAATTTTAGAAAAAAGTGCAAGGGGTAACTATTCCGTTATCTCTACAGAAGAGAAAGGAAAGAATAAATACTGGCTGTTACCCCACGGAAATATCACAATTAATATATATAAAGTAAAGACTGTTCAATCCTTATTCAAGCTTGAGGGAGAGCAACCCTCTAATACCAGTGAATTCACCCTGAAAGAGCCGGCAATAGTTTCCATTATGCCTACCGGAAAGCAGTGGAAACTAGAAGAACAGGGAATACTTTACGTTGGCAAGACTTCTCGCTCATCTCAATTACCATCAGAACTAGAACAGATAAACAAGCAGCATGAGCAACTCCAGTCTCAGTTAGATCAATTACAGTCTCTATTAAAGCAAGCTGATAAGGAGCGTAGGCAGATGCGGTCTCAGATAGAGCAGATGTCTCAGGAGCGATCGCTTCTTCGATCCCAACTCGATCAGCTTAATCATAAGTTACAAGTGCTTGAAGGGAATTTAAGCACAAATTCTCAGGGCAATTCACCATACAATGGAGTAGTGCCAACCCAGGAAGAGAAAGTCTCAGATACAGCTAAGCCACCCGCAACAGATACAGAACTTCAGGCAACTTCTGGACAGACTCCCGCACCTTGGCAGAAAGTTAAACTGCTGCGTACTCTGACTGGGCATACAAACTCAGTGCGATCGCTCGCTATCAGTTCTTGGCAGGAACAAAGCGATCGGCAAATCCTCGCTAGCGGGAGTTTTGACAACACCATCAAGATTTGGAATCTGAACACAGGAAAACTGCTAAACACCCTTACTGGAGATTCAATCATTAATGCGATCGCCATCAGCCCCGATGGCAAGAATCTCGTCAGTGGCAGTGATGACAATACTATCAAGATTTGGAATCTGGACACAGGAGAATTGCTACGCACTCTCACAGGGCATTCAAACTGCATTAGTTCAGTCACCATCAACCCAGATGGAAAAACTCTCGCCAGTAGCAGTCGGGACAACACCATTAAGATTTGGAATCTGTATACAGGTGAACTACTCCACACTCTCTTCGGACATCTAAAGGCAGTTCTGTCTGTCGCCATTAGCCCCGATGGGCAAACTCTAGTTAGCAGCGATTCTAACTGCGCCATCAAGATTTGGAATCTACACACTGGCAAACTGCTTCGTACCCTCACCGGACATTCAAGCTTAGTTTGGTCTGTTGCCATCAACCCTAATGGGGAAACTCTTGCCAGTGGTAGTGGAGACAGGACAATCAAAATTTGGAATCTGGTAACAGGAGAACTGCTCAACACTCTAACTAGCCATTCAGACGCAGTTCTTTCTGTTGCCATTAACCCCGATGGACAAACCCTCGCTAGTGGTAGTGGGGACAGGACAATCAAGATTTGGAATCTGGCTACAGGAGAACTTCTCCGTACTCTAACTGACCATTCAGGCGAAGTCTACTCCATTATCATCAGCTCTGATGCTCAGTTCCTTGCTAGCGGTAGTCAGGACAAGAAAATCAGGATTTGGCGTGCATCTTCATGAAGAGCGACAGGTCGGCGATCGCCGAAAGAGATGTGGAATAACTACCGAGGGGCTGTTTGGGTGGGTTCGCTTATAATTTACCGTCTCACTGCTTTTTTGAGGTAATAACCTCAACCGGTCTTAGTATCCTATCTTCTAAACGAAACCCTCGGCGGACGATTTTTGTAATTGTTTGGTCTTCAAGGTCGTCTCGCACTTCACATTCAACTACCCGACACAGATTGAAATTAGGTCGATCTCCTTCCTGGATTTCCAAGGGTTGCACTTGACGCTTGCTGAGGATGTTGAGGAGCTTTTTCTGGATGACTCTGAAAGACTTCGGTAAACGCTTAATAAACTTAGGATCTAAATCGGGATGCTCTTCTATGTACTTCAGTAAAGGTTCCAAAGTATCAACAACTTCTAAGAGTTCGAGGAAGAGTTTCTCGTTTTCGGTGCTTGCCTCTCCTTGCTGTTTACGCAGGGATTGTTGCAAGGAAACGTTCTTCTTGAGAAGCTTCTTAATCCCTTGCAGGAGCTGGTTGAGTTGGTTATTGTTTAAGTTGTAAAGTTTAAGTTCGTCTTTTATAATTGTTTGCTCTCTAAGATCGTCTCGGACTTCAGGCTCAACCATCCGAGACAGATTGAAACCAGACTTTACTTCCTTTTCCAAGGGGTGCACTTGGCGCTTGCGAAGGATGTTGAGGAGCTTTTTAGGGATGGCTCCGAAAAACTTCAGTAAACGCCTAATAAACAATTTGTAGTAAATTTGGGGTTCGTCAGGCATGTTATCTATCCCTTAATTTATTTTTCTAGTATATAGAAGGTGGACTCTGAATAGCCTAGGTAACAGACAGAGACTGAAGCTTCTCCTGCGCCCAAATCTGAACCTGGGGATTCTCACTGTTAGTTAGCTGCTGACACAGGGCGATCGCTTTGGACAACTGGCTATTGGATTGATAGGCTTTGACTAACCACATCTGCGCTTTTAAATAGTCTTTAGAGTTGGAGTCAGAACTACTTTGGCAAAATTCCTCCAGTAATTGAATAGATTCTTGATAGCGTCCTTTTTTGCCAGCCTCCATTCCAGCTTCAAGCATTTGAGCTGCTTGCTGGGCTGGTTGTGGTTGTCTCTGGGTTAGCAATTCGCTTGATTGGGTAGCTTGAGAAGATAGGGCCGGTTGACTCAGAGACTCAAGCTTCTCCTTTGCCCAAGTCTGAACTGCGGGATTTTCACTGTAAGCCAGTTGCTTACACCGGGCGATCGCCTGCTCTATTTGTCCACTAGCTTGATCTGCCTTGATTAACCACATTTGTGCTTTAAAATAGTCTTTGGATTGGAGGTCAGAAACACTTTGGCAAAATTCCTCTAGTAATTGAATACATTCTTGGTAGCTTTCTTTTTTCCCCGCCTCTACTCCAGCTATAAGTAATCCAGATTTCAGTAACCTAGGGGTTTCCTTCGACCGACTTTCCTCCTTAACTGCTCTCACTATAGCCCCATGTAGCCCATCGAAATCAGAGAGAAACGTAAGTACGGGCGCTGGCTTATTCACAGCCGAAAAATCCTCGCGCTCAAACGGCTTAATTGTTGAGAAGATAGGGCGCAGATAATCTGCCAGGAGACGTTTTCTAGAATCCATGAGGCTCTTTTGGGCCTCTGCAATCACCTTCACTGGATGACGCTTGAGTTTCATTGCCACTGTGACAGCCTTTACGATTTCAGCTTTCGATGCAGCTTGGGAAACATCGAGAATTTCATAGGGGTTGAGGGTTAATAGCTTCTTTTCCATAATTATTTCCTATTATTGCAGCCCTAGCTGACGCAAAACTTCTTGGAAGGGAGATTCATCAGGACAGAGTTCGTTAGCCCAGAACCCTAATTGCATAATTGTTGTATAGTCATTCTCATCTAAACCCTCTCTCTTGAGGATTTCAATTAGTATGTTAATGCAAATTTCAGCAACAAACTGTCTCACCCTTTGATGACGAGAGTTTTTTGCCTGCCTGACGGCCTCATCAAAGCGGTTGCTCTTGAGAGATTTATCAATCTCCTGAAGTTCCTGACTGGATTCAACCATGGCGATGAGATCAATGACAAAGGGATTTTGAGCATCAATCTGCTGCAGCTTCTGAAGATCCTTAAGTGCCTTGCCAAAAGTAATTTCCTCTTTAGCTAGCTTCTCTCGGATTTGTTCAGCTCTGTATTCAGCCAGATAACTCCCGGCGGATTGACTCCCTAAGAAATCGTACCAAAACCGAGCGAAATCAAGGTGTTCATCCTCAGTCGATATGACTTGACGTTGAACTTGGCAAAGCCTGTCTACCTCCTGATGCCAAGGGACAGAGGCTTTAATCTCTGCCTGCGCCTGCTTGAGGGGAGTGACAGCCTGGTGCCATCGGTGATGCTGAAGATAGTAGCAGCCTTCATGGTAAGATACCAATTGCTGGGCATAGCGCTCAGCCTCAGACAAGGGATGGGTAGCTGGCTTGATTTGTATGGCTCGGTTAGTGTCACCCTCAAGACAGACGGCAACAGCTAACCCCCAATTCGTGTAGAGTGCTGCCAAAAGTTTTGCCTCTTCAGGATCCTGGTTAGGATCTTTATACAACAGTGCTTCTGGCAAATTGGCACAGTGAAGCTCATAAAAACCTGGTGTCAAGAATAAATCCTTCAACCTCATCCCACGCAACGTCGGATTGCCCATCAGGCGAAGGGCAGCAAATTCCAGTCGATAGTAATCCCTTAGCTGAAAATACTCATTTATATCTCGATCTTTGACTGCATCGATGGCATCCTCAATTAATTGTTTGAGGTTTAAGGAAAGGTCATTGAAGTTAATTGTAGTACTCCCAAGCCAAGGAACATCTTGAAGTGAAGGGTTGAGATGGATATTTGCCAGAGCTGTTGACCAGACAACAATCAAGTAGGTGAGACTACTAGAATCTTCCAGAGCACAGTAGTAGGATGCCACTGCCCAGTTGTGCAGGGAGGTGATGTCCTGCTGCTTGCTCCAAATCTGTTTAGCTGTCTCAACTACTTTTTTCCAGTCCTGACTTTTCCAAGCCGCTACATTGAGACGGGGGAGGATGTGCTGGTCGAGGTTTGCCTGCACCCGCTGATCTGGACCAAACTTCTGGATGAACGCCTCGCTTTTTGCCTTGACAGCTTCAAGATTGTCCGTCTCAAGAAGTTGCTCTATTTCTCTTTTAGCCAGCAGGCGGGGACGCTGACCAATCATCTTGAGAACATCACGCTGGGCTTGAACCTTATCATGGGACAAAGACTGCCACTCTCGATGAGCCTTTTGTAAGTTACCTTGCTTGGCGTAGGCGAATCCACGGATATAAGCCGCCTGCTCTCCAACAATACCTTTAACTTCGGCAAGTGCCTTAGTCCAGTCCTCAGCCTTAATGGCCAGAATCCCGACGCGGATACGGCACTCTGTTGAGTCTGGTAAGAGCGCTGCTGCTGCCTTGTACATTCTGGCAGCGTCATCCAGATTCCCAGCTTGCTCAGCGGCAAGTCCCCTATGAAACCTTTCTTTCCCCTCGACTATATTTTGCCACCGCTGCTGCTGCCTCCTCAATCGTTTTAAAAGATTGTCTAATTCCCACCGACGGAGCCAGCGCTCAAAGAAAGAGGGAGTTGGAGACCAGGCGCTGAGAATTTCCTCAGTAATCCTGACAGCATTACTAAATTGCTGGTTTCGGGCTAGGCGGTCTGCCTTTTGGGCTTCTGCCTTCGTAAGGGAAACTTTGTTAAAAAAATCAACAATCCCTACTCCCAAGATGACTTTACTCAGGAAATTAAATACATTAACGATTATTCTCACGCCTACTCTCCTCACGGTTAGGTACAACTAATACCTCACCTATACGCAAAAAATTTTCTCGACCTTCGAGGGACGGATTAGCTTTGACTATTATTGGCCATAAGTTACGATCCCCATAAAGATGCCATGCAATCACGCTTAAGGAATCCCCACGCCTCACGGTGTACCGGAAGCCATCAATATCCTTCGGTTGAGATGGCGGAGAATCGTTATTAGTCGGTGGAAGCGAGGGCTGAGATGAACTCTGAGCAGTGGGAGGGGAGGGGTTGGAACTAATGACAGGGGAAGGGATTGGTTGACGCAGCGAGACAGAAAGTAAAGCATTGTCAGCCGCCCATAAACCAATCCCTAATACCAAAATCGCCAGACTACCTAACCACCATACTGCCCTGGATTGCTGTCGTGATATGGGTGTAGCAACCGGAGCGATCACTGGTGGAAGTTCTGCCAACATACGAACTAGGGAAAGGTCAGTATCGCAGTTGGGGCAAATGTCACCCTTGACCTCTGGGTATCCGCATACAGGACAATTTAGAGTTTTTTTCATTGATTCAACCCTGTTACAATACTTCCAGTCGGCAGTTGCTGTTCAAGCCAGTATCTGACATCCGGTTCCAGCTCACACCAGAGTCGTTCTGCTTCGTTTCCATCTTCACGCTTCAGAGCTTCTAGGATTCGGACAAGCTTATCAGCCATAGCATTAGCCTCAGTTGGAGCTATTGTCTTGGCACGTTTAATGGCTATCATACTAATCTTGAGCAACTGCACTTGGTCGGGAAGATTGTCTAGCTCCCGCTCAGCGTCTTCCGAAAGTGCTTGCATTGCAGATAGATTTTGGGTGGCGATCGCATCCTTAAGCCTTTGACTCAGGCTTCGCATGCGCTCCAGTTGAGGTTCAGGCAGAAGGAATCCACAAACTTCAACGACAAAGTCACAGTCAAAGGCGAAGCGACTAGCAAATACTCGTTCGTCAGACATAGAGACTTGAAATTCTCTCAGCGCCATCTGGGTACGTTCTCGAAAGTCAGTACGCTCCTCACCCGTCTTCTTATCCACGATCATGTTAGCTGCGCGAACAACTGGCACTGCAAGTTTAAAGGCTAACTCAACACCGAAAATAGTGAGATTGTTAGCTTGATTGAGCTCTTCAATTGCTTGGTCAAGTTCATTGTAAATTTTTTCATCACTCCGACCACGGGAGAAGGTACAGCTAACTTTTACCGAAGGGTCATTCTTGAGAACAGCAGTGCTGCGCAGGTCGCTGAGCTGCTCGTTAAGCTCTAGGGTTACAAGTATCTCAGTTCCTTTTGGGTAAGGTTGCTCCAAGCCCAGCCACATTTTGCCGATTGGCTCATCTTCTTTTCTTATCTCGTCGCGATTGAAGAAATCGAAGCAGATGAGGCGTTGACCATCGGCGACAGTTTTGAAGGTGTGGGATGTCGTAACAGGTAAGGGTTCGCCACGACTGATGATCTTGTATATCGAAGCAGATTCGAGCTTAATAAAATAGTCACGAGAGACTGTTACCACTTTCTGTGTCAGTCCTGATGCAGCAACAATGGCAGCACCTTCGGCTACAGCATACATCGGACTAGGGTGAACAACCACCTTATTTGCCCCGAAGACTTCCCTGAATTTGCTCTGAATGAGCGGAATCTGGGACGAGCCACCAACTAACAGAACCACATCGACAAGGTCTGCTGTGTATTCTGAGTATTGGAGGGCATCGTGGCAGATTTCGATTGAACGCTCTACCAGTGGCTCAATCATCTCCTCAAACTTGGAGCGGGTGAGTTCAACGTCGATGAGGATCGGCATCTTTTCTTCGTCGAGGATAGCAGTCGCTGGGATGATGTTGGTCGAGGAAGCCTGACTTAATTCAATCTTGGCTTTCTCTACAGTTATTTTGAGATCTCCCAGAAAGCGAACTCGCTCTTTAGGAGGCATGTTGGCAATCAAGCCATCAACATCATCCAGATCCTCTTCTTGTGCCACCTGCTCTTTAACAAACTGAACGATCAATTGGTCAATATCATCCCCACCCAACCAGAGGTCTCCAGCTTTACCTTGCTCGATAAACTGACTGCCAGCAGCGGTGATTAGGGAAGCATCAAAAGTGCCGCCACCAAAATCAGAAACCAGGATGGTTTTGACATCACTGTCGTCGGGAGTAAATCCGTAGGAAATCGCCGCTGCGGTAGGCTCAGCAAGGAGTTCCCGTGGTGTTAGACCTGCTTTAATTGCTGCGGTGCTAGTCGCATATCTGTGCTTATCGTTGAAGTATGCCGGAACTGTGATTACCACTTCAGTGATAGCTTCTGTTCCTTTGCCTGCAGCCTGAAGGTAGGCTTGGGCGTTTTGAACAACTTGCTTGAGTATCTTAGCTGAAATATCTTCGGGCTGGTACTCGTTGTTCCCAAGCCAGACCGAGAGACTATTGTCAGTCCCCTGCGTTGATTTGGTGATTTTGTAATCAAAGCGGTTTAGTTGTTGTTCAACAGTGAGCTCGCCAAAGCCACGTCCCATCAGACGTTTGATCGAGACAATTACGTTCTCCGGATCTGCTCGTAGCTGATAATAGGCACTTTCTCCCACACAGAGCGTGCCTTGCTGATCAGCAACCACAGAACGTGTCAGTTTACGATCTGGTGGCGTATTGCCGTCAGCTGTTACAACCTCGACCTTAGCTGCCCTAAAAGCAGCAACGGAGTTCGTTGTACCAAGATCAATTCCAATTACCTTACCCATCTTCTAGCTCCATCTTGTCAAAGTATCCTTTAAATATATGATATTGTTAGTAAAGTCATACTACATTAATTCGGAGACGGGGAAAGATGCGCTCAAACTATGTGTGATACTAATAAATTATAAAGCGTTTACCAAGCTCTGCTAACAAAATAATTTGACTCCGGTAAACCAGTTGATGCGGGCTTTGGCGACGACGAGATAGTTGCTTCAGTGCTGGTAGAGATCAGACAATCAAGATTTGGAAACCATCTCTTCTGTGACATTGATGTTACACCAGTTCTTTAAATTATGAGCGATCGCCGAATGGCACGCTCCTTAAGCTGAAAGCCCCATCGTTGCAGCATTGTAGCATTGTAGTGGCGTGGCACTGCTAAGATTGAAAGAATTAGAAATTGATGGACTCACGCCGATGGAACATTTCCAGTCTAAATTAGAGCAAGTAACTCAAGAGCGCGATCGACTCAAAGCTCGGTTAGAGCAAGTAACTCAAGAGCGCGATCGACTCAAAGCTCGGTTAGCATCACGAGACGATAAGCATCTACAGGAGATTCAGTCTCAGTTAGGAACACTAGATGAGCTTCTGAGGAAAACTATTGAGCGGGTGGAGGAATTAGAGAAGAGGGACAAGGAGTTTGAGCCGTTACAGTTTGATGATGCTGTTGTTAAGAAGCTTGAGCAAACACTTTTTAATAGCCTATATAGTCGGCTATACCAGGAATTAGGTACTCATGGTAAGTTGAATCAATCGAGGACATCCTATAGACAACTTGATGATGCTGTTGTTAAGGAGCTTGAGCAAACACTTTTTAATAGGCTATATAGTCGGCTATACCAGGAATCAGGTACTTATCAGAGAGAAATCCCCCCGACACATCAAGCTACACAAGCACCTAAAAATCAATCTACTTTTATTACTCCCTATGATGAATTGGTAGCAACTTATAACAGAAAGCCTGATTCATTGTCAAAAGACGCGACAAAAGTTTCAGTAACAAAAGAGAGCATTGAGAAAAGTAGTCAACCAGTAGTTTTTGAGCCATCAAACCGAGGCAACTATTGGATAGTAATTGTAGGAGACTTTCACTACCTGTTCCCTAAACCTAATATAAAACTTAACGAATTCAACTATCAATACTTTCAAAACTTGTTTAAATGTTATAGATATCAACCGGAATACTCCAGCCAATTTAAACTACTCATACCAGCAAGAGTATCTCCTACTTATGAAGGGAAAAAATGGAAGCTTGTAGATCAAGGTGTCCTTCAATTTGAATCTCGTGAATATGCCGATTATCTCCAAAAGTCTAGTGAACCTCCACCACCACCTCCTCCTCAAGTGGATTACTAGTAGTCAAATCCCTCAATGGGTGGATACTTATAATTCAGAACCCACGTTCATTTTCAAGAAGGGTTATAGAAGTTAGAGAAACAGACGTGAGTATTAATAATTGAAGCCTTGTTTGAATGTCAAGGATACCAATCAAGGCACTCTAGCAAGTTCCATCTCCTTAAACCAGCAAGAGTATGTAAAAGATATGAAAAACGCTTCTACTGTCCGTTTAATTCCTAGTCCAAACAGAGAGGAAGTTCCTGACTTACTGATTATCGACCGGCAGATTGCTAAAGACTGGGATGAATCACCCCAAAATATCTGGGTATATGAAGACCAAACCCTGGCATCGTTAAATGTAAAGGATTTAAAGGCAGGGAACATTATCTGGAGCAATGTTAGATGGATTGAGTCGAAGGACTTATTTCTGCCAGAATTCACGTTCATAGACATACCCCTTTCAGGTGTGAAAAATAATAGCAAGCAAATCGAGCAGCCTCAAAACTATCACATCTTTAAGGATTATCCCCTCAAGGAATACAATGCCCTAACAGAAGTACCGGTTCTAGAGGTGTGGCCCCATTTCCAGGCAGAAGGTTGGAAGGAATATTATGCCTTCTACTACGATGCTGAGTATGGAGATCAGACTTTCCAGGTGAGTTTTCCAGAAGCCAAGGATCCCCACATTTTTCAAGATGGTAGAGGTTCTTATCAACTCACTTGCCTAGAGGAGTTTCCATCTTATATTAACTGCCAGGACAGAGCAAAAAACCTTATAGGTCTAAACGAATGGCAAGAATTAAAAGAAGGAAACTTCAAGACCAAGCTAGATTTGTTCCTGCGTCTAGAAGGTGATAATTGGCTGAAGACTAAAAGAGCCTTCGTAGAAGATGAGCCGGACTTCCAAGGACTCCTCCGGTTGATTGCCCTTGGCACATCGGGATTGTATTTCTATGTGGGGACAATTCTAGGAGTTCTGTACGAAGAAAGAAAGTACAGCAAAAAGGAAATTACCCCAGTTTACATCGGTGGGAGAGGTTCTCCAATCTTAAACTGGCTGGCGATAGGGGGTCGGTTTAATCAACATTCCGAAGTCAATGAGTTATTCAGTCAGATGTTGAGTAAAGGCTCTGGCTTTAAGTATATTGAAGAAAAAACGCGATTGAGTCAGAGACCTCAAGATGAGGTAGCTTGCGGGTAGGGTGTTGATTCTTTGCCATAAATTCACCCTGTTTTGAGCAGGGGAGCAGGGACTCCGGAGCAGGGAGAGTAAATATTTCAGATACTATTATCAACAGAAAAACTGAATGAAAAACTTTCTTGTGAATTATTTCTGTTCTCAGCTCTTTCTGAAAATACTATGCTCAGATGTTTTGCTCGAATTTCGCCGACATAAAAATAGCATGATTTTCCTTCGGAAAATCAACACCCTAGCTTGCGGGTTGGTACTGAGTCGGACTAAACTCCAAGGACTGGCGAAAAAGAATAAAGATTCCTTGATTGCTGGGGAAGATTGTGAAGTCAATGGTCAATCGGTGATCTCGAGAGATCGCTTGGAGTTTGAGGAGGATATTCATGACTTCCAAATCCCCTACTTAGAGCAGCTACCTATCTTTCTGGATGAGTTCAATCAAGCCTTGGATAAATTAGAAATTGATGGACTCACGTCGATGGAATATTTCCAACCCGGTGAAGGTCTAGAACCTAGCTACAAAGAAAAACTCTGGCGGGATACAGAGAGGAAGTTGACTAGCGTTTTGCTAAAAATAAAGGGGAATTCAGATAACATCCGGATAGAGCTTCCCTTCATTTTGGGGCTGAAGGCGCTGTTACGGGTGTTAGGTAAGGAGTGGGCAGGCAAATGAATTATTATAACCATAAATTTGCAAGTAATGTGTAGGGTGTGTTAGCGAAGCGTAACGCACCGCCTTAAATTTAGTAGGTAATATGTAGGGTGTGTTAGCGAAGCGTAACGCACCGCCTTAAATTTAGAAGATGGTGCGTTACGGCGCAAACAGCCACACAAGTGGAAACAACTCGGAATAGGACAGCGCCTAACGCACCCTACGTAACTACTTAACTTAATGTTTACCTTATAAATGACCTCTAAGAAAGAAGATAGTGCGTGGCAATCTCAAATAGAGCAGATGTCTCAGTAACGTGAAATTATTCTCTCCCAAATGGAATTGATACAAACTAGGTTAGAAGCACTAGAGAAAAATAGTTAATAATAATCATTACCTCGCAATAAATCAATTGGTAAAGCCATGACAGATTATAACTTAAAAGATGAACAGCGCGATCTAATCAAAAAGCTAGAAGCTAGGTTAAATTCCCTAGAAAACTCCTTGAAGCAACTAAATAATCCCAGTGACCGTGCAGTAAAAGTTACTGGAGCCTTAGATGTTCCTAAGATAAAGAGGATAAAAATATCAAAGGAAAAGTTAGTTGAAATTTACAACGAAGTTTCCCAAATCTTATCAGAATATGCCATAAAAGTTTCATTGACAGCAGAGAGCTATCGGCAAATAACTCAAGATAAAATATTTTTAGAAAAAACAGCAAGAGGAAACTATTACATTGTTGCCACAGAAGAAAAAGAACAAGATAAATACTGGTTATTACTTAACGAAAATATCACAATTAATATCCATAGAATAAAGACCCTTCAATTCTTATTCAAGCTTGAGGGAGAGCAAAGCTCGAATCCCAGTGAATTCACCCTGAAAGAGCCAGCAATAGTTTCCATTATGCCTAGCGGACAGCAGTGGAAGCTAGAAAAACAGGGAATACTTTATGTTGGCAAAATTTCTCCCTCATCTAAATTACCATTAGAACTAGAACAGATAAACAAGGAGCGTAAACAATTCCAGTCTCAATTAGAGGCATTAACTCTAAAAATATCCGAACTTCAGTCGAAGTTAGAACAACAAAACGAGAAACGCAAACAGGATAATATATCCTGGCTAACAGAACACTATAATTTTAAAAGACAAATAGAGGAAGCAGAAGAAGAGCGCAAGCAGCTACATTCTCTATTAGAAAAAGCTAATCAGGAGCGCAGGCAAATGCGCTCTCAGATAGAAAAACTATTTAAGAGGTTGATTCAGTCTCAAGCTGAATTGGTAGCAGTCTATAATCAAAACCCAGATTTATTATCAGGACAAGTGACAGTAGTATCAAAAATAGAATATAACATGAATAAACGTCCTATCGATATTAGCGAACCAGCCATCTTTGAAAAAAATATCAAAGGGATCTATTGGATATTAACTGTAGAAAAATCGAGCTATATGGTTTATAAGAAAAGTAAGATAAAAATCAATCAATATAACTTTAAAACAGTTCAATCTATGTTTGAATGTCGCGGATACCAACCAGGCAAAGATCACGACTTCAAACTCCTCAAACCTGCAAGAGTATCCCCCATTGACGGAGGAGAAAAATGGGAACTGGTAGAACGTGGTGTACTTGAATTTGATAACACCCCCGTAATTGATGTGCTAATAGAGCCATCAGCGACATCAGTTGAAAATTCCGAAATTGATCCCCAGTCAGAAAGCGAGGAAATCCAGGCAGAATTGGTAGAGGATAGTACCTCAGATACAGAGCAGCTCACAGTAGTTCAGGCAATTTGGCAACCAACTCCCGCTCATTGGCAGAATGTTCAACTGCTGCATACCCTGACTGACCATACAAACTCAGTGCGCTGCCTTGCCATCAGTGATTGGCAACAACAAAGCGATAAGCAAATCCTCGCTAGTGGAAGTTTTGACGACACCATCAAGATTTGGAATCTAAACACAGGACAACTAATTAGCACCCTCACTAGGGCTTCAAGAGTGAATGCGATCGCCATCAGCCCCGATGGACAGACCCTCATCAGTAGTGGTAATAACAACACCATCAAGATTTGGAACATAGTCACTGCAACCCAAAACACCCTCAGTGGGCATTCCGACTGGATTCTTTGCCTCGCCATTAGCCCGGACGGGCAGACTCTAGTTAGTGGAAGTAGCGATCGCACCATCAAGATTTGGAATCTGCAAACTGGGGAAATACGCCACACCCTCACAGGAGATGATGGCGCGGTGCTGGCGATCGCCATTAGTCCTGATGGGCGAACCCTGGTTAGTAGCAGTGGTACCACAATCAGACTCTGGAATCTAGCAACTGGCAAACTACTCCCGACCCTTTTGCGACATTCAGACTTAGTTTGGTCTGTTGCTATCAGTCCCAATGGACAAACCTTAGCCAGTGGTAGTCGTGACAAAACCATCAAGCTGTGGAACCTAAACACAGGTAAACTGGAACACACCCTCACAGAACATTCAGGAGAAGTTTGGTCTGTTGCCATTAGTCCCGATGGGCAAACCCTCGTCAGTGGTAGTGGAGATAAGACAATCAAGCTGTGGAACCTGAACACAGGTGAACTCCTCTGCACCCTGAAAGATCATTCTCAGGAAGTCTATTCTGTCGCCTTTAGTCCAGATGAGCAAACTCTCGTTAGTGCTGGTAGAGACCAAACAATCAAGATTTGGAAACCATCTCTTCTGTGACATTGATGTTACACCAGTTCTTTCAATTATGAGCGATCGCTGAATGGCACGCTCCTTAAGCTGAAAGCCCCATCGTGGAGGCATTGTAGCATTGTAGTGGTGTGGCACTGCTAATTTGCTGAATTAGAATTAGGCTGTGTTGGGTTTGTCCAGAGTTAGCTGATTTAAAGTACATTTTTGAGCAAGGCTGGGAAAACCATTTAGGACCATCCGAGAAAGAATTAGCCCAAAAGTGTCGGGAAGATTATGGATTAGGAGAGAATAATGACTACTAAAACAGCAACCAAATGGGAAATAGTAGAGCAATGGCTCAAGCAAGTAGAGGGGAGCCAGTGGTTTATAGTTCAAGCTTCTGACAATTCCCCCGGAGTTCCTGTCACAGCCGCGACGATCCTTGAAACTACTATGAACTGTCAGTGGGCGCAGATTGATGATATGTCAGAGACTCCCTACGTAAAGCAAGGATTTATGTTTCCTGAATGCCTACAAGTGGGCTGGGGAGATGTTGTAGAGGCTTGCCGACAGGGAAACTCAGAAAAGTCTGGAGTCTTTTTCTTTAATGCTTACAAACCTACAGGATCAAACTTTTGTCAGTCAACGGAGAGTTAACGACCGGCGCTCAACCCTACGGATGTGAGCGGGGCGTGAAAAGTACCGCTTCTAAAAATCTTGGATAATCTCAGATTATCCCAGTATGAGTACCTTTGAGAAAGTGCAGAGGACGTATGCCAGACTTCTTAGGAAAACTACTCCAAACCGAGCAGCCTTGGTCAACCCTCGAAACAATACAATCTATGCAGCGCGACGAGCGCGGCATCCAATTTGACTGTGGCGGCCCCTGTCTGGCCATCAGGGTGCTGGCATCGAACTTAATCCGGGTGCGTCTGGCTCCGATTGGCAAGTTGAAGCCGCAAAGAGAGTGGGCAGTAACGCGGGAGGATGTCGAATGGCCAGTTGTGCCGTTCGAGATGGCCCAGACAGATGAAACCGTAGAAATCAAAACGGCGCAGATGCGAGTGTGCGTCCACCGCAACCCTTGTCGAATTGCCTGTTTTGACAAAGAGGGCAGGGCATTTGCCCGCGATGCCTTCAAAGGTATGGGCTGGCGAGAAGGTGCTACCGCTGCCTGGAAGCGCATTGAAACGGATGAACACTTCTATGGCTTTGGTGAGCGTACTGGTTTGCTCGACCAACTGGGCAAAATCCGAACCAACTGGACTGTTGATGCGTACGGGTACAGCTCCGCCACCGATAACCTGTACCAGGCCATCCCCTTTTTCATGGTGCTACGTCCAGATGTCGGCTACGGCATCTTCTTCAACACTACCTTTTGGAGCCGATTCGACATCGGCGTAGAAAAACCGGACGTCTGTCGCCTGGAAACTCGCGACGGTGAACTGGACTACTACATCATCTACGGTCCCGAACCCGCCCATATCCTCCACACTTACACCGAGCTGATCGGTTCCATGACGCTACCACCTAAATGGTCCCTGGGCTACCAGCAGTGTCGGTTTAGCTACGACTCGGAAGCGGTGGTGCGCCAGCTGATCAGTGAATTTCGCCAGCGCCGCATCCCCTGCGATGTGATTTATCTGGATATCGACTACATGCGTGGCTACCGCGTCTTCACCTGGGATCCTGCTCGTTTCCCCAATCCAGGCCAGCTGTTGAGTGACCTAGCGCAGGATGGGTTCAAGACTGTTACTATCATCGATCCAGGCGTCAAGTACGACCCAGATGGCAACTACCACGTCTACGATCAGGGTCTTGAACGGGAGTATTTTGTGCGTCAGTCCGATGGCAAACTCTTCTATGGCTACATCTGGCCAGACAAAGCCGTCTTTCCCGATTTCCTGCGACCCGATGTGCGCTTCTGGTGGGGTGACTTGCACCAAAGCCTCATCGATGTCGGCATTGCTGGCATTTGGAACGATATGAATGAACCGGCGATTAAAGAGCGACCTATTAGCGATCGCTCTCAAGATATCTGGTTTCCCCTCGACGCCCCCCAAGGCTCTCCTGGCGAGCGCACCACCCATGGGGAAGTCCACAACCTTTACGGGCTGATGATGTCTAGGGCTTGTTGCGAAGGGCTGGAGCGGCTGCGCCCCACAGAGCGATCGTTCGTACTGACGCGCTCAGGCTACGCTGGCATCCAGCGTTGGTCAGCTGTGTGGACGGGCGATAACCAATCCTTATGGGAGCACCTGGAGATGTCATTGCCGATGCTCTGCAACCTGGGGCTGTCGGGGGTGGCCTTTGTGGGCTGCGATATCGGCGGCTTCGCGGGTAACGCCACCGGTGAGCTGTTGGCCCGTTGGATGCAGGTGGGAATGCTCTATCCCCTAATGCGCTGCCACTCGGCAAAGGGCTCAGCATACCAGGAGCCGTGGGCTTTTGGCGATCGCGTCGAGCAGATTTGCCGCGACTATATCCAGCTGCGCTATCGACTATTGCCCTACCTCTACACGCTCTTTTGGGAAGCGGCGACGACTGGTGCCCCGATTCTGCGGCCACTGCTCTATCATTTTCCGAACGACCCCCAAACCTACACCCTCTACGACCAAGTATTACTCGGCCCGTTCCTGATGGCGGCACCAGTTTATAGGCCTGGGGTTGAGTATCGGGCTGTATACTTGCCCGAAGGGGTCTGGTACGACTGGTGGAGTGGCCAACGCTACGAAGGCCCAACCCATATCCTGGCACGGGCACCGCTGGAGCGGATGCCGCTCTACGCGCGCGCTGGTGCTATCATTCCAATGGCACCAGTGATGCAATACGTCGAGGAACGGCCCCTCGATCAGCTGACCCTGCGCATCTGGCCAGGTACCTGCTCCTGGACGCTTTACGAAGACGATGGTCAGACCTTTGAGTACCAGCGGGGCGCTTGGGCAACGACAACCTACAGCGTGCATCCGGAGGGGGAACAAATAATTATTGAGATTGGGAGGCGTCGCGGGGAATGGACACCACCTATGCGCGAGATTCTCGTAGAACTCGTTGGCATCGGAAAACAGCGTTTCGCAGACGATGGCACAGCCCGTCGCCTGACATTGTGACTTTTTCCTACTCTCGATCGTTTTTGAAAGGTAGTGGTAAATATCACTCAATTGCCCCACGCACTAGAATCACCGTACTATCTACTCCCCGAGCGATCGCTTCGGGAATATTGCCGTGAATTGCCTGCTGCAATAGCCCTTCGCGGCTGGCTCCTAACATCACCACATCGCATTTTTCAGCGGTAGCCAAGTGAATCACCGCCTCAGGGACTGAATAAGAGCGGATACAAATGGGTATGCTCGGCATATCTAGTTCATCCGTGAGTAACTGAGCTGCTTGTTCAATGTCAGTGCAATCTGGATCGGATTCAGAAGGTCGATGAATCTGACAAAGCCAGACTTTGGGAGAATCAGGGCGAGTGTACAAAGCTGTGAGGGCGGGTAGCAGTTCGACTGCCCGTTGGGCATTTGGTCCCCCAGCCATAGCAATGAGCCAGCTATTATCTTTATCTAGGTTATTTGGGTATGCATTGGGCTGCTGACCAAGTTTAACTAAGATAACATCACAGGGAGCTTTATGAATCAATGTGTCTACTACATTGCCAAAAATTGCTCCTTGAGTGGAAGTGCTGCCTTTCCAACCCATTAATATCAGGTTGATATGACGCTGGGCAATAGTTTCCAAAATCGCCTCACCAGTGTCCTGGGCAACCCGAATTTGGGTATGGACTGGAATATTCCAATTACGCCCCAACCTTTCCACCCGATGCATCAGTTTGCGGCTGCGAACCACGTTCACCTGGGTGTAGGCAGGAAAACTATGCTTTGGCACCTCAATAACCTGAAGACACTCTAATTCATATTGCTGGTGACGAGCGATCGCTGCCGCTATTTGCAGGAGCGCTGGTGCATTTTGGGGATTAGATAGGGGCAGTAAAATACGCCCTTTACCCAATGCTGGGGAGCGAGTTTGATAGACCACATAGGAAGGTGCAGGCTTAGAGGCCACCTGAGTCATTTCTCCACCGAGATGCTTGACTTCAGCCCGAATAATATCTGTGCGAGTAATAATACCCACGAGCTTGTAACCCTCAGTAACGGGCAGACGGGAAAGCTGATAGCGGTTGAGCAAATAGAGGACATCGCTGAGGGAGGCAGTGGGGGTAACTTTGATAGGTTGCGGTGTCATAATCTCCCTTAAAGGGGTTTGCCCGGATCGAGTTGTCAGTTTCTCTAAGTCACTCTGGGTGACAATGCCCACTAATTTCCCTTCCTCCACTACCGGAAAGCCCCGATGATGGGAACGAGACATTGCCTGCAGCAGTTTATCAAGGGTCAGATCCTCCGACAATGTTTCCACATGAGGCTGCATTACATCAGCTGCGGTTAGTTTTATGAGCAAGTGATTGCTGGTCGTTTCCTCCTTGAGTTCAATGCCGCTTGCTTCTAACAGATGTTCATAGAGAGAGCCGCGAGAGACAATTTCGGCAAAAATATAGGCAACCGCTGAGCTAATCATCAGCGGCAACACCAAATTGAAGTTGGCGTTAATTTCAAAAACAATAACGATTGCAGTCACGGGGACGCGGACAACAGCGGTGAAAAATGCCCCCATCCCTGCCAAAGCGTAGGTGGATGCCGCGCCAGTGCCTGTCAGAAATCCCTCTGCGTCTCCTATCAGGTAGCCAAGAGCAGAACCAAGAACCAAAGCAGGGGCAAATAAGCCTCCTGGGGCACCAGAGCTAGCAGCCAGGATGGTGAGGAAAAAATGGGCAACGAAAGCCAGCGCAGTTGTTTGCCAATCCAACTCACCTGTTACCAAAAACTCTCGCAGTCCAGCATTATCGCGAAAGAAGGGGGGCAAAAAGGCAACAATTGTACCAGAAATCAAGCCCGCCAGTCCGATCCGCCAGGGCATCGACAAACCCAGGCGGCGGTTGAAAGCGAAGCCCAAGAGGATGCCGCGATTAAATAGTCCCCCCAAGATACCTGCCAGAGCCCCTAAGAGCAGATAGAAGGGAATTTCTGGGGCTGAGAAGCTAATGTTTGGTAAATCGAGTAAGCCGGTGGGGAGGTTGAGGTCAGCAGAACCCAAAAGCCGGGAAACAACGGCACCTATAAAAGAGGCGAGGATTGCCGTTTGCAAAGTCAAGCCGGAAATATCCCGCATCAGTTCTTCAACGACGAACAAGACACCGGCAATGGGGGTATTAAAACCCGCAGCTAGACCCGCAGCAGCACCAGCAGCAATCATCTGGCGGCGATGTTCTGGGGAAGTGGGCATCCAACTGCTGAGTTGGGCAGCGAGGGCAGCACCAATATGCACTGTGGGGCCACGACGACCGAGGGTTAGGCCAGAACCCAGGACTAAGATTGTGCCCACTGCTTTTACCAGGGCAACGCGCAGGGACAAAAGCACGGGAAAACGGGCGAGGACAGCCTTAACCTGGGGGATGCCACCCTTAGCAGATTCAGGGGATAGCTCTTCAACCAACCACCCTGCTAACAGTCCCAAGGTTAGCCCAGCGACGGGCAAGGCGAACCCCGCCCCGAAATATGTAGCGGCTTTGATGCGATATCCTCCCAGCCAGCCAATGCCCTCTTTGAGACATAAAGCAGCTAGTGCCGACAATAACCCAATTAAACAAGCTTCTGCGAGAGCATAACGTGTATCTACAGAACTGCGTGTAAGGGGTCTGGATTTGAACAAGGCACGAAGGCGCTTGAGAATAGTCATTAGTCATCAATCATCAGTCATTAGTCATTAGTTTTTGGGGCATGGTTCAATATGTAGAGTGGCAAGGTAACACATAGGGGTGTTAGTCTGGGGAACTTTTAGAACTTTGTCCCCTCCGATCATGTCTCCCCCTCTCCCCCTCTCCCCCTCTCCCCGTCTCCGGAGTCTAAGCGTGTTACTCTGTTTTGAACCATGCCGTTTTTGGTGGACGTCCGACTAATGACTAAGAACTAAGAACCACCCACCACTGACAACCCTTCTAGGATTACAGAAGGGGTATAGCAAGAACTGTTCCACTGAACATCCCCACCCACCACGATCTGCTTTAGAGCAGTGTAGACATTCCCTGCAACCATCGTATCTTTAACGCGACCAACAATCTTTCCTTTCTCAACTCTGTAGCCTAAATCAACGTTAATCGAGAAGTCACCAGAAATATCAGCACCACCGCCTAACATTTGGTCTACCACCAATCCCTCATCTAACTGGCTGATTAATTCTATTAATGACCCTTTACCTGGTTCAATCAGCAAGTTGACTAAATCTGGGGTGGGATAGCGACCTAAATTGGGGCGAAACCCATTTCCGGTGCTTTCGGTACCTAATGCTCGTGCTGTGGTGCGGTCGGTGTAAAATTGCTGCAATCGCCCTTGGGTGATTAAAGGTAGGGGCTGGGTGAGAGTGCCTTCATCATCAAAGGGACAGCTATAGGGACCCGTATTGGGTTGCTCAGAGAGGGTGAGACTGTCTGAAACTACCAATTCTCCCAGGCTTTCACTCCAGGGAGAGGATCCTTCTAACACTCGTTTCCCATTCAAAGCAGCAGAAACAGTACTCCACAGCATTGTCGCTGCATTGGCTGTTAATAAAATCGGGACGCGCCCCGTAGGGGGTGAAACGTTGGACTGTGCCCAATCTAACCGCTGCAATATCTGCTTGACAACTTTTGCTGGGTCAAGTTTACCTCTAGCTTGTTCGCCATCATAAACCCCTAAAAAATCTTCGCCTCTTATCCATTCTGCTCCTAGGAAATAACTCATGGAAATATCAGTATATTGGCAATGGAGTCCTCGGGAGTTGACGAGGCTGGTTGTCTCTTGTTCGCACTCAAACTCAGCACTGCAAATGACTTCTGGGTATGCATCGTGAATTTGGGCGATCGCCTCTTTACCCATTTCCACTAATTCTTCTACTGATACCGCTTCTCCCAAGTCGGGATAGATAGAAGTGCGTGCTTCGACAAGTTCCACGGTTTCCGGCGGGTTGAGTTGGGAAAGGGCGATCGCTCTTTCTACTAATGCTTCTGGCTCCACCACACCATAAGCCACCGCTAAACCGGGACAGCCTTCTCTCCATAATCTTAAGGCACATCCTTCCGATTGAGAACTCTCTAATTGCTTCAGTCGATTCGCTTCAAAAAATACGGGTCGAGAGAGCGATCGCACCTGATAAACTTCTGCATGAGTCGCCCCTGCTTTTACAGCTAGTTCCAGTAGTTGTTCTGGTAATTTTGTCATTTCTCCTTTCCCAATTATCCATTACCTTTTAACAACCAAAATCCCGCAAACGATTCTGATTCTGGACTCGACTGGATGGCAAGAAAATGGACTTGCTGGGCTTTCTTCTTAGCTTCCTCAAATCCCTTCGCTTCCGCCAGGGTTTGGGGATCTGTCACATTGGCCAAAATCCAGCTATCACTGACCCCCGTTTCTAAGTTTACTCTGGGTAGGGAGCCGCCTTCAAATTCGAGGAAAGCCATCTCCAAACCCGACATCCAGCCAGCCAGGGGATTCGCCCTAGGAGAGAAAATAATCAGCCCTGGAATCCGCATTTGGGGGGTGACTCCAGCCATCGAGAGGGGAAATGCTTCCCCAAAGGCAATATCCCACTCATTCATTTCTTCAAATGCTGATGCTTCCAAAGTGAAAAACGCCCACTTATCTGCTTTATCTCCTCTAACAGCATCGGGTAAGGGAATAGCATTCATAGCAGGATACTGCACCGAAGGCGACTTTGCTGCTGAAGGGTCATATCCGGGCTGATTGGGATAAAATTCTGCCATCCGTTCTTCTATCCACTGATTCAGGGCATAAGTGCGCCGGCTAGGAGCTGCGAGGATACCCATATCATCGCAGGTTTTAGTAATCATATTGTTCATCTGGCGGCGGAAGAAGCGGATTTTTTTTGGTGGTTGAGGTGCTTGGGCGATCGCCTCCTCCAGTGCTTCTCGCAACCAAATGGAATTCACTGTCTTGCTAGAGCAAAATTGAGAGTACTTAAACAGGGAATCAGGCGATCGCTGGATATCCTGCGGAGTCTCACAGACTAACACTTCCCATAGTTTCTTCTTGTTTTCGTCTAGAATCGGACGCGAATAAAAATCTAATTCCCAAATAGTTCCCATACCACTCAGCTTAAATCTGGTTGCTTACTTCATCATACGAGGGAACAGGGAACAGGGAACAGGGAACAGGGAACGGAGAACGGGAAACAGGGAGCAGGAGAAGAAAAAGACAGAAACAGAAAATTGATCGAGGGGATTTTAGACCCGGATTCAGTATTATATGCTTAAGGCATACAGCTGGATTGTGCTTGAGAATGCCAAACAAATGGGGCCAGAACTTCCAGCGAGTGCGGCGCTTAAAACCTTGCCGCCACATTACAATTCCTAGAGCTTTCAAATCTATCCAACTCGGCATTTTAAATGGGGCTTTACACTTGGGAGCCCCGAGCTTTAAAAAACACCGATAAAATCGGTCTATATAGTGTTAAAGAGCTTCGTGTGTTTTGGAATTTTTTGGTCAGTTGTAGGCTTTCGGAATCCGGCGTCTCAATTCCAAGAAAGACAGCATCAAAGTTGCACTCGACCATCAATTCCATTAGTTCCATATCTGCTGCTAAGTCTACAGATGCTTCAGTATTAAATCGGAAGGGATATTGATGCTCAGCTTGCCAAATTTTCAGTTCCTTCAATAGCAGCTTAACGTTGCGCTTATTGCAAATGAAATTGTCATCAACCATAAAAATCCCCCGCCGCCAGCCTAATTCATAGAGGTAATCCAATTCCTTTAGAAGTTGGGCTGGAGTCTTTGTCCGAGATTTACGACCGTAGAGAACAATTATATCGCAGAACTCACACTCAAAAGGACATCCGCGCGAGAACTGTATCGACATTGAATCATAGGCATCAAGCTCTAATAAATCATAGCGAGGAATAGGGGTCTGAGTGATATCTGGTTTTTCTGTAGCACGAAATGTGCCACTGGTTTCGCCTCTCTTTAAAGCTTCTACAAACATCGGTAGCGTGAGTTCTCCTTCGTCTAGAACTAGAAAATCCGCTCCTGCATCTTTCACTTCTTGAGGCAAAGAAGTAGGATAAGGTCCGCCAACTGCCACTAATTTACCTCGTTTTTTTGCTTCTCGAATTTGGTATCGACTCCAAGGTAAGCAGACAAGGCTTTGCAACATATCTTTACACAAAGAAGCCAGGCAGACAAGTTATTATAGAGACGCAACATATAATTAAAGAAGTGGAGCAATGCCTGCGCCAAAAGGAAATGATTATGGCAAAGATTTCTGGATGAAGAGCTCTATTGCCAAACCAGGGGAAAAGAGTCAGCGGATCAGCACTCGGTTAAGTAAGAGCGAAGTAGAAGAAATAAAACAGCAGCTACAGGAAGGTGAAACTATCGGGTCTTGGCTGAGAGAGCGAGCTAGGGAAGGTCTGGCAGCAAACAGAAACTAAGTAATCTCTAAAGCGATCACACCTTAAGTAACGATCGCATCTCACAGCCACTACCACACCTGGCTGACCACCACGGAAGGCAAAAACAACTTTTCTTGGCTGAAAAAACAACCAGCAGTTACGATGATTCTTTTTCCTTTATAGCACAACAGAAATGAAAACAGACTGGTGGAAAACTGCTATTATCTATCAAGTTTATTTGCGCACCTTTAAGGATGGTAACAATGATGGTTTAGGTGATCTTATAGGTCTGCTTGAAAAACTGGATTACATCAAATCCTTGAACATCGATTGTGTTTATATAAATCCCTTTTACATCTCGCCTAAAGATTCCGTTGATGGTGGTTACGATATTATTGACCATAAGGCTATCGATCCGGGCTTTGGAACTATTGATGACTTTTTGACCCTTATCGAAGCTTGTCATGCAAGGAATCTAAAAGTTGTGATTGACCAAGTTTGGAACCATACATCAATTCATCACCCTTGGTTTCTTGCCAGCAGCGATCCAGCTCATCCGGACCACAAGCTGTTTCGAGATTGGTATCTTTGGGCCGATGGCAAAGAGGATGAAAAAGGGCACACTTTACCACCAAACAATTGGATTCCCAAATTCGGTGGTGACGAAGGAGATGCTTGGCAATATCATCCAAAAAGAAAAAAATATTACTTCCATAACTTTCTCAAAGAACAGCCTGACTTAAATTTTTGGAATCTAGAAGTCCAAAATGCTGTTCTAGACATAGCTGAATTTTGGATGAAAACAGGTGTTGATGCATTGCGGTTAGATGCTGTAGGTTTCTTCTTTCACGATAGACTTTTGCGGGACAATCCAAAACGTAAAATACGTGACCATATTTTTGATGGAGTCCAGGTAGCAACTGAATTTGATAAACACCACCTCAGATACAACATTAATCAACCTGAAAGTCAAATTTTCATGGAACGCGTGAGAGAACTTGCAGACAAATATAATGTTGTCTTGCTTGCAGAAGTTGTATGTTCTGAAGACAGCATGAAAGAAGCGATAGGATTTAAAGGTGATCGCCGATGCCATCTGGTTTACACTGGCAAAGGATTGCGCTATGAACCGCTAAACTTTGAATTTGCAAAAGCTTATGTAAATTGGATACAGAATTATTTCAATGACGGAAGCTTTTGCGCTTGTTACAGTAGTCATGACTTTCCACGCAGCATGACCCGATTAGGTGGATTGAATGCAAGCTTAGAATTTGGACTAACACTCATATCGTTCTTCTATAGTTTGCCTGGAAGTGCCATCTTATATCAAGGTGATGAACTCGGTTTACCTGAAGCAAAAATACCATATGAAAAATTACACTGTCCTCTCGCGAAGGCATTATACCCAAAGCACAAAGGGCGTGACGGTGCCAGAACTCCTTTACCATGGATCGCCAACAAGAAAAATGGAGGATTCACAGAAGAGGAGATAGAACCATATCTTCCTGTCGATCCAAAGCACCTTGTCCTTGCTGTAGATAAACAGCTCTCAGATCCTTTATCTTATTTACAATATGTTCGAGACTTTTTAGTGTGGAGGGAAGCTCAACCAGCTTTGCACGGAGGGCAACTCATCATGGTATCGAGCGCAAAACCTATGATTGCATTTTTACGAGAAACTGAAGATCAAATTCTCCTTTGTCTGTTTAACATATCTCAAGAAAATTGCACTTTTGATACTAGACAAGTCCTCGCGAATAAAGAAAGATATATATTCCGACCGAGCAACGTTAGTTCAGGAGTTCGCATTAGTACAAATGGAGCCTTAGAACTACAAAAGTGGAGTTTCGCTTTTTTTGAAATTTTATCAGTCAGAGAGGAGATGTTGGACGGGAAAAAAGCCGAGATAGAATGTTACCGTTGCTATTCCTCTTCTAGCCCGTACTTATCTGAAGCTGAAACAATATACTGGTATAGCACTACGTCTATTGGTTAGGACATATAGCGCTCAGATTTGATTCATTCACAAGAGTGCGGGCTCGCTACGCGAGTGCCTACGGCAGCGCCAAAAAGACTGCGGGCTCGCTACGCGAGTGCCTACGGCAGTGGCATAGTGCTATATAGCAATCGGATTTGATTTGTGAAAAAAGATAAGTCGATCGATAAAAAGAGAAGCTTCGTCCCTTGAGACTTTTTTGGCTATGAAAAAAACTGTAGAATCCAAGAATATAACTATAATAAAAAGCTCTAAATCAAAGATTTAATCAGACTGAATTAAACCAATGTTCTTGAATGTTAGTAATATTAATAATTGCGATCACACTCTGATTGGAGATCATACTTTGATTGGCGATCGCACTTCTCACAAACAGATTAGTGAAACCCTACGGATCGGATGGGGATTATATTTCAGGCGATCGCTTAAAATAGCACACTGTCGTTTTCGAGTCATCTCTCAAATTAGGTTTAAACCTACACTATGTAAAGCTTTTATAGAATGCGCTGCTTTCGCACTCGCTCTGCGAGACCTTAATTGTACTTGCAAATAAGCTCTGCAACCGCTGCAACTGAGCACCAAGTTGGTAGAGTAAATCTCCTTTCCCCAACAAATAAGCTGCTTCTGTGGATGTACCGCCTAAGATAATCGCTGAATCGGCTTCGCTAGCGGTGCGGAGGGCAACTCTTCCTGGTAAGTTAGAACGAATTATGGGGGTGACAATCTTGGCTTCTGGACGTTGGGTGGCAATAATTAAATGAATCCCAGCGGCTCTCGCCATTGCTCCCAAACGTTTGATACTTTGTTCTAAGGCATTGCGGCTCTCTTTTTCTGCCATGAAGTCTGCATATTCATCAAAAATACAGACAATCCTCGGCAAAAGATTGACAGAATTGCGATTATATAAATCAATCTTGTCACAGCCTGCTACCTCAAATAATCGGTAACGCCGCTCCATTTCGTCTACTAATTTTGCCATTAGTTCAATGGCAGCGTCGCTATCTTTCACCACTGGAGACAACAACCAGGACATTTGTTCAAATTCTGGGAAGGTGACTCGCTTGGGATCAACTAGGGCTATTTTAAGCTGTTGGGGAGAATGACGATAGAGGAGGCTGAGGAGAAGCGATCGCAAAAACTCACTCTTCCCACTCCCAGTAGTCCCCCCTACCAAAAAGTGACAAGTATTCGGATCTGATAAATCTGCCTCTACTAATTCCCCATCCAAATCTATTCCAATGGCAATCTTTACCGGAGCATCATCAGAGGGTTTCTGGGAATGAATATAATCTTCAAAGCGAGCAATTTGCCTATCTTTGCGGGGCAAATCAACGCTTACATAACCAGGTTGGGGTGCAATTAAGGGAGGATTATTTATGCCTAACTGTACTTGTAAATCAGCGGATAATTTTAACAGAGAAGCAACTCTTACCCCCAGATTGGGTTTAAGTTTAACCCGAATAAATGCTGGACCAACAGCAGCGCCCAAATAATCGACATTAATCTTAAAAGATTGCAGGGTAGTCACCAACTGTTTACCGATAGGATCAGGATCGATAATTGGCGGTGGCGTTGGCGGCGGTGGCGGTGGCGGCGATGGCTTAACCACCCCAAAAAAGGTTTGGCACTTTTCCTGCTGGGGGCAAATATCGCACAGATGAGATAAAGTTGTTGGTGGTGGTGGCTGCGGTTTTCCTTTTTTCCAGTTAATCCATTGCCGCATCTGTTGTAATTTATGGGGAATAAGCTCATGCACTGTGCTTTCTAGCTGTTCCCAGGAATAATTATATTCTTTAAACTCTGGCAAAACGCAGTAAACTGCTGAATCAACTGGTAATTTTGTCTTTTCCCTAATCATGTAGCTATAGAGGGAAACCTGAGCTAATTGAGCAGATGGATCGACGGGTTCATAGGTTTTGTAGTCCACGACACAAAGTCGCTTTTTCTCACAATTGAAGATCAAGCTATCAAATCTGCCACCTACTCGCTGCTGCGTACCATCAGGCAGGGTGAACTCATAATTGAGCTTCTTTTCCTCTGCGATAAAGGTTTTGCCAATGACTTCCTCTGCATTGCAATAGTGTCGATTAACTACTAGTAATTCTGCCCAACGTTGGATTAGTGCTTTTAATCCCTGCCAGATTTGAGGCAATGCTGATGCTATATCTGGATTTTTATCGATGTAGGGGTAAAATACTAACTCGTAAAATAGCTGTTCCATCCTAGAGGCAACTTCCTCTACATTTAGCTGATCGGCAGCAGGGGATAACACGGCTTGAAACTGATAATTTTGCTGGGTTACCTGAATACACTGTTCACATAACTGATGAAATACTGTGCCGATACCAGGTGAGGGCTCTGGTGGTACAAACAGAGTTTTTCCCCCAAAGTGCTCATGCAAATAGAATAAGCGCGGACATTCAAAAGCAACTCGGATTTTAGTAACACTTAAGGAGGGTGGTTCAAATTTCTGTGAGCGCAATTTTGATTTCATCCCCTTTAGATCCCGGTTACTCTGGTTAGTGATTTCTAGTAAGCGACGATGAACATGAGCTAGATAAACTGTGTCCATCTTTGCATAATGTAACTGTTTTTCGCTCAGGGGTCGTCTTCCCCAGTCGCTTCTCTGTTCTTCTGTATCTACGTTAGAAAAGTGGCAAAGTTCTACGGCTAAGGTTTTGAGTTTATTGTTGGATACTTCCAGGCGATCGCTGCGGCTCTTTTTGGTCAATTCTCTGGCTATTTTTAAGGTACAGGTAACGTTCTGAGCTTTATCTTTACCCCCGAGATATTTTAGATCAAAGTTGGCATTGTGAAAAACCTTTTCAATCTTGGGATTTGCCATAATTTGGTTAATAAACTCTATCACCAAATCAGGCTTATCTAATACATCTAGTATATAAGTAGCATCACCAGTAAAGTCTGTGGAGTCAGCCAATACCTGAATCAGAGAAAGCCTGGGATTAGGGGTTTGCCAGTCAGCTACTTCTGTATCTATCCAAAGGGTTTTCTGCAAGGCTAGCTGAGTAATTCTATATCTTATATCCTCAGCTTCTTTTAGGTACAACATTTTTTGTCATTTAAATTATTGCTTAACTATTTTTTAGGAATCCAGCATATTGATTGGTTTTCTCGTTGATCCTTAGGATTAGCAATTGTAACTTCATTCTCATCATACAAATTTTGAAGTATTTCATCTATTTCAGCTTTACTGATATGAGAGAAATTATCATGCACATTTTTAATTAAAACCTTTCGCCCAATTACATACTGAGTTGCAAGTATATTCAACAGACATTCCTTGATCTTACAAAGTTTATTATTTCCATTTGGGGAAACAATCTTTAAATCCTGGAGCAGAGGACAATCATGTAAAACTTTAGACTTACGAATCAACTCTTCTAATTCTTGTAAGTTAATAGTCTTAAACCCGACCACTAAATCTCCAGCACAGGCATCGTTAACTAATCTTTGGTAAGTCTTAAGATAGTGTACAGAGTCTAGATGTGGGGGGATATGACGATGAGGTGAACTTTTGAAGATTTGCTGAAAGAGTTGGTATCCTTTATTTCTTGCTTGACCCAATTTCTCAGCTCTAATCAAAATCAGAGAATTACAGAGCTTTTCCTTAATCGCCTTTTCACAAGCTTTCATAGCATAGTAAAAGCTTTTCATGTTAGGCGCTTCGTTCCAGAATATTCCGCGTTTTTCAAACTTATCAGGTAGTTGATGTTGATAGCTAAAGGAATAACTAGCATAAACTTTACTGCTCAAAAGTTTAGACTCAATTACTTCCACTTCCAATGCAATAATTGCCCTTTTTAACATCTCAATCAGTTCCAGGGAAGAAAACTGACGAATTCGAGAAGTCTTTTGCTGAGTTTTATTGAATTCCTTACTCCATATAAGCTTGAAAGCTGCTACAGAATCTTCCTGATCGGGTTCCCGCCCTAATTTATATTTCAGAAATAGCTTACTTCCTAAAGCTAGGACATTCCGAACGTTGGCTTTGCCACCAGGATATTTTTCTTCTAGTACCTGCCTATCTAAAGGATAAATAGGTGATAGAGGTTGGGAATTTGCTTGATGATGTAGGGTATAGAGTCGGCTTGCCCAAAGTGCTTCAGCTTGTTCCAGATTGATGGACTTTAGAGAAACTTGTGTCTCTATCCGCGCCATATCTGACTGTTCAATGTGTTTTTTAATTATCCTCCATTTATCGTTAAGTATGCTAATAATGACAAGAAAATTTTTCAGATTTTGATTGTGAAAAGTACTGTTGACATTAAATAAAGGTTGTAGATTAGGAGTTCCATCTGGAAGAGGAGCGGCATTCTCTACCTGATCAAAACACAGTACTATTGGCTGAGTAGATGCAGCAATTCTGCCGAAGTTACCCAGAATCCCCTGTGCTGCTTCTTCATTGTCAATAGTACTCCTTACTCCCAAAGCTTTCATTTCGTCTCCATCTAAATTTTCTCCTCGTAACCAGTCACAGGCAAGAAAATACAAATCTGGATTAATGAGGTTATACAACGTCCCAAAAAACTCTTTAGATTGGTAAATGCCTGCTGGATAGGTACTCCTGAAGTTAAGAATAAAGAGTCCCCGCTCACCTAGAAGTCTCCTCATCAAACTACGGTCTCTGAAGGCAGATAAACTCTTGAGCCATAGTATTAACTGAGACTCTTTTTCCCCCTCTGGTGTCTGCATCAGACTATCTACGGTATAGCGTAGAGTATGCCGCCAGATGTAGTCGCTACTAGGACAAGGATCAATATAGGCAAAAAAGGCTTTGGAGTTGAGAGTTTTTTTGAGACGACCTAATAGATAGCTTTTGCCAGAACCAGAATCACCTGCAAGCATCACAGTACGAGTGTAATTATCTCTGGCAACTAAATCGAGAACCTCTGTGATTTGGTTAATCGCTTCTTGGTTAATAGACTCGACGGTAAGCGCTGAGGCTGGATTATCCTCCAGCCAAAAGTTACCCGTCTTAAAGGTTACTGGATCAAAAGGGTTAACTTCTCGTTGAATTATTTCATCTATGGTTGCCATGGTGATACATTTGTTGTCTTAAGGAACTAATTAGAAAGTGCAAAAATTTAGAAGAATGCTAGTTTACAATCAGGAAAAATAGGGGTCCGCCGACATCTTGAGGAATACCTGCGTCAATTTCTTTTGAGGTGTAGTGAATTGCTTCTACTAGGGAGCTCAAATCAATTTTGTCTTGCTTTTGTAAACTATAGAGTGCCTCATCTAATTTTTCCCTAGACAGACGTGATTTTAACTTTTCCCGCAGATGAAAAATCGGCAAATAATTGTCCGTACCCAGGTCTTTATCTAAGTCTCGAATAAGCTGCAAAATCTCTTCCTCAGTTGGCGGTGGTGGAGGGGGCGGAGATTTACGCAAGAAGCGGAGATAATTCGTCAGCAAATCTAAGCTGATCACGGGGTTCGTTCCTTTTTTTGGTATGAACTCATCCCGCAGATACTCTAGTCCTTCCTGGGTTATCCATACTTCAGCTTTCTGTCTTTTGATTTTGAGGATAACTTCAATGAACCCCCGTTCATCGAAACTCTGCAAAATCGCGTCTCGCTCTGCTGACTTGATGGATTTAACTCTAATCTTGCTGGGGGTGATATTTCCTGAAACCTTACCGATCTTTTCCAGCACTTTCAGTTCATTGGCGGTTAGAGGCAACTGCTCCTTGTCTATGTCGAGAAGTGCGCTTCCTGGGGGCAACATCTTAATCGTCGCAATTTCCCGGGTAAAATCGACGATGCCGCGATCGCACAAATCTCGACAAATCCTGTCTTTACCTTTGAAGTCTTTGAACCCGCGAGCCGTAAGAGATGACCGATAATCAGGACAACCCAACAACTTCAGGAGAAACTTTAGCTCATCAGTTTTCATCTATTCACTCTTGCCTTACTTATAATGATACTTAGTTCCCACCCAAAGGGGCGAGTGAAGGAAGGAACCAGCTGTCTTTAACCACTGTAACCCCGAACGCGTAGCTTGTCTCACAGCTAGTGCAGTGAGGCGAAAATAACTGACCAGCTAAAATCCCCCCTACTTCCCCTGCCTCCCCTGCCTCAAGAGCTCCCCCTGCTCTACCTACTGGTTACTTATTTCTGCCAACCTGTACTAGTGGGTAATGCCTGGTGCGATACAAAGTCGCTTCTGAGAGTGAGCTTAAAGCTCTTGACCCTTAGTCTAAGTCAATATTCTTACTTTTGACTTTTGAATGCGTGACTTTTAACTTCGACTCCAACGGGGTGTTTGGTTCTTAACCAAGCAGTATTGCCATTAGCACTCGTTACAACGGTAAGGGTTTGGTTCGTGCCTCCAGTGGTCAGGTTGACCTTACCCTGCTCCCTGTTCCCCATTCCCCGTTCCCTGTTCCCTGTTCCCTGTTCCCCGTTCCCTGTTACCATAACTGAAGACAGAACAATAAGCGGAATTAAGACATATGAAAACACTTACAATAGCGAGTGAGGGATGGAATAGAGAGGAGCAATTGAGAAAAAATCAACCCGCCATAGCCCTGCTTAAAAAACGCATTGAAAGAAACAAAAAAATGAGTGAAGAAGAATCGAGTCAAAGAGAAGAATTCTTGGCTGATTTTAAGAATATAATTGATGAACAGCGACGACCTGGACAGAAGTTATATTCACAAGAATGATTGTTTTTCTAGATTCTGGGGTCTTGGGAATCCTTGCCAACCCCAATAAAATAGGAGAGGCAAATGATTGTGAGCAATGGCTCCTGGGCTTACTCTCCAAGGGAGTTTCCATGTTAACTTCTGACATTTGCGACTATGAGGTAAGAAGAAGTCTGATTTTAGAGTCTAAGAGAAAACCTAATATTAATAGCCTCGAAAGTTTAGACGAACTTCTTCAAATCATAACTTTTTTACCGCTGACTTCAGATTTAATAAGAGAGGCTGCCTCTCTTTGGGCAGAAGCTCGAAGCCAGGGAATGCCAACAGCAGATGATAAAAGTCTTGATGTTGACGTAATTATCTGCGCTCAATGGAAGCTGCTCACAGAAGAGTTTCCCGGTCGCTATATTGTCATTGCCACTACGAATGTGAAGCATTTGAGTCGCTTTGCTGAAGCCCAAGAATGGAGAAATATCAAGTTTTGAGGTCTTTTCCCCGATAATGACCGACAAATCGGATACTATCAGACCGCATTTCTCACAAATTTTGCGACCTAGTCGCTAAAAGTATTAACTGTTTTCGTTAAATGCACAACAGTACTCGAAGTCTAATATTTCCTCCTTAGACCTACTACCTCTCGCACCCGATAGATTGGTCGATTCTGAGACTCGTGGTAGGTTCGCATTAATAATTCTGCTAGCAGACCAAAGCCAAATGATTGCACCCCTGTCAAAATAAGTACAACTGCTAAAATCAGCAAAGGTCTGTCTCCAATACTCTGACCAAGACCAAGTTTTAGAAAGGTTAGATAAAGTCCCAACAATGTTCCCACAACCATAGCAATCAGACCAAAAAGACCAAACACATGCATGGGTCGCGTGAGAAACTTCTTCATGAAAAAGACTGTGAACAGATCCATTAAAACCCGGAACGTTCGCCCCAAACCATACTTACTTTTACCATAGCGACGGGCATAGTGGTGTACTGGTAACTCGGCAATTCTTGCACCCTCGATATGAGCTAAAGCTGGCAGAAACCGATGCAATTCGCCGTAGAGATTCATATCAGCCACTAATTCCGCTCGGTAGGCTTTCAGTGAACAACCATAATCGTGCAATTTCACGCCTGTAACTCGCCCAATTACCCAGTTGGCAATTTTGGAGGGGAGCAGTCGTGTCAGAGCATCATCCTGTCTATCCTTGCGCCAACCACTCACCAAGTCGTAGCCTTCTTCTAACTTTGCTAGTAACAGGGGAATATCGGCAGGGTCATTTTGCAAATCACCATCCAGGGTGACAATCACTTGACCCTGAGCGTATTGAAATCCAGCAGCCATTGCTGGGGTTTGACCATAATTACGGCGCAGAATTACGGCTTTTAAATCTGTGCGGCTCCGAGCTAGTTGACTGAGCAGTTTAGTAGAGCCATCCTTGGAGCCATCATCTACGCAGATAATTTCGTAGCTTAGCTGACTTTCGTCCAAGGTATTCGCAATAGTCTCAATTAATTGAGATAAGCTCTCGGCTTCATTGAAAATTGGTACCACTACTGATAACTCAGGTTCAACAGGTGTCGTTTTCTGAATTTTCACCTCATTAGAAGATAATGAATGATTATTCCCCATCACCATAAATGTCCATTCCCAATTACCTATTTCTCCATTATCTATTCCCTGTTCCCTGATCCGAAGTTCCTTACTCCATAGTGTCCCGCCTTAAGCCGCCAACGCAGCGATCGCCACGTTATGGATGGAAGAAAACACTTGTGTTTTCTTAAGAGTTGGTAGCCGCAAGGGTTTAATCAGCATTACTTTTGACTTTTGCGCCCAGCTGACAACGTCGTCGCTGGGCGCACTTTTGCCTTTGAGCGCTCTGCGGAGCAGCAACGTAGTCTAGAGAGCTAAACTGTAGTTACCACTGATGCCTCCTTAGCTGCCATTGACAGCATCAGGTCGACCATGCGCTTAGAATAACCCCATTCATTGTCGTACCAAGAGACGACCTTGAAGAAATTGGAGTTTAGCTCAATCCCTGCACCCGCATCGAAAATGCTGGAATGGGAGTCGCTGGTGAAGTCCGTGGAAACCACCGGCTCATCTGTATAGCCCAGAACACCCTTCAGTTCACCTTCCGATGCCTTCTTCATCGCGGCACAAATTTCTTTATAGCTGGTTGCCTTTTCAGTCTTGAAGGTAAGATCGACCACCGATACATTTGGAGTTGGCACGCGGAATGCCATCCCTGTCAGCTTGCCTTTTAGCTCAGGTAATACTAAAGTTACAGCTTTGGCCGCCCCAGTAGAAGATGGGATGATATTCTGGGTTCCACTACGCCCCCCCCGCAAGTCTTTCTTGCTCGGTCCATCTACGGTAGGCTGAGTAGCGGTAATGGAATGGACTGTGGTCATCAGACCTTCAACCAGTCCAAAGTTGTCCTGAATTACTTTAGCAACGGGAGCGAGGCAGTTAGTTGTACAGCTAGCGTTGGAAACGATGGTGTCTTTGGCCGGATCGTAGGAATTGTGGTTGACACCGAACAACAGGGTGACCACTTTATCGGGGTCTTTGGTGGGAGCAGATAGAACAACCCGCTTGGCTCCTGCCTTCAGGTGCTTTGATGCCCCTTCATAAGTGGTAAATAGACCTGTGGACTCAACCACATACTCTACACCGTATTTGCTCCAAGGCAGTTCCTCTGGGTTTTTGATTGACACACAGGGAATGAATTTGCCATTGACGACAATGCCGTCTTGTTTGGCTTCAACAGTGCCCGGAAAACGACCGTGGGTTGAGTCGTACTTTAACAAATAAGCGATACTCTTTGGTGGTACTAGGTCGTTGATGCAGAGAAACTCGATGTCTGGGTGGTCGAGTCCGGCTCGAAACACCAGTCGCCCGATGCGACCAAATCCATTGATGCCTACTTTGACAGTTGCCATGAGAAAAGCTCCTTTTGTATTTTACTTTGTCTGCGTTTCACAAAAACCGGGCAGAATTACCCTTTATTTAAGTTTGCAAAATTATCTGTTTTCAGTTGGCAAACTTTAAGAAATAATTAATTATGTGACCAGGGTAAGCTCATCTTAAAGTGTATAAAATGTACTTGACAAAAGTCCAGTAATATGAAGTTTGTGATCTACTGAGATTACCTGAGAGCTGCGCTTCTTACCAGAATACTCAAAGTGCCATTTTGTCAAGGATACTTTGATACAAAATTAGATGAGCTTACCCTGATTATGTGACCAGGGTAACAGTGGTTAATCCCAAATATATTAAGAAGAGATTAAGCTCGCGCTCTTTATGTAAAAATTTAATATTTTCTTAATTGCATAATAACTAATTTTACACTAAAATTCAAATTCCCTCTATCTCACCCTAGAAATATTAATTTTTTTTAATATTTGAATAACACTGGCATTTTACTATATTATTACATTGCAATTTAAATAGAGTTAAGCAATCCATTGATTTGACTGATATTTCCAATCTAAATATGTTTGCCCGACAGAGTCAGTCCGCCTGATTGCTAACTGCTTTAAAATTTCAAAATCTAAAAGGCAAAAATTTATTATGGTTCAAGCACCAACTCCTGAAAAGACAAAACCAGAAGAACCCCTCTCCGCAGAAGAAGTGCGCAAGATGCATGCCTACTGGCGTGCCTGTAACTACCTTGCCATCGGCATGATTTATCTGCGGGACAATCCGCTGCTGAAAGAGCCCCTTAAATCCGAGCATGTCAAGTACCGACTGCTGGGGCATTGGGGTGCATCGCCAGCTTTGAGCTTCACCTACATACACCTCAATCGGCTGATCAACAAATACGATCTGAATGCGATCTTTATGGCAGGTCCTGGTCACGGCGCACCGGGGGTTCTCGGTCCAGTCTACCTGGAGGGGACTTATTCGGAGATTTATCCCGATAAGAGCGAAGACACCGAGGGCATGCAGAAGTTCTTCAAACAGTTCTCCTTTCCGGGTCACATTGGCAGCCACTGCACTCCTGAAACTCCTGGTTCCATCCATGAGGGGGGCGAGTTGGGCTACAGCGTCTCCCACGCCTATGGGGCTGCCTACGACAATCCAGACCTCATCGTTGCAGTGATGGTCGGCGATGGCGAAGCAGAGACAGGTCCGCTGGCAACCTCTTGGCACTCCAACAAATTCCTCAACCCCATACACGATGGAGCAGTCCTGCCTATCCTGAACCTGAACGGCTATAAAATTGCCAACCCAACCATTCTGTCCCGCATTACATCCGAGGAACTCGAAAGCCTCTTCCGGGGCTACGGCTATACGCCCTATGTGGTAGAAGGGGACGATCCCCCCGTCATGCACCAGAAGATGGCTGCTACCCTCGAACAGTGCGTTAACGAGATCCGTGGGATTCAGGAAGAAGCTCGCAGCAGTGGCGTTGCCAAGCGTCCCCGCTGGCCCATGATTATCCTCCGCACACCCAAAGGCTGGACGGGTCCCAAGGAAGTAGATGGCCACAAGGTGGAAGGCTTCTGGCGAGCCCACCAAGTGCCGATGGGAGCCATGCACAGCAACCCGCAGCACCTCAAGTTGCTGGAAGAGTGGATGAAGAGCTACAAGCCAGAGGAACTGTTCGACTCCAACGGCACACTAATTCCAGAACTAAAAGAGCTGGCTCCCAAGGGTCACCGCCGCATGAGTGCCAACCCCATCACCAACGGCGGTATGGTGCGCAAGGAACTGCGCATGCCTGACTTCCGCGACTTTGCCTTTGAAGTGTCGAAGCCCGGTACCGTGGAGAAAGAAAACACCCGCTTTCTTGGAGAATTCCTGCGCGAGGTCATGCGCAAGAATATGAATAACTTCCGGGTCTTCGGTCCAGATGAAACAGCCTCCAACCGGCTGCAGTCCATCTACGAAGTCACCAAGAAAACTTGGATGGCAGAATATCTCCCGGAGGACTCCGACGGCAGCGAGCTGTCCCCTGACGGTCGAGTGATGGAGATGCTCAGCGAGCACACTCTAGAAGGCTGGCTGGAGGGTTACCTCCTGTCCGGACGCCACGGCTTCTTCCACACCTACGAAGCCTTCGCCCACGTCATCGACTCCATGTTCAACCAACACGCCAAGTGGCTGGACATCTGCAAGCACGATGTTCCCTGGCGTGCTCCCGTCTCTTCTCTGAACATTCTGCTTTCCTCCCTCGTCTGGCGTCAGGATCACAACGGCTTTTCACACCAAGACCCTGGCTTCATAGATTTGGTCACCAACAAGAGCCCCGAAGTCACCCGCATCTACCTGCCTCCCGACGCCAACTGCCTGCTCTCTGTGGCAAATCACTGCCTGCGCAGCACGGACTACGTCAACGTCATAGTCTCCGACAAGCAGATGCACCTCCAGTACTTGAGCATGGATGAAGCGATTAAGCATTGCTCCAAAGGGCTCGGCATCTGGGAGTGGGCGAGTAATGACGATCAGGGCAAAGAACCCGATCTTGCCGATGTGGTGATGGCTTGCTGTGGAGACATTCCGACGATGGAATCCCTAGCTGCGACTGAGATCCTGCGGGAGGAATTCCCCGACCTCAGGGTTCGGTTCATCAATGTGGTTGACCTGTACAAGCTGGTGCCGGAGAGCGAACACCCCCACGGCTTATCAGACTGTGACTTCGACACCCTGTTTACCCCTGACAAGCCTGTTATCTTCAACTTCCACGGCTATCCCTGGCTGATTCACAAGCTCACCTACCGCCGCACCAACCAGCACCGCATCCACGTGCGCGGCTACAAGGAAGAGGGCAACATCAACACGCCTCTCGAACTGGCCATTCGGAACCAGGTTGATCGGTTCAATTTGGTCATCGACGTCATCGATCGGGTTCCCAAGCTTGGCTCCCACGCCGCTTATGTCAAGGAGCGCATGAAGAATCAGATTATCGAGAACCTTAACTACTCTTACGAACAAGGCATCGATAAGCCTGAGATCGTCAACTGGAAGTGGCCGTACTAAGTCACTGAACAGTTATCAGTGAACAGCGATCAATTGTTGGATCGCTGGTTACTGATAACTGAATAACTGACAACTGATAACTTATAATCAATAACTGAAATGAGTGACCTGATTGCGATCGCCTACGACGACGAATTCAAAGCAGAAGAAGTTCGCCTGACATTGCTCAAACTTCAGCAGGAGTATCTAATTGACCTAGAAGATGCAGCCGTTGTTGTCAAGAACCAAGAAGGTAAAGTCCAGCTTAAACAAGCAGTGAATTTAACGGCGGCTGGAGCAGCTAGCGGTGGTTTCTGGGGATTGCTAATTGGAACTATCTTCCTCAATCCCTTGTTGGGTGTCGCTGCTGGTGCAGCTACTGGTGCCATTGCTGGGGCGGTGGGCGATATTGGGGTTGACGATGATTTTATGCGAGAACTGGGTGAAACCCTAGAGCCACGAACGTCTGCCCTCTTCGTTCTAGTTCGCAAAGCCACCCCAGATAAGGTTTTAGAAGAAATCAGCAAATATGGCGGCAAAGTGTTGCGGACTTCACTAACCAAAGACAAAGAGGCTGAACTCCAGGAAGTTCTCTCCCGTAGAGGGATTGCTATTTAAGAAAATCAAAATTCAAAATGGGACAATCCAATGGACACAACCATTCAAGCTATTCATGCCAGGGAAATTCTGGATTCTCGCGGCAATCCCACTGTAGAAGTCGAGTTGCGTCTGGCTTGTGGCGTGCAAGCTAGGGCAGCCGTTCCTTCAGGAGCTTCTACCGGCTCTAAGGAAGCCGTAGAGTTGCGGGACAAAGACCCCAAGCGTTTTGGCGGTAAGGGAGTGTTAAAAGCCGTTGCCAATGTTAATAAGGCGATTGCCGAGGCACTCATCGGTCAAGATGCACGCCAACAAGCTCTCATCGACCAAATCATGCTCGAACTCGATGGAACTCCTAACAAGAGCAAGTTAGGGGCAAATGCCATCTTGGGCGTATCCCTCGCCTGCGCTCGTGCTGCGGCTGTTGCCAGTGATTTGCCCCTGTTTCAGTATCTTGGCGACCCCGATGCGGTTTACTTGCCTGTTCCCATGATGAACGTCCTCAATGGCGGGGTTCATGCCAAGTGGCAAGGGGCAGACTTCCAAGAATTCATGCTGGTTCCCTACGGTGCTCCTACAGCCTGTGAAGCTATGCGTTGGGGCGCAGAAACCTACCATGCTCTGCAAAAGGTGCTAGGAGACAAAGGTTTAACCGTTGGCGTTGGAGATGAAGGGGGATTTGCCCCTGCGGTTTCTTCCAACACTGAACCCCTGGATCTGATGATGGCAGCGATCGAAAAAGCAGGGTATAAGCCTGGGACTGATATTGGCATTGCTATGGATCCGGCTTCCAGCGAATTCCATGAAGATGGTAAGTACATCCTCCGTACCGAGAACAAGCAGCTTAGCTCTAGCGAAATGATCTCTTACTACGAGGAAATGGTTAAGAATTACCCCATTGTTGTCCTCGAAGACGGACTAGCGGAAGATGACTGGGAAAGCTGGAAAGAGCTAAATGAACGGCTTGGCGGCATCATTGAGCTAGTGGGCGACGATCTGTTATGTACCAATCCCACCATTATTGCCAAAGCGATCGCAGACAATCTTGCCAACGGCGTTTTGATTAAACTCAACCAAATTGGCAGCCTCACCGAAACCGTCAAAGCCGTGCGGATGACCCAAAAAGCCGGGTGGAGTCCCATGGTTTCCCACCGCAGCGGAGAAACTGTGGATAGCTTTATTGCTGACATGAGCGTCGCGCTACAGGTGCTGCACATGAAGACAGGAGCTCCTTGTCGTGGAGAGCGAGCCGAAAAGTACAACCAGTTCATGCGGATTGAGGAAGCCTTGGGGAAAGCGGCTCGCTATGCCGGAAAAGATGCATTTGCTCGACCTGTGAGAGATTTTTGACCGGGGATTGGTGATTGGTGATTGGTGATTGGTGATTGGGAACTAGATAAAAGTTCCCTGTTCCCTGTTCCCTGTTCCCTGTTCCCTGTTCCCTACTTTTGCCTTTTGCCTTTTGCCTTTTGCCTTTGAGCGAAGCGAGTCCCTGTTCCCTGTTCCCTGCTTCCCTCAAAAAAGGGCGAATACTAATCTATACACTTCACCTAATAGTTCTATGGTTAAGCAATTATTCACAGCACACCCTGATGCTGAAAACCCGATCAGTCCCATTCGTCCGCGCAAAGGAGTCATCATTGGTGCAGGTCAGGTGGGGATGGCTTGTGCTTATTCTATGTTGATCCAGAACTGCTTCGATGAATTAGTCCTCCAAGATATTGCCAAAGAAAAGGTCGAAGGGGAAGTCATGGATCTAGTCCATGGCATGCCCTTTATCGCCCCAACCTTAATCAAAGCCGGAACCGTCACTGATGAAGGACAGGATGCTGACATCGTGATTATCACCGCAGGAGCGAGTCAGAAGCCAGGAGAAAGCCGTTTAAACCTTGTAGAACGGAATGTTGCCATCTTCAAAAGCCTGCTGAGGGATGTCGTTAAGTACTGTCCCAATGCGGTTTTGCTAATTGTCAGCAATCCCGTTGACATTATGACCTATGTAACTCTGAAGCTCTCTGGCTTTCCCAGTTCCAGGGTACTAGGATCTGGTACCGTGCTGGATACTGCCCGTTTTCGTTTCCTGCTGGCGGAGAAATTGGAACTCGACCCCCGAAGCATCCATGCTTACATTGTTGGCGAACATGGGGATAGTGAGGTTCCCGTTTGGAGTACCGTCAATGTGGCGGGAATGAAGCTGGTTGATGGCGATTGGGAAGGCAGTCCGTCATCGGATAGCGAAATTGTAACCACCATTTTTGAAAAGGTCAAAAATGCCGCATATGAGGTTATTAAGCGCAAAGGATATACCTCCTATGCTATCGGCTTGACAGTGACTGACATCGTGAAAGCCATCTTACGCGATCAAAATCGAATCCTCACCGTTAGCAGTGTGATTAGTGGCTTGTACGATCTGCCTGAGATTTGCATCAGTTTGCCAACGATTGTCAATCGTCAGGGTGCGACTAAGATTATCAATCTTTCTCTGAGTGAAACTGAAGAAAAACAACTCCGACACTCCGGTCAAGTGTTGCGGGAAATCTTTGACAAGCTAAGCCTTGGTAGGGTGGGTTAGGCGGCGATAACTTATAAAACTAACCTACTAACTAACTATCCGCCGTAGCCCACCAAAACCAAACACTCTAGCTGTGTTAAGCGCGGGGATTCAAATCTCTAGCTGTAGGGGCACGGCGTATTTTAATTTTGGTATAAACCAATTAAATTAAAATATGCCGTGCCCCTACCCAGTCAACCAGGGATAATAATCTTGTTTTCGGCGATTAAGAAATTAGTCCGATACTTGGGATATAGGGAAAAAATCAAATCTGGTGAGAGTTTACCAACTGCCTTGACACGATACGGGCAAATGTTAACCCAACTGGAAACGGCTGTGTCCACTCCCCTGCCAGAACAGGTTCTCAAAGTTTTATTAGCGCGGGATGCCGTTCAAGATGCCCTACACAGGGTAGAATGCCCACCGACTTCACTCTTGTTGCAGCTTGCCGAATTGGACAGGCGTTTGCAGCAACAACAAGCAAGGGTTGTTGGAGTGGAAGATTATCCCCACTGGCGAAACAGCTTTGGGCCACCCACTTCCTCTTGGTGGTGGCACTTCGAGATCGAATGGTCGATGCCCCTGTTGCCAGGGGACACCTCCACTACAAAACCGTGCGTAAAACTTTCGCCTTACACGGCTCCTAGCATTACTTTGCACGCTCACGCGCTTTGCCCACGCTCGTATGTACC
>JBFRWF010000181.1:0-16388 GCA_051439465.1 Xenococcaceae cyanobacterium | reverse complement strand
AGCACAAGTCAGGCGATCGGGAATAGGCTTTCGGGCAGCACAAGTCAGGCGATCGGGAACAGGCTTTCGGGCAGGACAAGTCAAGCGATCGGGAACAGGTTCTCCAATAGGACAAGTCAGGCGATCGGAAACAGGTTCTCCAATAGGACAAGTCAGGCCTGAAGTTCCCCCCAAGCGAATTTACGCGAAGCCTTAGCTAGAGCGACTTTCAGGAAATTTTTGAGTCGCCGTTACTGGCTACATTTTCTGAAGGGGCTTCTGATGCGGATTTTGAGGCGATCGCCCTTTTTTTTCAGCTTACTGCGATCGCAGATATAAATCAAGAACCTACATGGGTACATATACAGAGTAGATCAATCGCTCTATTTATTATGGGATAAGGCTTTCAAAGGCATTTTAGTACATCTGTACGGGGGAACTTCAGATATAAACAAACATTTTCCCCCATGATGTCGGGAGAGCCTTCAGAATTAGCAAGTCTTAACTAGGTTGTCCAGTCTCAATGGCGTGAATGAAATACTTCAGAACCTCAAGATCGCCTTCTTCGACGTATGACTGAGGTGTGCGACCTCCAAGAACTGGATGAGGCGAGTTCATCCAGATATCAGCGTTTTGCAACCCACCGAGTAGTTCAGCCAACTGCTCAATTAGTTGGTCGCGTCTGGTAATCCCATCTTGAATTAGCTCTGTGTCTGGCTGATTGATTGTGGGTGTTTCGCTGCTCATTCTATAACTTTCGTTGATTATAAATACCAAGGACGGACCTTTTCAATTTTAACAATTATCAAGAGCGATCGCTCTGCAAAAAAAGCCCATAGGTTGAAGATGTGAAGTACACAGGAGAGGCGATCGCGCTTTTGACTGGTGGCTGAGATGGGGGAAGGGTGCGATCGCAGCCCAGCCTGTCCAGTTTGCTCGTCACCTCTGCTGAATTGTGCAAATAATAGCTTGAAAGCGGCGGTGTCCGGTTAAGAAAAGCTTTAAAATCCTTATCGTGTCAAAATTTCAGGATATAATTTTTTCTTGGGGATGGTTTGCAGGAGTACTGTCAGTCAATCAACTGGCTAAGGCTCAAGGAAGAACAATATGTTCATAATTGACGACATAATTAGTGAGCTTGCATCTCAGGGCGTTTCTGCGGTACAGAATCAACTGATTCGCAATGAAACTGTACTGAAAGTATTATATAAATTTAAACTCACGCCGGATAATCCGCCCAATGATGTCGAGAGCTTGTATAGATTTACTTTAGTGGAATACGGCGTTGGCAAACCTAAGCCAATTTTGGAACTGTTTCGCCAAAAAGAGATTCAAGAGGCGTTCAGTAAAGCCTTTGGACAAAATAATCCCTCCATTCTCCTCAAAGAAGTCGAAAATTATATCGAGGGGTATGCTTTAGGCGATGAAATCAAAAAGCAAAACATTGACTGCAAGCGCGAATTCGCCGAATTTAGTGCCTTATTTATCGAGATTGCTAAACGCGCCCAAACTCCCACTGAAATTTTACAAGTTCATCAGCTAGACAAGTTACAGGACAGTTTAGGGACAATTCGAGAACAGTTGGAACGCCTCAAGATAGAGGAAATACAAGCAAAGATCGCCCAGTTAGCAGAGAGTTATCAAGCACTTTTGCCCCCTGCACCACCGCCTGAACAGAAATGCAGGGCGATCGCCTTAGCTGACCAGATGAGAGGCTGGTTTGAGGCTTTGCGCTATGACTTCGAGTCGTATGAGGTATGGGAAAAGGACTATTTTGAGTGGATTATTAATATTCCAGCGCGGCGGGGATATGACCGCATCTTGGTGCGCGGCATTGACGGAGCGACAGAAATCAGCGATGTTGAGGCTTTGCGCCAGTCGGTAGATAAGCAAAAAACTGATGAAGGCTGGCTAGTAGCTGCCCGCATAATTAGTCCTGCTGCCCGTAATGAGGTGGAAACACAGGAAAATCGCGACCTTTTCTGCTACACCTTTGATGAACTTCTGGATGAGTTAGCAGACTTCAGTGGCTATCTCGACTGGCTGGAGGCTGAGATCAAACAGCGAGGTATTGACCAAATGTATGTGCCGCTAGTCTGCACTAAAGAAGAAATCGACCCAGATACCAAGCAAAGGATAGCGGTCAATCGTTTCGATGAACAGGAAGGCTGGATTGATGGCTATATTAACCGCTGGCTAGATGACCCAGCTAAGGAACACATTTCCATTCTGGGAGAGTTCGGCACTGGTAAGACTTGGTTCGCGTTCCACTATGCCTGGACTACGCTGCAAAGCTATCGGGATGCCAAAGAAAAAGGTGTCAAACGTCCTCGCCTGCCCCTGGTTATTCCGCTGCGGGACTATGCCAAAGCAGTCAGCGCCGAATCTCTGTTTTCCGAGTTCTTTTTCCGCAAGCACGAGATTCCCCTTCCTGGCTATTCTGCCTTTGAGCAACTCAATCGCATGGGCAAGCTGTTGCTGATCTTCGATGGCTTTGACGAGATGGCAGCTAAGGTCGATCGCCAAAAGATGATTAACAACTTTTGGGAGTTGGCAAAGGTGGTAGTGCCGGGGGCTAAGGCAATTCTTACTTGTCGCACGGAGCACTTTCCAGAAGCAAAAGAAGGCCGCGCTCTGCTCAACGCTGAATTGAAAGCCTCCACTGCCAATCTGACTGGCGTACCGCCCCAGTTTGAGGTGCTGGAATTAGAGAAATTCAACGACAACCAAATCCGCAAGGCGCTGTCGTTCCGGGCTGAAGCCGCCACAGTAGAAAAGGTGATGGGCAATCCCCAACTTTTGGATTTAGCCCGCCGCCCTGTGATGACTGGATTAATTCTGGAAGCGCTACCGCATATTGAGGCAGGTAAGTCCGTAGATATGTCGCGGGTTTACCTTTATGCAGTGCAATACCAGATGGAGCACAACATCAAAGAAGAGCGCACCTTTACTTCGTTGGCAGACAAGCTCTATTTCTTGTGCGAGCTGTCCTGGGAAATGCTATCCACTGACAAGATGAGCCTCAACTATAAGCTTTTCCCTGACAGAATTCGTCGCCTGTTTGGTCCAGTAGTGCAGGAACAAAAGGATTTAGACCACTGGAACTACGACATGATGGGTCAAACGATGCTGAGCCGCAATGCTGACGGCGACTATACTCCAGCCCATCGTTCCCTGTTGGAGTTTTTTGTTGCCTACAAGTTCGCCGCTGAATTGGGGGTGTTGGCTCCAGATTTCACAGAAGTGGCTCAGGCACAATCGCACTTAGGCAAAACTGCTGTGCCTCAGAATTACATTTGGTCTGACTATTTTCAGCGTCAGATGGATGAGAAGGGAGAGATAGTGCCTATTCCGGCACTCAACTCATTCGCTAGTGAAAGCATAGAACTGTTGCGCGATAGTTTTGGAAAAGTACCACTGGCGCAGGCGGTTCTCGATTTATTAGTGCCAATGCTTGACCCTGCGAAAACTACTGTTGAACGTTTACTGAATATTATTGAAGCGACACGGGACAAAACAGAAGCAGAGGTTGGTTATGTCGGTGGGAATGCAGCGACGCTGCTATTGAAACATAACAATGCTGCCCTCGAAGGCAAAAATCTCACGCGCACTGTGATTAAAAGCGCTGATTTTACTAATGCCAGCTTGCGCAGTGTCAATTTTGCTGGGGCGAATCTGAAGGATTCTGTTTTTACCAAAGACTTGGGTGATGTTTGGTCATTGGCGTTTAGCCCAGATGGCCAACTTTTGGCTACGAGTGATATTAGCGGCGTAGTTTGCTTGTGGGAAGCTGCGAGTGGGAGAGAACTTTTGACCTGTAGAGGGCATACCAATTTGGTATGTTCAGTCGCCTTCAGTCCTGAAGGTAAGATGCTTGCCAGTGGTAGTGATGACCAAACAGTAAGACTATGGGATATAGGCACTGGTAAATGCCTCAAAACCTTGCAGGGGCATACCCATTGGGTGCGTTCAGTCGTCTTCAGTCCGGATGGTAAGACTCTTGCCAGTGGTAGTAGCGATACAACAGTAAGATTATGGGATATAGGCACTGGTAAATGTCTCAAAACCTTGCAGAGGCATACCAATTGGGTATATTCAGTCGCCTTCAGTCCTGAAGGCAAGACTCTTGCCAGTGGCAGTGATGACCAAACGGTGAGGTTATGGGATATCTACACTAATAAATGTCTCAAAACCCTGCAGGGACATACCAATTCAGTGCGTTCAGTCGCCTTCAGTCGGGATGGCAAGACTCTTGTCAGTGGGAGTAGTGATGCAACGGTGAGGCTATGGGATATCTTCACTGGCAAATGTCTCAAAACTTTGCAAGGGCATACCAATTCGGTGCGTTCAGTCGCCTTCAGTCGGGATGGCAAGACTCTTGCCAGTGGGAGTCGCGATACAACGGTGAGGCTATGGGATATCTTCACTGGCGAATGTCTCAAAACTTTGCAAGGGCATACCAATACGGTATTGTCAGTCGCCTTCAGTCCTGAAGGCAAGACTCTGGCTAGTGGTAGTGGCGATGCAACGGTGAGGCTATGGGATACCTGCACTGGTGAATGTCTTAAAACTTGGCAGGGGCATACCAATGCAGTATTGTCAGTTGCCTTCAGTCCTGAAGGTAAGACTCTTGCGAGTTCTAGTTATGACCAAGGGGTGAGGCTATGGGATATCTGCACTGGCGAATGTCTCAAAACCTTGCAGGAACATACCAATGCGGTATTGTCAGTCGCCTTTAGTCCTAAAGATAAGACTTTTGCCAGTGGCAGTGGTGATGCAACTGTGAAGTTATGGGAGATCCACACTAGTAAATGCTTGAAAACCTTGCAGGGGCACACCGAGTGGGTACGTTCAGTCGCCTTCAGTCCTGAAGGTGATATGCTTGCCAGTGGTAGTTCTGATCGAACGGTGAGGTTATGGGATAGCCGCACCGGTGAATGTCTCAAAACCTTGCAGGAACATACCAATTCGGTATGGTCAGTTGTGTTCAGTCCGGATGGTAAGAGGCTTGCCAGTGGTAGTTATGACCAAACGGTGAGGTTATGGGATATCCGAACTGGTGAATGTCTCAAAACCTTGCAGGAGCCTAGTGTAGTATGGTCAGTTGCCTTTAGTCCTGATGGTAAGACTCTTGCCAGTGGCAGTGATGACCAAACGATCAGGTTATGGAATATCCGCACTGGTGAATATCTCAAAACCTTGCAGGGGCATACCAAATCGGTGCGTTCAGTCGCCTTCAGTTCAGATGGTAAAATCCTTGCCAGTGGCAGCTGGGATGGCATAATTAAGCTTTGGGATGTCAATACGGGTGAATGCTTTAAAACTCTGAGAAACCCCAGACTTTACGAAGGTATGAACATCACGGGCGTTACTGGTTTGACCGATGCTCAGAAAGAGACGCTGAAAGCTTTAGGAGCAATAGAAAAGTAAAAAGGCACAAGGCAAAAGTAAGTATTGGGAAAAGAGGAGATGAAGGAGCGAAGCTTTGGGTTTGTTGCTGGTGGCTGAGGCGCGATCGCCCTTTACCCTCAGATACAATTTAATCAAGTGACCACTCAAAAACTAAGGTGTCAAAAAAGAAATTCCAGAAATCTGTTAATAGTATCCGCACTCAAATCGAACAGCACTATCAAAAAATTACTGATGAGCAAAAGAAAGAACTTCCTGATGAGCATCTGATTAACTACTGACGCAAATAAATTGCAGGACTAGAAAAGAGTTTAGCAAGAGCAGAAAAACGATTGAGGCGTGGCAAATGATTTCTCAACTTGAACAAACTTTAAAAGTAAACTCTACCCTTTCAGTTTTACTAACTGAACTAGAAGAAGAATGTATAACCGTTCAATCTCTGCTTACTCAGTTAAAACTTCCCAATCTAACCGACGATCAAAAAGGAGATATCCTAGCAGAACTTATGGGTGCTATCTGCCATTTGCATGTCCATACAGAAAATTTGCCTGATTTAATTGGAGATGAGATTGAAGCTTTACCAGAAGACTAGGGCGTGTCTGCAAAGTCCAAAATCTTATGTAGGGGCAAAGCATTTGTACCTAGATTTTAAGTTTTGTCTGTCAACCAGATATCTGACTCCTAACCCACTGGCGAAATGAACGAATTAAACTCGTCTCTCCCATCGTTTTACTCAATTCCAAAAAACGGAGAATTTCAGCAGGTAGTAATTGAGGGAAAGTCTGAGAACAAGATTGCTCCTGATATGTTTCACCCTCTAAACTATAGATTTTCAAAGAATTGCCATCATAGCGCCAGAGTTCGGGTACACCCAAGTTCGCATAGATATCCATGGGGTTAATCGAACTACTGGTAATGTCAATTTCAATTGCCAAATCAGGAGGAGGATCTTGAGTAAAATCAATTTCCTGTATTCCCCGCACAATTGGCTCATTCTCAATGTAGTAGCACTGATCTGGTTCTAATCCTCGCGCCAAATCTTTACGCTTACAAGTTAGAGAACCTAAGCTACGAATTTCTATCTCTAATTCTTCCGTTGCCGCTTCAATCAATCGACCGAGCAATTTTTTGTTACTCTCATGAGGTATTAATGGTGTCATAATTTCCAATAGTCCTCGGTCATAAGTCAGTTTTGTTCCTGGCTGCGCCTCTAAATCGGTGACCAAGGCTTCGTAAGTCTCCCAACTGATATTGCTCAGAAGAACTCGGTTGACCTCATGAATCTGGATTTTTGTCTTCCCTAAGTCGATGGTACTGGACATCTTTACCTCTATCTACTAGAGGGGATTTATCAAATAAATCTTAACCGGGCTAGGGCGCATCTGCAAAGTCCAAAATCTTATGTAGGGGCGAAGCATTTGGGGGACAAATTATACCTCAATCCCAGGTTTTTATTTCCAAATGCTTCGCCCTCCCCTGGGTTTGCAGACTACCCAAGGGTTTCATATTTTCTTTATAGATACCCTCTAGAGTTAACTAATATTATAGGCGATCGCCGCCTTTGTTATTCTGGAAGATACTCCATAATTACTACCGGAATTCGGAATAAAGTTTTTCCTAATTGAGACAAGCCAAACTTGAACTTGAGGGATTTTGGCAATTCTTGCCAGGAAATTGGCACAAAACCAAAGCGGGTGTAAAACTCTGCCAATCTCTCACCAAGACATTCCAAATAGAGTGGCTCGCTAGCCTCCTGAATCAGATGCTTTGTCAGACAAGTCCCTAAGCCGCGCCTGCGCCAAGCAGGTGCAACCACTAAACTACCCAGTTCTTGTGCGCTGGAGAAGTTGCGTAGCTGTCCGCAAGCCACCAAATGTTCATCACATTCAATTACCCAAAATTGCTGCCAGCGCAACTGGGTTGGGTCAAGTTTTGCCCTCAGTACTAATTTCCGAATCGACCATATATCCTTGGCAGAGGCGCGGCGGAGAATACACCCTGCGGGCAAAGATAATTCATCACTCATGATTCCTTAACCATAGTATCTTAAACTCGTGTTTTACAAAAATCTAAGCAAATTTAATTGGGGAAGATGGAGTTGATTTGCTCATTTCCCACACAAGATGATCGAGGATTAATGATGGACTCTGCTGAAAGCTTAAAAGCTACTTTTCTGAAGGTTTCTTATAAGGTTTCGCTTGCATTAAGTAGCTGCTAGCGGAAACAATCAAAATTGATGTCGCTAAATATACTAAATCTACAGTAGATTTAATATCCAAGCTGAACAGTTTTTTGAATAAACTAACGATGAGAGCGACAACAATTACTTTTATAAGTTTATTTTTTAACTCTTCGAATGAGTTGATTTCCAAAATATTAGTTTCTTCATCTTGAACCCTCAGGTCAATCTTAGAAATAAAAAGTTCATAGATACCAAAACTAAAAATCAGTAAGACGATGCCGATCAAATAGTAATCAATTCCCCCGATAATATAGGAAACAATTTTAACTGTCTTTTCCCCTTCAGGATCGTAGCGATCGAAACCTAGTTGAATTCCTTGCCAAATTTCTAGACTGGCAATAACGAACAACTTTAAAGTACTTAAGAGTCCAAAAATAACTGGCAAAAGTACAAAAAAACGAAAATTCCAAAGCAGGAATTCAAATATCTGCTCAATTTTTTTAAAGTTAATCATTGTTTAAATTAACAAGAATTGATTTTTTCAAGGTGACTGGTGACTTTTCCTTCCTTCCAGCGTAGCTTTTAAGGTACATCATTACAAGTAGGACGGCAGTTAAAACCACCACGTCGCCTTTCCACCCCATCTGAAGATGAGGGGGAGCTCTGAGCTCTGAGCAGGGGGGATTGAAGGATTTTTCCGCCATCTATGGAATTATGGGTAATTAAACCCATGTGATATAAAGTGAACATCGACTCTCTCCTTAAACCTTTTCAACGCTTTGGTGTCCATCTCGGCTTAGAGCGAATTGAAAGACTTTTGGCAGACTTAGGCAATCCCCACCACCTTATCCCCATCATTCACGTCGCGGGAACCAATGGTAAAGGTTCAGTTTGTGCCTACCTCTGTGCCGTACTCACCGAAGCAGGCTACAAAGTAGGACGCTACACCTCCCCCCATCTGGTAGATTGGACAGAGCGAATCTGCCTCAATGAACAGCCGATTTCCGCCGCAGTATTAGAACAAGTGCTGCTACAAATCCAACAGGCAATCAACCCCGAAAGGGAAAGTCCGACTCAGTTTGAAGTCATTACCGCTGCTGCTTGGCTATATTTTGCTCAATCCCACGTAGATGTGGCTGTGATGGAAGTAGGATTAGGAGGACGGTTGGATGCAACCAATGTTTGCCATAATCCCCTTCTCAGTATCATCACCTCCATCAGCCGGGAACATTGGCAAAATCTTGGTCCCACCTTGGCAGACATCGCTAGACAAAAAGCTGGTATCCTTAAACCAGGCTGTCCCGCTGTCATTGGCAACCTGCCCTCAGAAGCTAAAAAAGTTGTTGCCTCCCGGATTAATCAGCTAAATTGCCCAGCAATTTGGGTACAACCAGCTATAGCATTAAATAGTGAAAATGTCAAGGAAAGATGGGCTTCTTATCAGGGGATTAACTACCCGTTGCCCTTACTGGGAGAAGTGCAGTTAATGAATTCGGCAATAGCGATCGCTTCCCTACAAATCCTGCAACAACAAGGCTGGAAAATTCCCGAACCAGCCATTCAGACAGGCATGGCAAAAACCCGCTGGCAGGGACGCTTGCAATGGACAACTTGGAATAACTATCCTATACTAATTGACGGCGCTCACAACGCAGGAGCAGCCCAAGCTCTTCGTCAATATATCGATACCCTTGATAAGCCAGTTACTTGGGTAATGGGCATTCTCTCTACTAAAGACCATGTCGAGATATTTAAAGCCCTACTGCGACCTGCTGACCAATTGTACCTAGTGCCAGTTCCGGATCACAGTACAGCAGAACCAGAAGCTTTGGCAATTTTAGCAGCAACTATCTGCCCGGATTTAGGCCCTTGCCAAACCTTTTCCCAACTTTTTACCGCCTTAAAAACAGCAATTGAAAACACAAACAACTCAGAAAGATTGGTCGTCTTGTGCGGTTCCCTGTATTTGATAGGTCACTTTTTGAAACAAAGATGAATTTTGTATTTCTCTCCAAGTTACTGCCGCTATTTTTATATCCATTAGGGCTAGTTTTTGTGCTGCTGGTTGTCGCTTTGGTGCTGTCCTGGAAACGTTTCTCCTGGGTACAGCTGCCAGTGGCTTTGGCGTTGGTAGTTTTGTTGTTGGCAAGTAATGGCTGGATGAGTAACTTTCTGGTGCGATCGCTTGAGTGGCAAATTCTCCCAGCAGCAGAAATTCCCACAGCAGAGGCAATTGTACTACTCGGAGGTGCGACTAGATCTGCTATTGCACCGCGACCGATGGTTGATGTCACTGAACAGGGCGATCGCATTATCTATGCTGCTAAACTGTACCGGGACAGCAAAGCTCCCTTAATCATTGCCACTGGTGGTCGGATTAAGTGGCGCGGCGGCGGGCAACCGGAGTCGGCAGACATGGCACAATTGCTAGAAATGATGGGTGTTCCCCCATCAGCTATTATTCAAGAGTCAGATTCCCTCAACACTTATCAAAATGCGGTCAATGTGCGGCAAATCCTGGAAGAACAAGGCATTAAGCAGGTATTGTTGGTGACATCTGCCATGCATATGCCGCGATCGCTCCGCATTTTCAAACGCCAGGGAATAGAAGCAATTCCTGCACCCACAGACTTTTTGGTGAGTATGCAAGACCTTCAAGAACCCAGCAGCAGCATTCAGGGAATTATCCTCAATATTTTGCCAGATGTCCATCGGGTCGCCAAAACTACCATGGCGATTAAAGAATACATCGGCACGGTCGTTTATCGCCTCCGAGGTTGGCTTTAAGCTAAAGCGCTTTCGCTGCCTGAGTCGCTCATAAACATACAGGAAGACCCCGTCACCTGCACCATCCGGCGGACGAAATCGGAATCGGGAACCGATTGCAAACCCATGAAGTCCATGTCAGCCTGGGGAGCCTGAGCAAGGCACTGCTCCAATTCTCCCACCAGAACAATCGTCTTTGCCGTATAAGGGATGCGACAGAGGTCTCGTAGCTCCTCGATATAGTCCCTTGCTGCGCCGACCTCCTCCTCACAAGACACGACCGAGATCAGATTGAACTCCGCTTTCCATGCCTTGACGAGCCTAAAAGCCATGAGAATAGCGAGATTTATGCTGCCTTTTTGCAGCCGTTCCAGGAGCGGCAGGTTGTCGAGTTGAGGACGCATCCAAAGGTTGACCACTTCCTCTCGTCCCAAACCCGCCTTGGAGTGAAGTCCAAACAGCATGACCCCCACCCCCAGCCGCCGCGCCTCCTCAAATACGGGGAGCATCTGGTTCCAACGGGCTGGATCTTCCGGAAACCTCAGGAAAAGCACATTGGGTCGAAAGAACGCGCTTTGCAGTGCCTGCAAGGCCGCGATGATTCCCACTACCTCCGCAGTCACGTCCAGCACGGAAGAGGTAGTGAATATCCCTCGCTTGCGTAGGGAGACACTGAGGTCGTCGATCCGCAGCGAAAGCTCCTCGACGGTTTCGTTGGACGCGAGGCCCAGTAGTTTGATTGAACCCTCCCATCGGCAGAAATCGATCAGGAGGCGGAACTCACCGAGCAACTGGGACTTATTTTCCACGGGTACGAGCAGGATAGGTTTCCAGGCTCGGACGTTGGTCATGTCCAGTTGGATCACTTTGGTTGCCGCCCACTCGGCGATAGCCACGAATATTCCACTGCGAACATCCGCAGGTCGCCGTTCCCGTGGCTGACTCACTAACCGCAGGTAAATGATTGCCACCACAGCGAGCGCCACCAGACTGAATATCGGGTTGATAACAAACATCGCGAACAGACACCCCAAGGCACCAAACAGTGGAATCAGAGGTGGTAGTCTGAAGGATGGGCGAAAGTTCATCAGTCCGAGGCTAGACTCGATCAGCACCACCACATTGATCGTGGCGTAGGCGATCAAGAAAAACATCGAGATCAGAGGAGCAATGGCGTTGAGATCCCGCAGCAGAAGGGCAGCTAAAACGATCAGACCACTGATTACTAACCCACGACGGGGTTCGCAATTGGATGAGAGCTTGGCGATCCACTTCCCATTAGGGAATACGCCATCGGAGCCTAATGCTATTAGTATACGTGGAGCACCAACTAGAGACGAGAGAGCTGCCGAAAAAGTCGCCGCCAGCAATCCTCCCAGGACAGCGGGTTTCCAAATGGCTTTGTCAACCATAATGGTGTAGTTTCGCACCAGTTCGTCAGGGGTTCCCACCCGGGTAACCCACCAGCAGAGTGCCAGGTAGATGGCAATACTCACGCCGATGGCGGAGAGGGTACCCACTGGGATGCTCCGGCGGCTGTTCTTGAGTTCGCCGGACATATTCAACCCAGACATGATTCCCGTTGTTGCCGGAAAGAACACCGCAAATACACCCCACCAAGTGATACCTGAGAAATTGTTCTCCAGCGAACCTGGAAACGAGCCCCACCAGGCGATCGATTGAGTTGATTCCCAGGTGAGACTACTGCCAAAGATCGAGACGAGAGAAATCCCGATCAGTGCTATCACCAGATACTGGACGCGAAAAGCCAGTCCTGCACTGATGTAGGCGATGATGAACACCACAGCAAACGCAGTTAAATCCACAGCGAGTGGGGGATGGTTGGGGAAGATTCTCAGCCAGCCTTCCCGGAAGCCAAATATGTACATGGCTACGGCAAAGGCTTGTGAAAAGAACAGCGGTACACCAACACTACCTCCGATTTCCAGTCCGAGGGACTTGGAGATCATGGCATAAGGTCCTCCAGTACCTAGTCTGGTGTTGGTTGCGATGGATGATATCGACAGTCCGGTTGTCAGAGTGATGCTCACCGCTGAGAGCACCACTAACAAGCCACCGAGCAACCCAGCGTTGCCCACAACCCATCCGATCCGCAGGTACATGATCGCGCCTAGGATTGTGAGCAGTGTAGGCTTGAAAACTCCTTCAAAAGTGCCGTACAGCTTCGGAGCTGGTTGATCTGGACTGGGTTGTGCCTGTATATCTGATTTAATTAAATGCCTTTTGCAAAAACTTTCAATTTTTTTTCCAAATAGCATTTTCAAATAGGCAATTCAGTAATCGGTTTTTCCTGTCACTCCGCGTTGCATTTGGGGGATAATTGAATTGTAGCGATTTGGAGATAGCAACGCGATCGCCCTCACCATCCATTTTTATTTTAAGTGAGCGCAACACTCTTGGCAACCCCGTAGCCATGGATCGGCTTGTTTTTACTTAGCGATCGCCGAATGGCACGCTCCTTAAGCTGAAAGCCCTATGGTGGAAGCATTGTAGCATCATCCGGGTGCGAAGCGCGATCAGCGCTTGGGCACCGCCCCCCGTTTGGTCAATGGTGCGGAAGCGGCGCTCAAGCACAAAAACTGGTAGGTCCCGAAGCAGAAAGGACGCGCAAGGACGCACCCTACAGAAATCGCCTCAGACCTTGAAAATACTGGGCTTACGCTGCCTGATTTGGGATTTTGCCTCAGTCGCGATCAATTTAGCTTCAGAGCGTTCACAGGTACTTCATCCCAAGAACTGACCGTTCTCAAACGCGCAGTCCAACCCTCTTGCTTTTGCCTTTCGGTCAAATTTTGCTGCCAAGATTGGTGGCAATCCTTTGCTGCTTCCTCATCAGAGCAAGCAATACAAGAATAGACTATGCCACATGAGTCAATCTGTTCGTTTACCCAAATTGTCATGATGTTTTTGCCCTCGCCCTCTTTATCTTAATTTTTCTTAACACAGGGAAGTTTATTTTTGTCCGACTACTTAAAACCAAGCACTCTAGCTGTGTTAAGATTTATTTTATAGGTTCTTCCCCTGATTATTGTCGTAAAAATTAATACTAATTTATCTCCTTCAACTAGAGGAAATGCCAGCTTTGTACTTGAGTGCTGCTGTCTTTATTTGAGAAATTATCAACTCTATTAAAGATAGAATTTTAGTAGCGAGAGATTCTCCAAGAGCAATCGCTTGCTTTCGACAGCAAGGAGTAAGTATTATGTCAGACGCAAAGAATAGCGAGTCAGTCAATTTTTCTGAAGCTCAGTGGGAAGCTGAAACTGAAGAGGTTTTGTTGGAAGAGGTCTTGTTGGCAGATCTCACCGGAATAGAAGGCGCTGACCTGATTTTTGAGGGGTTGGTTGATCGCGACACTGGGATGGGACGAACGCTGGAGAAATTAAGAACTACTAGAACCTCCGGTGCCGACGTGACAGGTGGCGATCTTGACGATAATTTGTATCAGGCACAGGTAGTCGGCGAAGAAGCAGTTGGCGGACAGACTCCCACTCCCGACCAAAATGTAACGGAGGAACTACTTCATTCGATGGGGATTTCCTCAGCTGATGGCAAACCAGTGAAAACTCTAGAAAAGTTGGAGCGGCGCGATAGAGAGCGCTGGGAACTGGATCCTGAGTCTTCCGAAGATTACCAGGAGCACTGAATGACCTAAGGTTAGGGGTGAGGAGTTAGATATTTCAGTTAATTGACAACAGTATCATTGGCATTCCCTGGTAGAACCTGGGAATGAGAAATCAGCTTGACTATCCTGCGTTTGGAAAGGTTTATATTTGAAGTAACTAATCTGAACGCAACATAATAGGAGAGCTAGGGAATGGAGCCGATTACCTGGGGGTGGATTTTGTTGGCTGCTCTGTCAGGCATTGTCGGGAACAGAGCTGATATGGTTCTCGATCAAGCCTGTGGTAAAGGCTTCAAAGCTCTTATCAATCGCTTCAAACAAGGGGATGAGCCGAGCGATCGCAACCTGCAAAAGGCAGTCAGGCGTTCTTTCCTGTTGGCGCAGCAAAGCATTGCTTCAGAATGTCGCGCTGAGTTGATTGGGAATTCTCCTAGGTATTATGGATTAAGTGGAGTTGAGGTTTACCCGGAAGCCCACAAGGCTGAGATACTCTGGTTAGATGGGAAACTCCAGCAGCTGAAAGACGAGCTAAAACAACTCGAGAAGGCAGCATTGGTTGAGACACCGATCGCCTCCCTGGAGGAAATCGAATCCCTGTTGACTCCAGAAGGCGCTTTGGCAGGCGATCGCATTCAAGGGGTTCGGGAAACACTGATAGCAGCAGTGGGGCAAGAAGGTGCCGTTCCTTCCTACCAAGCCAAGTTAGAACAAGAAGGGGTAGGCTTGTTTGAGCGGATGTGTGCCTACTTTGCTTTCGAGATTAAGAATAATTCAGTTATAAACAATATCTTGCAGGGGCAGTTGCTAACCCAGATTAATGCCAATTTAAGGGGTTTGCAGGTGCAGCAGCTAACGGTTCAAGATTTGGAGGACTCGCTGCGGGATTTGGCGCGGGATGTACCCCAGGTTTTGAACCAGCTAGACAATCTGGAGGAGGCGATCGAGGAAGTCAGCGAAGGGGTTGGGGATGTGCGATCGCTCGTTGCAACCAGTTCAACAGAAATTCTGGAAGTTGTGATCACCACTGCGGCGGACATTGAAGAAATCAAAGCTTTATTGAGGAAGTTACAAGGCGGGAAAGATGTCCATCCCACAAGACCAGCTCTACCAGCAAAGCAGCCAAATGATATCAACCCCTTTGATTATGGGACGCCTGTGCCGCCTGAGCGCTTCTATGGGCGACGCAAAGCTATTTTAGAGGTAAAAAGTCGAATTGGTGCTATCAGCGCTCAGTGCATCAATATTGTGGGAATGCGGCGCGTTGGTAAAACTTCACTATTGCGCTACATCAAAGAACGCCCTGAGGTTTTCTTCCATCCCTCTCAGAAACCGCTAATTGTGACTCTGGATTTGCAATCTAACAAGTTTCATACCCCGGAAGGCATGATTGAGGGACTGAGGTACAACATTAAAAAGCTTACGGGGGAAGAAATCTGGTCACAGAATGCTAACAATGATTCCTATGAAGTGGAAGATGGTTTGGAAAGACTAAGGGATAATGGACATCGCCTTATTGTAATGATTGATGAGTTTGAGGAGATTGGCGCACACCTAAACCAGTTTCAGGATTGGGGGAAAGACTGGCGTGCTAAGGCTTCTGATAGTCTGTTGACAATGGTGATCTTTAGCCTTCGCCCCATAGAAGATATTTACAAACATCTAGGTTTAACTTCTCCTTTTGAAAATATTTTCAGCCGGACGATTCTCGGTGCATTGGAGGAGGAAGCTTGGCACAGTCTGGTGCAGGATGGGTTTAGTGTAAAGAATGTTAATGAAACCTCTCTACAGTGGATTGATGAACTCGCTGGTAGTCTACCTTTCTATGTCAAAATGGCAGCATCGATGCTGTGGCAATATGGCGACTTTGAACAGGCAAAGACTGAGTTTATCAGAGAAGCCACGCCTCATTTTCGGAAATTATGGGATGATTTAACGACACCGGAATGTCAAGCTTTACTTCATGCTGCTGGTATTTCTGATGTAGCGATTCCGAATGCAGCTATTATAGATACTCTTCAGCGTCACGGTTTATTGCGTTCCGATGGTCGTTTATTCAGTAGTGCTTTCGCTGATTTTATTCGAGTTCAGAGATAATTAGAAAACTGTTTATATAAGTTTACCTACTTAATGAAACAGGAGCTTGTGACAGGATATGATTAAGAGAAGAAAGACTTTGAGTCAAAAAAGGAGAACTAACCATGCTTGAAGAAAAAAAGACCCGTAAGGTACGGCGAGGAAGAATATTTCCTGAACTTCAATGGTTGGAAGAAAAAAAGCGACTCTCCTGTATCTATGGTGATAAGCAGAGGTTATCTAATGAGCGGGCTTACGCCGTAAGCCCCTACAGCAGGATAATTCCCCAAATGTAGGGGCGCAAGGCTTGCGCCCAAAATGTAATATAAACCA
>JBFRWF010000180.1:0-22719 GCA_051439465.1 Xenococcaceae cyanobacterium | reverse complement strand
GGCTAAAGCCTGACGCTATTTGAAGCAAGTCCGCCTGCGCGGACTCTCACTTACTTTTGACTTTTGAATGCGTGACTTTTGACTTCTTACCCTGACGAGGTTTTGGCTCTTAACCGAGCAGTATTGATATGGGTGTTGGGTTTCGTTGCCTCAACCCAACCTACACAAATGTCTTTTTTTATAAGTGATTATCCGAACTTGATATCATTTAGAACTGCTATATAAGCTTAAACACTTTTTAATGAAAGAACGAGATGAAAATTCTTTTGGTAGAAGACGATCGGCGAGTTGCAGATGCTCTAGCAGAAGCTCTGAGGGAGCAAAATTATGTGGTTGAAATAGCCGCCGACGGACAAGAAGCTTTAGAGCTGATCGAAGCCTTTACCTATGACTTAATTGTGCTAGATTTGGTGTTGCCGAAGTTAGATGGAATTAGCCTTTGTCAACATGTACGACGTTCAGGAAATCAGACGCTCATTTTAATGCTAACCGCAAAAGACACTAGCTTCGATCAGGTGATAGGATTAGACGTTGGTGCTGATGATTATGTAGTAAAACCCTTTGAAATGAACTTGTTGTTGGCACGAATTCGGGCATTATTGCGTCGGAAAAATCCTACCTTACCCCCAGTGCTAGAGTGGGAACGCCTGCGTCTTGACCCCAGTAAATGTGAGGTGAGATACAATGATAAGTTACTACATCTAACTCCAAAAGAATATGCTTTACTAGAATTATTACTCCGCAATAGTAATCGCGTCCTTAGCCGCAGCATCATTCTGGATAACCTTTGGGCTTTTGATGCTCCTCCAGGAGAAGAAACAGTGAAAGTTCATCTGCGAGGTTTAAGGATGAAGCTAAAAGCGGCTGGCGCACCATCTAATTTTATCGAGACTATCTATGGCTTGGGATATCGGCTCAACCCAAATATCTAATCCGCAGTTTCGATCGCTGCGATCGCGTCTGTTGCTATCTTATCTCGGAGTGATGGCAACAATTCTGGGGACTTCGGGAATAGCGGTGTACCACTGGGTTGCTCGGGATCTTAATCAAGAGCTGAATAACCATCTTCTGACATTAGCGGAAGCAGCAGCTCAAACCCTAGAGATAGTAAAACACGAATACTATGAATATGAGGAAGGCGAGGATGAAGACGATCGCGATCGTACAGAATCAACCCCTAAACTTTCCCATTTAATGGCAGAATACGAGAGAGATGGATTAGTATATACTCCAGCACAGCATCCACTTCACTACTATCAAGGGATTGAATGGTTTGATGAGAGACAGCAGCTATTGATTCAAGAAGGCAATCTGTCCCCCAGCTGGTTATTGTCAGAAAATCTAGATAGCTCTGATTTGATCTTGCAGAAAGGCAGAATTCGCAGTCTCGCCTTACCAGTGCAGTATGTTCCTCCTGAAAGTAAAAATCAGGAAATCACTGGCTATATCCGGACTAGTCAATCTACAGAATGGTTAGATACCGAATTGCAACGACTGTGTTTAGGATTAGGTTTAGGAGGAATCATCGCTTTGGGACTAACAGCTTTTGGTGGAATGTGGCTGACTGGGGAGTCTCTCAAACCGCTCAAGAAAAGCTTTCAACAGCTAAAACAGTTTACCGCCGATGCTTCCCATGAATTAAGATCTCCCTTAACTGCAATTAAGAGTTCGGTGTCAGTACTGCAAAATCATCCAGAAAGGATTCATCTAACAGATGTAAAAAAGATCGAGGCAATTGCTAGTGCTACTAATCAAATGACTCGTTTAGTTGAGGATTTATTGCTGTTGGCTCGGATGGAAGGAGCAATAACAACTATTACCCTGGAGAAGATACCAGTCCCCATCGACGAAATTCTCGAAGATTTGCTCGATGACGCTGAACTAGAAGCACAACAAAAGCAGATAACCCTTAAATCTGAGTTACTCACTAATGTTTTTGTTAACGCAGATGGACAACAGCTCAAACGATTGTTTTCTAACTTGCTAGATAATGCGCTGCAATATACTCCTGCTGGGGGAATGGTGAAGGTTTCTCTATCCCGCAGTCAAGATCGAGCAATAGTCACGATCGAAGATACGGGGATTGGTATTGCACCACAGGATTTACCTTACGTTTTCGATCGTTTATGGCGAGCAGAGGGAGCAAAGGCTTGTCGTCAAAAAGGTACGGGATTGGGAATGGCGATCGCCCAAACCATTGCTCGCGTACATGGCGGCAAAATCACCGTTACCAGTGAGCTAGGCGTTGGGAGTTGCTTGCGGGTACAACTACCTATAAGTAGTAGGACATAAATATTTTCGGTTAAGACTGACGGGCGAACTAGAAGGGGAGACGGGGAGAGTTTGTCGAGTGGGAATTTGAGCATCCTCCTCTTTATCTTAATTTTTCTTAACGCAGTACCGTTTAATTTTGTCTGACTGCTTATTTCAAGGTGATTGGTGATTGGGAAGAATTTATAACGGGGGATTGAGATTTCTTTCCGAGTTCTTTACTTTTGGCTCTTAGAGTGCAACTTAAGTATGACATTCATCGTTGGAGATAATTCCTATGATGGTAAACTCAACTGAGTCGGAAATCTCTAATTTGCCCCGACAGATCGATATCGCCACAGTTTGTGTCTATGGTTTAAGTATTCTATCTGCGGGTTTGTTTCTGTTCTTGCCCCTGGTGAATTTATTGAGTCCTAGTCCCTGGCAACGCTATATGGGGGCAATTCATGGCTTTGCAGCATTGTTAGCAGTTGTTGTCATTGCTTACGCAGGACACATGGCATTTCCTTTGCTGCGAGGAGTCTCGAAAATTCTGCCCCAAATGCGAACCCTAACCTTCTGGGCAACCTGTTTATCCTTCCTGGCGATCGCATCGGGCAACTGGGCTTATATGCGATACCGTGCCCCTGTCGGTGGCGCCCGTGCATGGTTAAGGGAGAACACTCCCTTAGTTCATTACCTCTTTATGGAGTACCACGAATTTACAGTGCTGTTTACCTTACCCTTGGGCACTGCTTGTACATGGGTTCTCTGGAAATATGGTGACTCCATTCTAGAAAAGCAAAACCGCCCAGTCCTCACAGCCACCTGCATTGCTTTGATGGCAATGATGTTTTTTGCCATTGGTGGGTTTGTGAGTGGGTTGAATGTAGCCAGAATGCACACTTTGTAAGGTTATAACAAATGACTGAACCAGTATACCAAAATTCTCAAACCCTGCCTTTCTACACCAGGATTTGGAATCAATTGAAAAATTTTCCCCACGGATTAGCAGCAGGTTCTAAAACACCACCAACTCTATCGGGTTCAGCAGCAGCAGCCCTAGTAAGTGCAGCATTTAGTTGCTTTCTATTGATGCTCAATCAACACCTTTGCAGTATTTTCAAAGGGTGGAATGAAATCATTTGGAACCTTGGAAGTTGGATACCGGGTAGTCGCAATCCAGATCCCTTATGGGGTGAAATTGGTAGCTACTCTGGCAAAGAGACAGTGATGTTAATCGGCTGGTTGGGTAGTTGGTTTATACTCAGCCAACTGTGGCAGCATAAGCAGATTAAATTCCCAACTATCTTCTTCTGCTTGTTTACTTTCATCGTTGCTGCAACTGTCATGAATTGGCATCCCATATTCCCCTATCTACCATTAATGCCCAAATAATTTTTCATATCCAATCCGGTTGAACAACCATAATGAACAATAAATTACGGTTAATTATCCGGACGAATATCAGGGAGATTGACAACCATGAAAATAGACAGAGTGAGTGAAACACACACAGTGATTGCAACACGAGTGGCGAGACAAAACAATCATGGTAGCAAAAAAACACCAAGAAGCAAAATGGACAAATATGTCTTGATTTGTGTAGTGGGTTGGCTTCTATTTGTTGCTACTTTTCCTCTTGCTTACCTACGAGTTTGGCGAAGTGAAAAGTATACGAGTGGTCCTTTCAAGTCCCTAACTTTGGAAGAGAGTCAAAAAACAAATGGCACAGCAGTAACACAGAAGGATAATTATTCTAAATAGCAACCAGTTAGAGGATGTTTGAAAAGCTCTAAGTAAGATGCGTTGGGCGCAAGATTATTGATGTTGTAGTATTGATTCAAGTTTTTTTGCGCCGTAACGCACCAAAGAGGAGAGGTGGTGTGTTATGCTACTAATTCGTTAACCCATTTTGACGATCCAACGGGGAAAGAAGGGGTCATGTCCAGGGAGAAGTTGTATCAGTTGCTGATGAATTTGTTCTTTAGTTCTCAAATATTCAGGAAAGGCATTCATATCGTCGTGGCGCATCCAGGCTTCTGCAGCTTCAATAGCAAGTTCTGCTTCCCTAGAACGAGCTTGTTTAAGTCCGAAGATTTCTGAAGTTAACCATCCCACCATATCCCCTTGTTTTGTCCAGGGGATTTCATCTAGGGTGACTTCTTCTCCTTTTAGTTCAAAAAGAAATAATTTATCTTTTTCTTCATCAAAGCTAGGTTCTACTGAAGCCAGAACCAGGGGAGAGTGCGTGGTTACTAAAGCTTGTATTTTCATTTCTGGCTGCAACTTGGTAAGCACCTCCAAGATCGCTGGCAGAATTGCTCGTTGCCATCGGGGGTGCAGGTGAGACGCTACCTCATCCATTAGCAGAATGATTTGATTCATCGGATCTTGGTTTCGTAGTTTAGATGCCTGAGTGTGTTCGTACCAAGTCCAGACCAGTAAGTAGGCAAGTCCTAAGATGCGCTTCATCCCTGCCGAGGTATAAATTACCGGGACATTGCCGTAGGGCAGGTTAATGGTGGGAATGTCGCGCAGGTCCTCGACGGAAACTCTAGTGGGTTCTCCTGGTTCCATCCATTCTCCAGGATGGGGAGCAAGCTGTCTGACCACGCGGGACAAAAGGGCAAATGGGGTTTGATTTGGCTGATTTTGCCATTTGACCCAATCTTGAATCAGACCATTACAGAGAACTTTTTCCCCTGACCTCAAGCCACCCCAGAGGGTATCTGGGATAAAATTATAGGCGCTATCGCGTTTGCGAGCTGGATCCAGGACTGAGAAGCCTCCATCGCTACGGACATAAATGACTAAACCCTTCAACCAATAAGGCATTTGCTCTTTTCGCCATTTCTGCTCAGAGAAATCAAAGAAACTGCGATATTCTTCTGCGTCTGTTTGATTGCTCAGTTGACAGGTAATTTCTGGGGTTTCTCCTCTTACCCGTTGCGGATAGGCAGGTTGCTCTGCCCAGTTTCCGGTGAGTCCCCACCAAGCGATATGGAGCAAGAAGGTTTTGCCTAAGCCATTATCTCCCGTGAAAATATTGAGTCTATCGCCAAATTCTACATCAAATTGAGGCGAAGGACCCACTCCCTTGAGATGCAGTTCTTTGAGCACCCTAAGTACCTATTTAGAAAAACTATAGTTATTCTATAGTTAGTTTTGAATTTCAAATCAATTTTCCCTTAGAACATAACTTTATAATTGCAAATTTGTCAGCATATTCTCAATTAATCAACGAGATTGTATCGTTTGAGCTATTATGGTAGTATTATTGAGAATGCTATAATCTGTGGCTCAGTTATAATCATAAAAAGCCATCATCCTCTCAAAACCTTGATTTCCCGTGCAACTTGTCTGCCTTTTGGGTATTACGAGAGTTAATCTTCACTCCTTCGACGCATGAATTTATATGTATTTGTGTAAATATTTGGTGCGGATAGTTGACAAAATAGTCAGATTATGAATTGGACAAATAGCGGCTGTAAGGTAATTTTGATGATTTGGTAATTGGTAATTGGCATCTGCAAACGGATTTGATATGAGCTATTCGTTCAAGATGGGGAAGCTTTTCCAGTGGCGATCGCAAGCCACAAAGGGAATGCCAGGGGTACTGGTTTGAGTCTGTTCTCTGTTCCCTGTTCCCTGTTCCCTGTTTAAGTATTGACTTTATCTATTGTTCTCTCATTCTCTGACCATGTTCTATTCTCCCAGCTTGCACGCAAAACTCTCTACCCCCTTGAAAATTGGCTCAGTTGAGGTTAACAGCCGCGTCTTGCAGTCTCCCCTCTCTGGGGTAACTGATTTAGTATTTCGACGGTTAGTGCGACGATATGCCTCAGAATCGATGATGTACACCGAGATGGTGAGTGCACGAGAAATCGATCATCTCAAGCAACCACCGAAGATAATGGAGATAGATCCCAACGAGCAACCCATTAGCATTCAGCTATTTGACTGTCGCCCAGATTTCATGGCAGAAGCAGCTCAAAAGGCGGTGGCGGAAGGTGCTAAAACAGTAGATATTAATATGGGTTGTCCAGTAAATAAAATCACTAAAAAGGGTGGGGGTTCTTCCTTACTGCGTCAACCAGAAGTAGCTGAGGCGATTGTGCGAGAAGTTACTGAGGCCGTAGATTTGCCAGTAACAGTGAAAACGCGCATCGGCTGGAATGATCGGGAAATCAATATTCTCGAATTTGCCCAGCGGATGCAGGATGCTGGAGCAAAAATGCTCACCTTGCATGGTCGTACCCGCGCCCAAGGTTATAATGGTACAGCGAGGTGGGAGTGGATTGGACGGGTGAAGAAAATTCTCTCGATACCAGTAATTGCCAATGGGGATATTTTTTCCGTAGAAGCGGCGGTGCGTTGCTTAAAACAAACCGGCGCAGATGGGGTGATGTGTTCGCGGGGAACCTTGGGTTATCCGTTTTTAGTGGGAGAGATTGACTATTTCTTCAAAACGGGTAAAACCTTGCCCCCACCCACACTAATAGAACGCCTCGAATGTGCTAAAGAACATTTGCAGGGGTTGTGGGAATATAAGGGCGATCGCGGTATTCGCCAATCTAGGAAACACATGGCTTGGTATAGTAAAGGCTTTGCTGGTGCCTCTGAGTTGCGGGATAAATTGTCTCGCATCGAAAGTGTAGAACAGGGTTGCGAGTTGATTGACGGGGCGATCGCCCGAATTCAGAATTCATAACTTGTGACAGCCTACGTTCTTTTTTTAATTAATTGGGAAATTTAATTAATAGGTCTCATCGTAGTTAAGTCAAACTTATGAAACCCAAGCTCGACTGCTGTGATAGCAGGACATCCAGGCTTCCTGAAAGGGCAACAATACCAGCATCTAGGAAGAAGCCAAGTCAATATCTCAATCTGTTTGGCAGCCTTTGTACCCTCTTGTTTGCGCTCTCGTGTAGTATTGCCCCATCCGCGTTAGCAGCAGAACGAATGACCCTCCGTGTAGGACCTTTTCAGCGGTCGGTGACTGTAAATGACTTAGAAAAGTTTGCCAAGACAGGTGAGCTGTCACCAGATTTGAAACCCTATGCACTTCTGTTGACGCCACGGGTAAGGCAAATACTGAACAAAAGTCTGCAAATTGACCCAAGTTTAGCAGATAAATTTTTAGATGAGCTGTTTCGTTCCCCCGATGGAGAACAGTTAATCAAACAACTCAGTGTTGCTTTGCCAGGAAGTACCGTTGAACAGCTAAAAGCAGCTTTGAGTCGAGCAGTGCGGCAAGCCAATAATCTGAATGTTCTTAGTTTTTTCCGAGCTTACCCCACCGAGAGCATTACAGTAGATCTAACTTCCGCAGTGGGTATTGCCGTGCAACTCAATGCTTCCCACCTGCAAAGCAAAATCCTCAGTCCCGTGCTAGAGCGGGATCTGAAAGTAGAGACAGATGGCTCTTTTCGCCCCAACTTTGACCCAGCAGTGGCGGGAGGTGAAACTGTACGCAAGCAAACACTAATTCTGCGGGACAGGACAAGAAAACGCGCAATTCCCGCAGACATCTATTACAGTCTCAATTCCCACGGCCCTTTGGTGGTAATGTCCCACGGCTTTGCCGCCGATCGCAAATTTCTCACTTATCTCGCCCAGCATCTAGCATCTCACGGCTTGACTGTTGTCGCCCTAGAGCATCCCGGCAGTAACGTTAACTCATTTAACACAGTGTCAGTGGGGATGAACCTCAGTAAATTATTACCAGCATCGGAGTTTATCGATCGCCCTCAAGATATCAGCTTCTTATTAGACGAGTTAGAGAAAATCAACCAGTCCAAAGGTGACTTGCAAGGCAAATTTAATACTAAACAAGTAAGCGTTATTGGTCACTCCTTTGGAGGCTATACTGCTTTAGCCTTAGCTGGAGCAGAATTAAACCCGAAGGAATTGCGCGCCTTTTGTCAAGAACTCAGTCCCCTGGGACGCTCGCCAGCAGACTGGTTACAATGTGCCGCTGCTGATTTACCCTACGGCAAAATTCAGCTCAAAGATAGGCGAGTTGCAAGTGCGATCGCCTTCAATCCGATCGTCGGCAACTTGTTTGGCAGCCAACTAACTCAAGTGAGTACCCCCACCTTGATTTTATCCTCAAGCGAAGACGCCATCACACCGACAATCGAGCATCAACTGCGACCATTTAAACAGCTTCAAGGTGAAAAATATCTCCTGGCTGCCATTGGCGGTACTCACATGAGTGTGACAGATATCAGCAATTTGAACAGTCCCATGGGAAAGAATACCCTCGTCAAAGAGCTGATGGGTGAAGAAGCTGAACCAGTGCGAAAGTTGGCGCGGGGTGTGAGTTTAGCCTTTATCAAACAGCTAACCCCCGAAGCCAGAACCTATCAACCTTTTTTAACCCCTGCTTACGTCCAGTCTCTGTCCACCTCCACCCTTTCCCTGCGTCTGGCCACCGAACTCCCAGTAAGTCTAGATGTTTGGCTCAATGTTCTTTACTTCGGCAATCAGCAGATTGCTTTGCGCAAGTCCAAAAAGAAGCGATCGCTTATGAGCAAAGTCAAAGAATACTTTTTAAGTGCCAGAAAAATTCTGCCTCAGCCAGGGTACTGCACGAGACAACTGGATCAAATTTTTACCAGCCTCCTGAATAACTATAACCAACATTCAGACAGACTGAGTTAATTGATGGTCGATCATTGTTTAAAATAAACCTCCATCACCTGACGCACCATGGGTGCAGCTACAGAACCGCCACCGCCGCCAGAATGTTCTGCGAAGGCAACAACCACAATCTCCGGTTTGCCATAAGGGGCAAAACCGCCAAACCAGGCGTGAGCCTTACCGGGAGGAGCCTCTGCCGTCCCACTCTTCCCGGCAGCAGGAGGCAGGTGTGGCACTCTCAAAGCTGTTCCCGTCCCAGCAGCAACCACCTGTCGCAGTCCTTCTCGCAGGGTTCGCACCGTTCCTGGCTTGAGATTCAACGACTTTCGCTCCTTTTTCGCTTCCCCATTGTCCTTAAGCAGGTGAGGCTTTACTATGTACCCTCCATTGGCAGGCACAGCAAACATCACCGTCAACTGTAGCGGTGTTGCCTGGGTAAACCCTTGACCGATGGACATATTGACCGTATCGCCATCAGTCCATTCCCAGTTGAATCGCTTCCGCTTCCAGGCATCATCCGCAATCAAACCAGGGGCCTCTTCTGCCAACTCAATGCCTGTTTTTTTACCAAAACCATAACGGCGTGCCCATTTAATTAGGGTTGGTCCCCCCACGCCTCTGCCAATTTGACCGTGAAACGTATTACTGCTCCAAGCCAAAGCCCTCACATATCCCATGGGGCCAAATCCCGCCCTATTCCACTCGCCAAAACGGGTTCCACCAACGTTGAGATAAGCGTAGGTTCCCAAGACAGTGTTGGGGGGATATTTGCCAGATTCCATGCCAGCGGTTGCCGTTACCACCTTAAATGTAGAAGCAGGTGGAAAGCCCCGCATTGCGCGATTGACAAAAGGATTGCCTCTCCCTTGCAGTTTCTTCCAAATCTCAGAGGTGATGGGAGATGAAAAGACATTCGGGTTAAAGGTTGGATTGCTAACCATTGCCAACACAGCACCATCATTGGGGTCTATTGCTACGATTGCGCCTTTGCGATTATCCAGAGCTGCTTCCGCCGCTTTTTGCAATTCGAGATCCAGGGTTAAGGTAACATCCTTGCCCGCCTTGGCTGATTTCTGTCCCAAGAGCCTAATTACTTGACCAGCACCGTTTACCTCGAGCAGCAGTCCGCCCCATTCTCCTCGTAGCAGTTGCTCGAAAGATGCTTCCACTCCCATTTTACCGACAACATCACCGAGGCGATAGCCCTGGGATTTACGCCTTTTTAATTGTTCCTGATTCAGCTCTCCAGTGTAGCCGAGAACGTGAGCTGCCAATTCACCATTGGGGTAGTACCGCACGGTTTCAACATCCACCTCTACTCCCTTGAGTTCGTTGCGGTACTCTTCAATTGCTGTAATCTGTGCAGGATTGAGACTGCGAGCAATCCGGATTAAGGTCGGAGAGTTATAGCCTGCTTGTTCGACGCGCTTTTGAAGCTTCTCTTTTGGTATATCCAAAATTTCTGAGAGGCGACTGAGGGTTTGGGGCCACTCCTCTTGTTTTTGAGCCCTAGGCCAGATAAATGCAGCATGAGACAAACGCGTCGTCGCTAAAACTTTGCCCTTGCGGTCCAAAATATTACCCCGCACTGGTATTTTAGGAACTATGCGAATGCGGTTATTCTCCGCCCGTTCCCGGTTACTCTCTCCCTCGACTAATTGTAACTGAGCCAGGCGATAGCCGATCGCTCCGAGGAGGAAAATGCTTGCCAGCAGCATAATAAACACGGACTGATACTGGCGTCCAACGGTACGAGAAGTCTGTTTACGTCCAGCTTTTGAGAAAGGTTCAATAGTGGTCATGATTTAGCGCTATGGAGGCAAAAATTTTACTTTTTAGCTTCAGAAGAACACAATTATTTTAAAAGCTCTACCTCAACTCCCACTGATTGTGGAGGGTTTAGGCAACTTTGTGTGAGGAAGGGTCAGAAACTCAGGGCTCAAGGAAGTAAGCGCGAGTAGTTTATAGATTGAGAGATTGAAGCAACCATGTCAAAACAGAGCTTAATGGCATTTTTACAGGAGTTAGAGTCTCATTGCTCCAGCTCGGCGATCGCTACTTTTCTCGACAGTGACGGCAAATCTTTCGTCATTGACTTGAACCGCAATGGGAATCGCGTCAGTTACGGCTATGAGAAAGATACCAAACAACAGTTGATAGATAAACTGCTCAGGGGGACTCAACCCTATGGAGCATTGATCTTGCGCTCTTTTACCTCAGAAATTGACGAGCTAACCCAGCTGCCCATCAAAGAACTACGAGGTTACACTCTCAAAAACCAGGGTGACAACCTAGAATTTGAGAAGCTGCCACCCAATATTGTGTTTGCCTGTCAAAACACAGATGCCGAAACCGGAGAACCACTCCCTTTAGAGCAATCAGTGCGATATTGTTGAAATTAATATTCCGACAAAACCGAGTTGAGGGTGACCACATTCCCAATGACAGCGATCGCTGGGGCTTCAAACTTAGTTTCCTCTACTTGCTTGACAATTGTCCCCAAAGTACCAATTAATTCTTCTTGGTCTGGTCGCGTTCCCCAGCGAACGAGGGCCATTGGAGTTTCTGGACTCAAACCACCTGCCTCTAGTTGGGTAACAATGTTGGGTAGGTTGTGAACTCCCATGTAAATCACAATGGTTTCTGAACCCTGAGCGATCGCTTGCCAGTTCACGTTTGGTTTATACTTACCCGCCGCCTCGTGTCCTGTCACAAATGTCACCGAAGAACTATAAGTTCGGTGAGTAACAGGAATCCCTGCATAAGCTGGTGCAGCAATGCCAGAAGTTATTCCCGGCACCACTTCTACCCCTACTCCAGCCTTAACTAAATCTTCCATCTCCTCGCCACCGCGACCAAAGACAAAGGGATCGCCGCCTTTGAGTCGTACTACTACCGCATTAGTCTGGGCTTTTTCAATCAATAGCCTGGTGGTTTCTGACTGCAATTTAGAATGACGACCCCGCCGTTTCCCTGCGTCAATGCGTTCTGCTTGGGGGCCAATCATTGCTAAAATTGGGGGACTAACCAGAGCATCGTAAATCACCACGTCAGCATGTTCGAGCAGACTCTTTCCTTTAAGAGTCATCAGTCCTGGATCTCCTGGTCCTGCACCCACCAGGTATACTTTACCTAAACACCGTCGCGTCTGTAGCTGGTTCATCCTTCCATCCCCTCAACGATCAAATTGGCTAATTCTGCTGTTGCTCCCAGAGGTTCACCCAGGAGTAGCTCTAAGGTGGGAAAGGCTTGCTGCAATTGTTTGACTTGTTGGGCGATCGCTTCAGTAATTCCCCCAGCAAAGAGAAAATAGGGCCCAATGGCAATAGTTCGCTTCCCAGCAGCGGCTAAGGTTTCAATTTGTTCTGCTAAGCTAGGAGATACTGACCAGTAAGCAGCCACGGCTTGCAACTGAGAGGCGATCGCTTCTATTGGTTGATTGGCACCCCTCAGGCGGCTCCCGTGAGACAACAAAATCCGCCCATCTGCTCTTATCTGGGAAAACTGCTTTGCCAAGAGGTTTCTTAAACCCAGACTCCCCAGATGAGGACGTAACTCAAGCATTACCTTTTCGCCCAATGTCTGTTGCGCCAGTGCTACTTCAGCGGGGATATCTTCTTTGACATGGACTCCAGGAAACAGAAACAGAGGCAATACTTGCAACCGTTTCAAACCAGCCTCTTGCGCTTCCATGGCAATTTGCCGGATACTCTCATGTAAAGGCACTGGAGCTAATTCTAAGGATGCTGTAGCTACTAGTGGGGATTGAGGTCTACTGAGCACTGCTGTTGACCCTGCTAATTTCTCATTTATCCCAGACCTATAACGAAGTTGATGGTGAGGCATTGGCTTAACGAGTGCTGCTCTCTTTTCTAGCTGCTGGCGCACCAGATGGGCTAATCTTTCTACAGCTATTTGGGGTCGGGGGTCACGGCTTCCGTGAGATACCAATATATAAGCGGAGGAAAATGTCAAGGGGTTCTTAATCAAAAGTTAATTTCACAGATGTGAATTAATTTTACAAAGAATTGTAATGTAGCTGAATAAGAGATTCTGTATCAAATGATTCCTCTTTGACTGCGGATAGCCGAGTTAAGTAGCAGTTGATGAAAAAATCAAGTAACTGGATGAGCTTATTGAGAATGACAAAAAAGAGCGATCGCTTGTCAAAAATAATGATAATCATTCTATATGGGGTGAGAGCGCAGCTCTCACCCCCCATTTTTTTGTTGATTTTTAATTCAACTAGCTGAAAATCTGTTCAATCGGACAGATTTATGGTCAAAAATATCGGTCTGCTCTCATGTATTAGATCTTACAATTAGAATAAGGAGAGTTCTTTAGGGAGAGAGCCAATGACATTGCAAGAATTGCAAAACCAAGCATTGCAATTACCAATCAGCGATCGCTGGCGTTTAGTCGAGTCTGTGTTGGCCTCAATTCAACAAGAAACCCTGCCATCCATCTCTCTAAGCTCAAGGGCAACACCAATGAGTGATCTTGATCCTTGGACTCAAAGCCTACTCGGTGTCATTCAGCTAAGCTCAGAGGATTCCAAAGAGTCCTACATCGATTATTTGGAGGCGAAATACAAGTGAGGCAGGTGTTGTTTGATAGTGACGTATTACTTGATGTTCTAGCTCAACGCCAACCATTTGTTGTCGCTTCCGCACAAGCATTAAATACGATAACGCAGAAACTCGCCTTGGTTTCCAATTGCTTGGAAGATTGAATATCGGTTTAGTACACGAGAGCAGACCGATATTTTTGACCATAAATTTGTCCGATTGAACAGACTTTTAGCTAGTTGAATTAAAAATCAACAACAGGGGTGGGTGAGGTCGGCGCTCTCACCCACCATATAGAATGATTATCATTATTTTTGACAAGCGATCGCCATTCTCTTGAGCATTCTCAATAAGCTCATTCAGTTGCTTGATTTTTTCCTCAACTCAACTAGTTGATCGCCAAGCCCAGTCAAGGGGTTGACGGGGTTGTCACCCCGTGAGGTGCAATTGTTTGATGACTGTGAAAACGTTGAGGAAATATTAAGAAATGTTAAGTTCGAAAATCGGCGCTCCGGCAAAGGGCAAAAGGGCCACAGCGCAAAGGGCTATCAAGTCCTCGGCACACCGCAGACAACCCGAAAACCGCTATCGTGGTAGTCGTCGCGCGGGTAATAGTCGAAGCGATACGCGGAACGGCAGAGGCGCGGATTACCGACCCAGGAACCGCCGCGTAGTATGCGCCTACGGTTATCTTTCAAAAATACTTCAAGATTTTCCGAGATATTTTGATAATGATTATCATTCCTATTTGATTCATCCCATACACTTTCATCTCCTGGCGCATCCTCATAATTGTCATGCCAAGGATCTAGACACCATTCCCAGACATTTCCGTGCATATCATGTAAGCCAAAGGCATTGGGAGGAAATTGACCGACGGGGGTGGTGTTCTTTCGATATTCGCCTGGGAGTTCATCAGCATAAGTATTGCTTGCACGGTAATTAGCCAACTCTCCTGTAATAGTTTCCCCAAAATAGAAGGGGGTGGTCGTCCCGGCGCGACAGGCATATTCCCACTCGGCTTCTGAGGGCAGTCGGTATGAGCGTCCTGTCACCTTGGACAGCCGAGCACAAAATTCAACGGCATCGTACCAAGCAACTTGTTCTACAGGTCGGTCATCCCCTTTGAAGTATGAGGGATCTAGTTTAAGGTCACGCTCTACTTTCTTCAAAGAGGCGATCGCCCTCCATTGCTTCTGAGTCACCGGATATTTGCCCATGAAGAAGGGAGGGACACTCACTTGATGTTGGGGGCTTTCATCGCCATCTCTTCCTTTCTCATCTTCAGAAGAACCCATTGTGAACGTTCCGCCAGGGATAGCGACCATGTCGAGGGTGACATCATTACTTAAGTCTTCGGTGTAGTATTGGGCGGTTTTGTTTTCTCGCTTAATGATTACGCCGGAGCGGTTGACGGTGACAGTCTCAAATGTAAAGCTTTTTAGGGGTATCTGATGCCTGATAAATTCATCAGGAAATTTAAATTTTAAGCCGGGGAGAATCTGGTAAGTTTGAATTAATTCTTTTGAGTCAATCTCCGGGGAATTGGTAAGAATTTTGCTGAAAACGACTGATAAGTTGCGCAAGGATTCATACTGGAGCAACTGCGGTTTTAATTCCTCAGTTAGTTTCTGCAAGCGGAGCATTTCCAAGCGATCGCTGGAAGTGACACTTGCCTGCAATGCTTCAACCAGTTCTCGAACGGCTATATCCCGACTATCATCCAGATACACCATCGCCGCCCACCGCTGTGCTTGCAATTCTTTCTGTCCCACAAACGGATTCGTTCGCGCCAGGTGCTTGACGTAACTAACCAACAACCGTGCCACCGCCTCGATACGTTCTTCCCCAAATTCGTCCTTCAATTGTTTCAACAAATAAGCTCTAACTGTTCCATCCATCACGTACAATTCATAGCCTACTTGACGGCACAAATCTGACAGGAGCAAGTCAGCCTCTGCGATCCAAGGTACGCCCTCACTTTTGAGAAACTGCATCCGCAGGTAATTCACTAACTCTGGAGTTAGCACCAAGGGCAGAGCGGCATGGCAGGCGAGCCAACGGTAGGAGGGTTCAAAGCGACGCACGAACCGCTCTACTTGCTCTCTAGCCCTTGTTGTATTGTTTGTTGTATCTTGGTGGTGAACCATTGTTGATTTTGAATTAGGGAACAGGGAACGGGGAACAGGGAACAGGGAATAGGGAACAGGGAACGGGGAACGGGGTTGATTAATTCAATTTTCTGATTAAAGCAATAATCATTTTCCCTACTGCTTGGGTTAACTGAATAATGGGGTCAATATCTGCGGTGTTGCATAAACCGACTCGTTGAGATAATATAAGATGAGTTTCTAATTCATTGATTGAACCTTGGGCAATATTTAAGAATCTTATGTATTCAGCCGTTGACCTTCTTCCATGACCCTCAGCTATATTAGCTGGTATGGAGGCAGATGCTCTTCTTATTTGCTGGCTCATTCCATATAATTCCTCTTTGGGAAACCTTTTAGTTAGATAATAACAATTATCTGCTATATCCATGCCTTTTTGCCAAATCTTTAGGTCTCTATAAGACTGTATTTCAGACATTTAAAACTCCCTACTCCCTATTTCCTATTCCCCATTACCTATTCTCCATTCCCTGTTCCCTATTCCCTATTCCCTATTCCCTATTCCCTATTCCCTGTTCCCTGTTCCCTGTTCCCTGTTCCCTGTTCCCTCGCCGTCAGGCGCTGGTTACTGATAATTGACCCTGAAGGGTAGCGATCGCCTGAGTGAGTCCGTCTCGATTCATGGGAAACATGGGAACCGAGCGGATGAGAAATTGAGCAGTTGTATTTTGCCAACGTTGCCGAGGAAGGGGATTCAACCAAGCGATCGCGCTGGTGTGTTGCTTGAGCTGCCACAGGAATGAGGTAGTTGCTGTAAAGCGTTTTCCTTGACGATATCCTCTGGCTGCGCCCCCATCGCTGACAATTAGCACGCCAGTCTCGCTGTCGCACTGATTCAAGACTGCCTCAAAAGAGACTTTTTCTGTAAGATAGCTATCTCGATAGATGAACTCAGCGGGAACGTTATGAAAATAACCTACCTCTACTCTTTCAATGGTACTTTCATACTGGGCTGTTTCCACGAGGTCACGGCTGAAGCGGTGAAACGGATTCATGGATCCTTCTTGATCGATGAGGATGAGCAGGTGGGCGTGGTTGCATTCTCGACGGCGGTAGGCTGGTTGTAAGAAAAATCCCTGTTTCGCTGCCTGTTCGACGGTGGCACTCACGTCTAACACGTCTTCGGGACCGTCAGCCACGGGACGGCGCAAGTAGCGCCAACTGTAGACCATGTAGCGGCGGGAGATGGGATAGTAGGTTTGAAATTCCGATTCTTCTTCTTGATCGATAAAGGTTAGGGGGGTTTTGACGGGAAGGGGTGAGAGATCTGGGGTAGGCGGTTGAGTTTCAACTACTGTTTGTGGTTTGACTGCTGGCGGAGTGGGCGCAGGTGTTTGTGAGTCTGAATCGGATGAGTCGGGGGGTGGTATTGTGGGCGATCGCTCTGGTTTCTCCTTTGGCTCCTCAAGCACAATGGTACTAAAGATAATTTGCAGGTGATCGAGTTCTGCTAGAGAACTACACCACAAGAGTCCCAGTAATTTTTTGAGTGCCTCTGGACTTTTGGTTCCCCATCCCCCTTCAATGGCATCTACAGCGGCTAGATACTCGCTCACGCCTAAGTTAAAACCGTCTTGGCGCAGGCGGTTAAACAGGGATGTTAGGTAGGTGTAAGGCTCGAACATTCAGATTGGGGATTTGCTGAGAGTTGTTAAGTAGGTAGACAAAAATAAATATAAAACCCGAATGAGGTGTTATACCAAATCCGCTTTGATAACCCCCTTTTCAATGATACTGTTGGCCGATGTAGCACTAAGCATATTATACTAAGTATTAGTTGACACCAAAGTAAAGATTTCTCGCTCTTGTAGTATTATTTGTTTTATTTAATATAAGAAAAGAATTGAAAATCATTTTTGTCTTATAAATTCGATTTTAAATTCTACTGTAGGGGCGAAGCATTCGGGGGATAAATCATCGACCTCGACCAAAAATTATATATCCGAATGCTTCGCCCTGCTCCCACCGATAACCTATATATATTTTGATTCATGTCCCACTGACAACCCTGGAAAGGGCGAAGCATTTGGATATCCAACTTGATGATACGTTTCACAATTGATCCCTCAAATGCTTCGCCCCTACAATAATGAAAACGATTTGCGATCGCTTATCTGTTAATCTAAACTCGAGTTATTCACCTGAGTTCGATATCTTTCAATGCGATCACTCTTTTTAGTCATTCTCAATAAGCTCATCCAGTTACTTGATTTTTTCCTCAACGCATCAAGGCGATCGCCTTTAACAAAATCAACACCCTAGGTTAGCTGTTCCCTGTTCCCTGTTCCCTGTTCCCTGATTTAGGGGCATATTTAAGGTTCTGCCAGTCTTGCCGGATTTTAAAGACAAGCTCTCGATAGGGAATGGGCTTTTCCTCAACTAGCTCACTAACAGGATAGGGAGTTTTTCTAAAACAATGGAGGGCGTACAGCCAATCTAAAAACTCGCTAGTGCCGGGTATTTTAAACAGTCCTTTATCTTCTCGGATTTTCAGAAATCGCTTGGCGGCTGTTTGTACCAATTTATTATTGGGGGGAGTCACTTTGTTCCCTGTCCCCTGTTCCCTGTTCCCTGTTCCCTGTTCCCTTTTATTTGTCAGGGATGCCTGTTTAATTTGGTAGTGAATGTCAACAATTTCCTGGAGTTTGTCTGGGGCGCTGGGAAATTTGATGTAGTAGTAGAGGCAGCGGCGCAAAAATGGAGCGGGTAAATTTCCCTTCTCTTTGTTGCTGGTGATGATGACAATTGGCTGGCAATCTTTCTGGGCTCTAATTGTCTCGCCTGTCTCTCGGATGGTAAATGACCAAGGTTCGTCCAAAACGGCTAATAAATCGTTGGGAAAGTCGATGTCTGCTTTGTCAATTTCATCGATCAAAACCACAGCCGGACAGTCTTTGGATTGAAAAGCTTGTCCAATGGCCCCAAATGTTCGATAGTCCTTGGGATTTTTAGGATCTCGTTTATTTTCCTCTTCAACCTTCTGGGTTGGTGAAGATTCTGCCTGATTTTCTCTGCTAACTTTCTGAGTTTGTACGTCATGCAGCCGCAGTATGGCATCATATTCGTACAATCCCTCTTGCGCTTTAGTGGTGGATCGAATGTCCCAACGGTAGAATGGCAGTCCTAACTCGTAAGCTACTGCGATCGCCAGTCGCGTCTTGCCACATCCAGCTTCTCCTTCAATCAGCAGAGGGCGGCGTAAGAAAATGGCGAGATTAACTGCATCAATGAGTTCTGGATCTGCAATGTACGGTTCGGGTTGTTGTGGCGAGTCCCTGTGAGGGTTTTCTGGTCTATATTTGGGATCGCCATAAAAAACATACTGTGGATTGTCATTCATAAATTAACCTCATCTTGCCGAATTCATCAATTTTTGCAGTCGATTACAGACAATTTCGGGAATGCCTGCTCGGCTGGCTCTATAAATTTTTCTAGCCTCTCGCGCAATTTGAGCTACTGATAGTCCAGAAAAGGTGCTGAGCCAAGATTGAATATGTTCTTCTGTCCAAGGATATAAGGGAAGATTCACAATTTTCTGACAGTCAAAATCATCTTCTCTCCAAAAACAAGGCAATTTCTGACACTCTTCTGACAGAGGTTCTTCCACACTAATGACAACAACGAACCTGACATTAGGAAACTGACTGGCAATGCTCTTGTGCAACTGAGTCAACGGGAGCCAAAAAGCATTGACAAACCAGGATAGGAGGTGTTCGGCAGACAACCAATCATCGGAAGTGTTCAGCTCAATGAAGACTACACTACCACCTTGTAGGGTACTGCCAATCTTGTCAACAATTGCTTGTGCATACTCAGTTTCATCTGATACGGGTTCAATTGGATTGAAATAATGAGCGATCGCGTCCAATAATTCTTGCTTGCTTGTAAGTTGATTCCTAGCTGACAGATCCACAGGGCAGTGTTTAAAGTGACTGCAATATTCCCGCAACTGCTCTCGCATCTCGGCCATACACAGATCTCCTCTCATTGATAAACTTTCCTGCAAGAGAAATAGAGCTGCGCCTCCGCGAGCTTGAGCTTTAAATTTGTGTAAAATAGAGTCAATAATTTTCCGGGCTTCCTCAAAATCAATCTTGGACAAGTTTCGCTCAAAAATATTAGATTCTTGATGATAATTTAAAGATGAATTACCTAACTTACTGAGCTGATTTTCCACCTCGGCTAGCTGCTTAAAATATTCTTCTATTTGGATATTCAGATTGTTGAGTTCAGCGAAATTAGAAGTGGAGTTAATCTGAGTTGTTAAAGAGTCAATATTTTTTTCTATTGTTTGCTTGCGACTCTCCCAGAACTGTCTTTTCCTCTCTTGATAACTTGTCATTTATCTTAAGAATTTTGCTGAAGTTGACACAGCTGTTCATTAATGTCTTTTAATTGGCGGAAATATTCTTCTATTTCTCGCTCCAGATTGTTGACTTCGGCGAGATTAGAAGTGTAATTAATTTGAGTTGTTAGAGACTCAATCTTTTCTTCTATTGCTTGTTTGCGACTCTCCAAGAATTGTCGTCTCTTCTTTTCCAGATCGGACTCGGGTTTAATTGAACCCGGTTGCGAATTGGCTAGATTAGAACTTTTTGGAGAAGAAATATTTACATCTTCTCCTTCTGTAGCAAGGGATTGTTTTTGACTAGACTGTAAAGCAGACTGAAGATGCGATCGCAAGCTTTGTGCTACTGATAACAACACATTATCCTGTTCCGGTTCTTCTAATTTGTATAGCGGACTGTCAGGAGAGTTATTTCGAGGGGACTGAAAATCACTGATTAGAAAACTTTTCGTCTGCTGTTGAGAGTCGAGATATTTGAAAGGCACATTCTTCACATCCGAGTGCTTGATAAATATCGGAATAATCTTAACTCCCTCCTCTTCTCGTCTTTTCAACAGGATGGGCAACTCACTATTCCGAATATATTTAGAATTGAGAAAGGGTTGACTGACTAATAAGACGGCGGCTTTTACCTGTTGCAGTACTTCTTGAATCTTAGTGTCCCAAAGCTCTCCAACCTCCAAATCTTTATCTGACCAAACTTCTGCTTCTCCTTCTAGACTAAGAGTTTGCAGGTATTCTAAAAGTCTCTCTAACCAGGCTTTATCCTTGTGGGAATAACAGATAAAAATTGATGGCATTCTTAATTACCCTATCTGAAAAGAAGTAGACGAAGTTCAACTCGAATTAATTGGTGTTTACCATGGCCTCCAATTTTGCTAACCGCCTTTCCACATCAGCCATGGGTTGGGTTAGGGAAATTTCTATTTCACAACCGAGGTACTGTATTAAAGCGCTAACCATCACCTCAGTTTTTGACAGACCATGTTGTTGAACATAATCGATAAGTTGTTCATTGAGTTTAGGCGGAATTCTGATACTGATATGAGGTGACTCCATGGCAATACTGCTATCTATCTTTCCAGAATAGCTCAGTGTATGCCACCGTGCAACAGGAAAACATTAAATAATGTTACCGGCTATCCACTTAAGCCGGGACAGTTTATATATGTTTTGATTGGCCACGACTCATTTAGGACTACTCTTATATTCCCCATTACCTATTCCCCATTACCTATTCCCTATTCCCTGTTCCCTGTTCCCTGTTCCCTGATCCGAAGTTCCCTGTTCCCTAGTATCCCGCCTTAAGTTGGTAGCCATGTTACCTTATGAGGGACGAGGGGACGGCAGAATGTTGAGTGTTGGGTTTCACTTCGTTTAACCCAACCTACGGCATGGTTCAACTTACCAAGCACTAGGGTAACACTTTTAGAGGATGTCAGGTGCCTCAAGTCCTTGTTTGACAACAACTTGAGGCTTTAGGGCTTTCCCAAAAGTGTTACCCTGGTTTGAACCATGCCCAACCTACTATTGATGGGTGCGATCGCTATTTTGAATACTGAATTGGTTTTTTAGGTTAAATAAATTTAACTGGAGTTAAAAGGAAGTCGAAACTGACCTAGTATCAGACCTACTGAGGAACCAAAATAGCTTAAAACAAAAGAGACAATCATAAGAAAAATAATGATTAAAGCATCACTGTCGGTTGACATATGGCACCCAATTGCTAATTACATCAATAAGCAGATATAAATAAAAGGTTGAGTCTGGTGGGCATTGCCGATTGTGACTCTTTGGGTAAATCTTCCAATTGGCACCGCAATGCCCACCCTACAAAACTACAAAACTATTTACCAATCTATCCAAAAGGCGATCGCTAAAAACTTATATCACTCTCAGAAGTTTATTAATAATTGTAAAAATTGACGCAATCCAGGAAAATTATCAATATAATTAGTGTATGTAAACCGCTCCATCCGTGAGGCTTAAATCTGAATATAATTTGGAGCGTTATATTGAGTATCAGTTAAAGCAAGGCAATCACTGGAGATGAATCGTTGAGTGAGACAATTGATCATGATCGCCTTTTTAAAGAACTGCTCTCGACCTTTTTTGTCGAGTTCATCCAACTCTTTTTTTCCGAGGTGATGGACTATCTCGAGCCAGATTCAGTTATCTTATTGGAAAAGGAGGTGTTCACCGATGTTACCGCAGGAGAAAAGCATGAAACGGATTTAATTGCACAGGTGAAATTTCGGGGTGAGCGTTCCTTCTTTCTCATTCATGTTGAAACCGAATCCAGTTCGCGTCCACGGTTTAACAAGCGAATGTTTCGCTATTTTGCTCGCTTGCATGAGAAGTTTGACATACCCGTTTATCCGATTGTGGTGTTTTCCTACGATCAACCTAAAAAGGTGGCGATAAGTAGCTATCAAGTTGAGTTTCCCAATTTTGCAGTTTTAAGATTTAATTATCGAGTCGTTCAACTCAATCGCCTAAATTGGCGGGACTTTTTAAACCAACCTAATCCAGTGGCATCGGCATTGATGGCGAAGATGCGGATTGCACCAGAAGAGCGAGCCAAAGTAAAGGCAGAATGTCTGAGGCTGTTGGTAACATTAAAGTTAGATCCGGCACGAATGCAGTTAATTTCTGGCTTTGTGGATACTTATCTGAATCTGAATCCAGCAGAAGAGAAAGAATTTCAAAGAGAAATCAGTACATTTATACAGGA
>JBFRWF010000179.1:0-5845 GCA_051439465.1 Xenococcaceae cyanobacterium | reverse complement strand
GTGGAACTATTTGGGCAGTTTACTCGGAATTGGACTGCTGGGAGCAACACTTTATCTGTGTCTGGCTTTGGGAGAACCTCTGGTCAAAGTGTTGGGAAAAAGCGGACTGAGGGCTTTAAATCAAGTGCTGGGTTTTTTCATCCTGGCGATCGCTATCCAACTCATAGCTGACGGGACTCTAGCTTTATTTCAAGGGTTTGGGTTGTAGGGGCAATCCAAAAGTGGCTGTCCCCTGCAGTTTCCCTCCTTAAACCCTAGTATTCTCGTTAGTTTCGAGGATAGATTGACTAAAATGGGATGCTCCAAAAAGTTAAGTGTAGTTAAGGAGAATAACTGATGTTTAAAAGATTAATTGCACCAATTTTCGTCTCAGCAGTAGTTCTAACAGTCCTAACCCTCATTGGGTTAAATTATGACGCATTGGCTCAAAGCAGTGAGGCAGATCGGGACTACTTTATCAAACCTATTCCCCCCTCGAATGTGGTCATTGTGGAACCCAACTATGGACGCTTCTACAACCCCAATAGGGAAATTGAAGGAGATGCTTCTGGACAGATATTGTATCGTTCCCTGGACGATTTGGCACAAAATTATGAGATCAAGCAAACCAAAATGGTTCGCTTTGAGCGCAAGGGACAGATGATTCCTAACCTGTATGTCTTCGTTGACTCACCTAGTCTAGAGCCAACAATGGCTGATGGATTCCCCAATGAGTGGGATGCCATTGCCGGAAATTTTGAGTTCTAGATCTGTTGGTGATTGTCGATATTGCTGATTATTCTGCATGGCTAAATATTACCTAATTGCTAGGTAATATTTAGCCATGCCAATAATTTAATTTCGGCTCTCAAGCTAGCTTGAATCTTATTCAATCTTCAGAATTACCTAATTAGAAGTCTTCTAAGGTGCCTTCTTTTACCTGGGAAATTCCTGCGGGTTGGGCGGCCCTAGAGGAAGAGGATTCAGCTAGGGAGAAAGTATGGGGAAAATCCGTCAACTAAGCAACAATGGTAGAGTTTCCTTCAATGGGAAAACCCGCCGCTTTCCAAGCCGGCAGTCCGCCCAGGAGTTCTGCTACGTTTTGATACCCCGCTTCTCGGAGTTGGGCGGCGGCGGCGGCAGTTTCTTCGTCAGTTCCTCCATAAACGTAGATATCGCGGATGAGTTCGAGACTAGTCAAAGCCCGATCCACCAGTTCGGTCACGGGCATCGAAATCGTCCCCATGATGTGGCTGGTGTTGAAGGCATCTCTGTCTCTGACATCGATGATGGTCAGAGCTGGTTCGCCCCAGTCGAGGCGCTTTTTCAAGTCGTAGATGCGGGACTTAACTTTGAGGGATGCTCGAATAGGAATCAACATGTTTTGCATCTGTTCACTACCCTGATAATGTAACAAAAAATTAAATTATTGTAATTTTATATTGCTAAACTATTGACAGCACTAGTTTTTTGTCATATGTACTTTGAGCGCAGACTAGCAATATGGCGACTACAGTATTGATTACAGGGGCTTCCCAAGGGATTGGCAAAGCTACTGCATTTTTATTTGCCCAGAAAGGGTACGATATTGTCGTAGCCGCCCGCCAAAGCGATCGCCTGGAAGCCGTAGCGCAAGACATTCGAGCAAGAGGTCGAACCGCCCTGGCGGTTCCCACCGATGTCACTGACTTCGAACAGGTCAATGCTTTGGTGGAAAAAGCCCTCGATGCCTACGGTAAGATCGATGTCCTCGTGAATAATGCCGGCATCTGCATGACGGCTCCGATGGCTCAGACGACCCTAGAAGACTGGCAGAAAATCATCAACGTTAACTTGTGGGGGTATATCTATCCCATCCACGCCCTGCTGCCCCACTTTTTGGAGCGAAAGGCCGGAACAATTGTAAATGTTGGGTCTTTTGGGGGGAAAATGCCCCTACCGAATATGACCGCTTACTGTACCAGCAAATACGCCGTCACTGGCTTGACGGAAACCCTGCGCTTGGAATTGGAACCCAAAGGAATCCACGTCTGTGGCGTGCATCCGAGCGTCACCAACAGCGACTTCCTCGAACGGGCTGTCTTTCGCACAGAAGAGGATTCTGATGCTCAACGAGCACGCCAGCAGTTGGGGGAGATGCTCAACAGTCCTCTTGCCAGTCAACCCGAAGATGTCGCCAAGGCGATCTGGAACGTTGTGAAGCACCCCCAGGCAGAAGTGGTGGTTGGCTCTGGCGCGCTCGCGACAACTGTCCATCGCTTCGCCCCAGGCTTGAGTGTGTGGTTGATGCAGCAGTCGATGAATCAGTGAAAGTGCTCGCCCAGAAAGATGGAGTTATAATCTCGAAGTTCTCACAGAAGCTAAATTTTAATGAAACCACTTGTTAGTATCGAGCGTTCTTTCCTGATTGGTCACATCTTGTCAATGGCTTTTGGCTTGGCTGGACTCTTACTGGTCTTACCCAACCTGGATTTCATTGCCAATCTGTCAGAGTTGGGACAGAACGCCTTTCGCTGGTCAATGGCCGGCGGCGGCGTTGTCTACATGCTCTTGGGGATGGCTGCTGTTGCCACCTACGCCTACCGAACTTTAGGGAAGTGGCACTGGCTAGGGTTCATGTTGCCTGCGGTTTGCCTGTCCCTAGGAAGTGAATTGTTAGGCACCAGCACTGGCTTTCCATTTGGTCACTATCGTTATTTGAGCGGCTTGGGCTTAAAAATTGCTGGTCTTGTCCCCTTTACTATTCCCCTGTCTTGGTTTTACTTAGGGTTTAGTGCCTATCTGCTTGCCCGTGCTGGTCTGGAAAGCCTTCCAATGCCGAATTGGTTGCGTTCTGTTGGAGCGATCGCGCTCGGAGCCGTACTGTTGAGTTCCTGGGACTTTGTTCTCGACCCAGCCATGAGTCAAACTGCCTTTCCTTTCTGGATTTGGGAGCAACCCGGTGCCTTTTTTGGCATGCCCTATCAAAACTTGGCCGGATGGCTGGGAACGGGAGCTTTATTTATGAGCGCGGCTACCTTGTTGTGGCAAGCTAAACCTGTCACTTTGCCAAATAGCCAACTGGGATTACCCCTGGCGATTTATCTGAGTAACTTTGCCTTTGCCGCCATCATGAGTGTAGCTGCAGGGATTTATCTTCCAGTGGTGTTGGGGATTTTACTGGGTTTAGCTCCTGCCGTGGTGCTTTACCGAATGGCTCTCTGTTCACCAAATATGGGAGCAACAGACCAGCCCTCAACTCCTGCTAGCTCAGAGGTCGAGCGGCTCGCAACTGTGGAAGTTAGCTCCAAATGAGGGGGAACGGACAGTCAGTAGATCGAAAAGTTTTTTCGGTCAGGGCGATCGCTCCTTCTGATCATCATGATGAGAAATCCTCTCCAGATAGCTCAACAATAATATCTACCATGTCTCGATCTGTCTCAGACTTTTTTCCGGTTGCAGCGTGCCTTGGTGCAGAATTCCCACGCAGTTGATAACCAAGTGGAGTTTGCCTGTCTCCGCCTGGATGCGCGCGACGCATTCAGATATCTGCGACTCGTCTGTGATATCCACCTCCAGACAGCGGATTTTATCAGGATGTTCGCCTTCGAGGGCGACTAAGGAGGAAGCGGATTCCCGGCGGCGATAGGTAGCATAGAGCTTGGCGATCTTGTCACATTGAAGCAACCTTCTGACAAAGCCCAGACCGATGCCCTGGGAAGCGCCCACAATCAAGGCATTGGCATTTTTAATCCCGTCGCTCATCAGAAACCGACCTAATTAGATGATACATCTGGTAAAGTCTGTCTATCTGGACTGTGGGGACTTTTAAAGCTAGCTTGTGCCATCGGTTCCTGACAAGTCTTCTTGGTTTTGATGTGTTCTTCTTCGTCATCTTATTGTAGAGCAATAAAATTTAACTTTAATTGACCGTAACCGCTGGGGGCGGAAATCCCTACCAAGGGGAATAAGTCCAGGGATTGCAATAAAACTTTATAATGGTTTTAACATTTATTTACATCTTGTTTTGACTCCCAGAAATTAAGCGAGGTCACCAGTCATGGAAAATCAAGAATCTAAATTCGGCTTTACCCAATTTGCTGAAACCTGGAATGGCCGCCTGGCCATGCTGGGCTTTGTCATTGGTCTAGCTACTGAGTTGCTCACAGGTCAGGGCATTCTCTCCCAGTTGGGTCTAATGTAGTCCGTCAGACTTAACCGAAGAATTAGACAGCCCCCTCTGTCTTCAAGCTAGTTGAGAATGCAGCATTTGAGCAGCAATTCTTGTCTGATGACAAGGGGGAAACTTCTATTCTCGAAGCCGCTTTTTCACCCGTCCCTTACTTATACCGGCTTGTCAAAATACTTACCGATAGAAAATGAGAGCTTATTATGAACCAGCCTGTCAACTTATCTCTAGAACAAGAATTTAATTTAAAACTATTTGCCGAGCAAGTGCAAAACCTCACTCCCGAACAGGCAAAGGAGTTTCTGGTTGAACTCAACCGACAAATGATGATTAGAGATAACCTGTACCGAGATTTACTCAAACAATATATGGGGATAAATGCAGCACCGATGGCCCTTTAGGTGATTTCCCGAAATATTTGTACCAGGTATTGATCAGGTTCATCAGTCTCTATGGGGGCGTATCGTGCTACCACGCCAATGGTATATTCTTTACTTGCCAGCGGCGATCGCCTCAACTGAAGAGGAAAGGCATTCTATTGCTCCCCTCAAGCTTTTTAGTTTATTTGATCCCTCAGAACCCCTGTTCGACTACTGGGGCTGTCATCCGGTCATTGTTTACCGCCGCGTCCACCTTTTCTTTGGCCGTCCTCTCTGGATTGGCGAAGCTCAACGGTAACAGTATCGCGGCAGGCAGGGAAGTTCCTTGGCTAAAGAATTAACCCAATCTTGCTCTGACCAGATTGCTGGGCTGCTGCATCAAGGCTGTTACTAGTGCAGACTGGAAGAAATTCTAAGTTCCTAAAAAATACAAGAGTGTTTCTTCCCTCCATAAAGGACGCGCGGGGAAGTCGCTCAAGCGCCTACTACGAACGATGCCCTTGCCGAAGGCGCGACTAAGCTGACCGCGTCCGTGGGGCGCTCTCAAGACTTTCTCTTGAGAAAATTATCTGTGGAAATTTCAGTATCGAGACAGACAAGTCCACAAAAATTTACATTCCTTTAAGATTTTGATAGGCTGTTTATGTAGCTAATGTAACAAGGCTTGACCATCAGGTAGAGTTATTCATTCCTGGCGAAGGAAAGGCAAATTCTTTCATAACAGTCCGAAAGTCCAAGCAAACACCCTCTCATCACCAAAAGTATGCTTCAAGCTAAACCTTATCCCACATTACCGACTGAAAATTCTCACAGCCTTTCTCCTTCGGAATCCGAGCAAATTATTCAATTCAACCACCCAGAGAAGTACCGCACCTCAGAGTGGTACACCGGTCATGGGGAAATTGCTGCTAGGGGAGACAGTCGCTCCTTTGAAATCTCTGCAACCTATACGCTGAAAGCGGAAGTTAAGCTAGTGGACAGGGTTTTCGATCCCTCCAATCCCACCTTAGCTGAAGTTTACAGCCGTCGCGGCCGTTGTGTAGCCATTGTCGATCAGACCGTAGACGAGCTTTATGGAGAGTCACTGCGACGCTACTTCGAGGAGCACAAAATTCCCCTCAAATTGCTGGCCTGTCGCGCTTGGGAATCGGACAAAACTCCTGAAACTGTCCACCGCTTATTGGGATTTCTGGGCACTGTTCTCCTACATGAAGCACGAAGGGACGAATATGTTCGAGACTTATCAAGACCGTCCCCACGCTTACGGTCACACCTGGAGTCCCCGCTTTGAACCGGCTGCTAAGTTGATGCACGGTCA
>JBFRWF010000178.1:0-28483 GCA_051439465.1 Xenococcaceae cyanobacterium | reverse complement strand
GAGCAGGGGGAGCAGGGGGAGCAGGGGGAGCAGGGGGAGCAGGGGGAGCAGGGGGAGCAGGGGGAGCAGGGGGAGCAGGGGGAGCAGGGGAAGAGGGGGAGCAGGGAGAGAGGGGAGACACCGGAGGAGGGACAAAGTTCTAAAAGTTCCCCAGACTAACACCCCTATGTGTTACCTTGCCACTCTACATATTGAACCATGCCGCAATCGGAATTGATTTGTAAAAAAGAATAGACGAGGAGATGGGGAGAGGGGGAGACGGGGAGACACGGAGACGGGGAGACACCCGAGAAGATCGCTGCTGAGTTATTTAATGTCGGCAGCATTGGTTTCACGAATCAAATCTCATTGCTATACTAGGGCGATCGGAAATAGAGTGAGGAAAGATTAGATTATGTGTCATTTGGCTTGACGAAATACCAGACCTGTACAACATATTCATCATATATTTTGAAAATGGTGGGAATTATGAATTGCGCTCAGCATCGAAAAGTATGTATAGTTACTGGTGGTAACTCTGGTGTAGGTTTGATGACAGCGGTGGGTTTAGCAAAATCGGGCGCTCATGTATTTATTGCCTGTCGTTCCACTAATAAAGCCGCAAAAGCTGTAGATTACATTCGCCAGACTACTGGAAATTCAGATGTTGAGTTTCTGCCTCTCGATCTTTCCTCCCTCGACTCTGTTCGCAGGTTTGTAAAACTGTTTGAGGAAAGAAATCTTCCCCTGAATATCTTAGTGAATAATGCTGGCATCTTCAATAAAAGTGGCACAACTCAAGAGGGTTTTGAACTTATTTGGGGAACTAACTATCTAGGTCACTTTCTGCTGACTAACTTGCTGCTAGAAAAGCTGAAAAATTCAGCGCCGAGCCGAATTATCATAGTTTCTTCTGATTTGGCGCTACAACCCAAATCTATTAAATGGGATTTGGTGCTGAAAAAGACTCCCTTGAACTTTGTGGAACTGTATGCTGTTTCCAAGCTGTGTTTGTTGTTATTAACAGCAGAATTGGCAAGGAGATTCAAGAACACGAGTTTGACTGTTTATGCAGTTCATCCCGGATTTGTGCAGTCTAATATTACCATCTGGCATCGTCTCGGCAAATATTTGGGTTTTGGTATTACTCCTGAAGATGGCGCTTATAGTGCCCTTGTTTGCGCTACTTCTGCTGATTTGGAAGGTGTCAGCGGCAAATTTTTTGACAGTAAAGCGCGAGAAATGCCATTATCTAAATTAGCGCAGAATAGAGAACTTAGTCAAGAACTTTGGTCCCGCAGCTTAATCTGGACTGGATGCGACAGTCACAAAAGCACAATTACAACCAATTATGATGCTGCTGATGTAATTTTTGGACCATATTCCCTCGCCTTAAATAGTAGTGAAATTGATGTTATCACCAAAAACATTTTTGAACAAGTATTGCCAAAAGCTCCTATCAAGCTGTTGAAACAGAGTCAGGTTAGCTCTCTTTTGAAATTACAAGTTGGTTCTTTAATTTTGCACTTAATCCAATTCTGGAAAAAGGAGTTTTACATGGAAAGACACCTTGATTCGGATGCTGTTTGCCAATTATGTCTGGACGAGAAATTATTGGAAAAGTTAAAAGAGCATTTAGACGAAAACATAGTTTTATGGCGCTCAGAAATTTGGGTTAATTATCCATCTCAACAACTGATTCCCCTTTGGCATCAAGACTCATATCCCAAACTACTCGAAGGCGTGGGTAAAAGCATCAATGCTTATATTGCACTAACAGAAGTTAATGAATTTAATGGATTTGAGTATATACCCAGTAAGTACCTGAAGGATAATAATTGTTCTGTAAAAGGGTCAGATCCTTTTAGTGGTAATTATTTTTTTGAAATTCCCGATGATGTGGAAAAAAAAGCGTTACCTGTGGTGCTTCGTCCGGGTGAATTTGTACTGTTTACCGATCAACTCGTTCATCGTTCGGTTCGCAATACCAGTGGACAAGTTCGACTTGCACTAACTCTACGGGTTACTCAACCAGGGATTCGCGTTTTGCCCGGTTATACCCCTATCTACAAACCTGACTTTACTAAATTGTATAACAACGGGTTTCACTCAGATAAAACAGGCGGTAACATCTCTTGAACTTGAATACTCAAATCAGGAAACTGTAAAGGAGAAACCTGCTCATCTTCCCCAAAAATTACCTCACTTTGATATCCCTCAGATGTCGCTTCTCGAAAGACGTGCAACTGACGCTTATTAAGATTCAAAACCCAATAATCATTAATCCCAGAACTAGCATAATCCGATGCTTTTATTTCGCAATCTCTTTTTAACGTTGTATCAGCAATTTCAATAATCAAAAAAACCTCCCTAGGTGTAGGATGATGAGCAAAATAACGCAATTCATCAGGCATTACTAGCGCCACATCCGGTTCGGGTTCAGAATAATCATTTAATTGAATTGGTAATTGAGTTTGTATCAATACCTCTTCTCCTAAAAGCTTTTCTAACAAGCGTCGTAATATTCTGATAGTGGTTGCATGGGGTGTTCCTTGGGGACTCATTTTTCTAATAATTTGACCCGCTATTAATTCTACAGGTTCATCTGGCTGCAAAATCCCTACCTCAGCCATGCGGTGATATTCCTCAACTGTCCACAGGCGTAGGGGAGAATGAATTTGTTCTTGTCTTGGTATGGTTTGCATAGCTTTCACCTTGAATAAGCCGATTTGTATTATCAGTAGAGCGAAAAGTTTTTGACAAAAGGGGCGATCGCTAAAAAGAGAGGCGATCGCCGATGTGTTGATTAATTAGTAAAATATTGAACTGAGAAAACCTCCAAGTATTTTTACTTAATAGCTCTTGGTTATTGGCGATTGCTCTTTATGTTTATTTCTCATGTTATCATCTGTAATAAACCATTATAAAATACTTGAAAGCTTTTAGAGCGATTATCTGCTGGGTTCATGTAGAGTGAAATTTCCCTGGAAGCTTTTAGTTTCTCTAAACCCCCTTGATGATAGCCTGCTTTCTGCAGGACTCTTTCTAGTGCTTCCCAAGTTCCACCTGTAATTGCGTCAGGTTCTCGGTATTTCGCCTGATTAGCTAGATGTTTTGATACTTTGGGATAAGCAGTAGTAATTGCCTTGACATCTCCAAAAAACCAGGCTTCTAGTTCTTCAATTGCTATCCGGTTTAACACTTGAAATGGTTGGTTTAAACCAGCAGCAGACTTGGTAATCAAGCCAGCATCTGAGACGATATTCTCTAATTTATTCTTTATAACTATGCAATCTTCACGGTCTTTGTCAAGTACTATTACAATTTTGTAATCATCTGTTATCCAAGCTTTGTATCCTTTCAGGCGGGATGGTAGTTTCTTAAGAAGGTCTGTTTTGCCTCGAAAGGAATGAATATTAAAATTTATACTATAGTCAAGTATTTTGGGTAAGATGTTGGTTAAAACTTCTTGGGTTGACCAATCCTCAACTAGAAACTCGATATACAAGCTTGATTAATCCTCCGTTTCTGATATATGAGATTTGATTCTTTTAGGACTCCCAGAGTTAATCAAGAGATTTCCTACATCAAAGAAATCTTCCATCCACAATTGACCTAATAATGCTCCTTGCTCTATAAATTCTTTTACTCCCTGCATATCAGCAGTACGTTTTGCCTGGGTATAGCCTTGTTCATCTCGATAAAGTACCCATAGTTCCTCTGGTTTTAGTCCATCGACAAAGAAAGGGGAATGGGTTGTTACCATTAATTGAGTGTTGGCTAAAGCACTACGACATTCTTCTGCTAATTCTCGTAATAAGCGGGGGTGGAGGTGATTTTCTGGTTCTTCAATTCCTACCAGTTGCGGAGGTTCTGGGTCATATAGTACAGTGAGATATGCCAGCATTTTTAATGTGCCGTCTGAGGCAAATTTTGCTAGAATTGGTTGAGCAAAGGGGGCGTCTTTAATTTGGAGTAAAAGTCGCCCATCTTGCATGATTGAAGCTTCAACTTTCTCTAGGCGTGGGACGCGAAGAGAAAGGGTGGTGAGTATTTTTTGTAAGTTTTTGGGATGTTGTTCTTTTAAGTACTGGATAACGTTGGGTAAATTGTCGCCAGTGGGGGATAATCTCTCTTGTGCTCCTGCTTCTGGAATACTGCGGGTGTTGTCGGCGGTAAGATAGGAAAGATACCAGCCTGTGATAAAACGACGTAAAGCACTGACACGGGGGTGCTTAGTAAATTGTCCGAGAGTGCTAACTGCTAGTAATTCGCGAGATTCTAGCTCTTCACTTACTCGTTCGTCTTGTTCATCTGGCATTTCGCCTGTAATTACTTTACCCTCCCCTTCTTTGAAGTCGAGAAACCGAAAAGGTTTCCCTCTTTGTTTTCTTCTCCATTGCAGCCATTCTTCGGCTACATAGGGACCTCTAGTTTCTTCTTCAATAGCCAAGTGATAGGTAATGAGTGGAGATTTTAAGTTTTCCCGATATTTTAATTCAATTACTATTGGTCCATCTGCGCCTCTTGTCCGCAGTTCTCTAAACCGTCCCCGTCTATCCCAGGCTTTGCGTAAGCCTATGGTGAAGCATTCGGAGAGGAAGGCAAAAACGTCAAAGATGGTGGATTTACCACTGCCATTTGGTCCTAAGAATACAGTAAGGGGGGTAATGTTCTTTAATTCTAGGTCATGCAGCGCCCGGTAGTTTTGTACTCGCAGGTTTTCAATCCGAGGAATGGATGGTTTAGACATCAGTATTCTATAAGTACGACAATGCAGATTCTATGCTCAGGAACCCTCAGAACACCCCAGTAATATCTAGAGCGCCGGTTCATTAAATACTCTCTCCATATTACTCATCACATCCTCGCCAAGTTTTGGCGAGAAAAATCCGTGATATAGCGCTACGCGCTATGGTTAGGACACTGTTGAAGGCTGAAGTCCATGTGCAGTAAACTGTTGCCTGTTGCCTGTTGCCTGTTGCCTTGCGCGTAGCGCTATAATCCGCGTCATCCGCGTCATCCGCGTTCTATCCGCCCATACACTTAACCAACCCTTAAACCCAAATCCCATATCCACAACCGCAGCATTCGGTCAAGTCTGAATACTTGACCGATGTCCTAGTTGCGATCGCCTGTTAAGTCTGCTCTTAGTCTAAACTCCAGTTATTTCAGTGCCATTCAGGAACCCCCAAACGGCCTAATCACTATCTACTTGGCTAACCCGGCGGATATTCAGGATATCGCTCATGTTTTTAATTTGATTGATGCTGTGCTCAAGTTGTTGACGATCGCGAATATCAATGCTCAAAGAAATCAGTGCCGGTTTGCCAAAGCTAGTTTTCACACCAGCAGTACGAACATTGATGTTTTGATCGCTCAAGCGAGCCAAAATATCCTTTAAAACTCCCACCCGGTCGATCGCTTCAATTTGAATGTCAACCGGGTAAGTCTGAAAACGTCCGCTGCTATCCGTTGGATTCCAGCTAACGGGAACCAAACGCTCCCCCGGTACATTCTCCACATTCGGACATCCCTGGCGATGAATCGAAATACCCTTAGAACTACGGGTGACAACGCCGATAATCGATTCACCAGGAAGGGGGTTACAACAACCAGCGATATAATAAAGCAGTCCTTCGACTCCAGCAATGGGAGATTTGCTCGCATCGGTACTGATCGGGTTACGGACTTGGTTCTGGGACGGTAACTCTGGTTCAGATATGGGAGGTTGCTGAACTTTGACCGCATCTCGCAGTCGGTTGACCACTTGGTTTAAGGTCACTTCTCCATAACCGAGAGCAGCCAGTAAGTCCTCGACTTTTTGATAATTACACCGTTCTGCCACTGTCTGCATCGGTTCCGATTTCAGCAGCGCTTCCAAGCCACTTTTCCCCAATTCCTTCTCTAGCAATTCCCGCCCGCGAGCAACATTTTCCTCCCGGCGCGATCGCTTGTACCATTGACGAATCCGATTACGGGCAGTAGGCGTCACTACAAAGTTCAACCAATCCAAGCTCGGATGACTGTTCTTCTGGGTGATAATTTCTACAATATCCCCATTTTGCAGAGGCTTGTCTAATACAGACCAACGCCCATTCACCCTTGCCCCCTTCATTTGATTCCCCACCTCTGTGTGAATCCGATAGGCAAAATCTACTGGGGTTGCTCCCCGCGCGAGGGCGAATACATCTCCTCTGGGGGTAAATACATAAACATCATCTTCAAATAAATTATCCTTAAGACTTTCTACATATTCCTGAGCGTCTTTCAAATCGTTTTGCCACTCTAGTAGTTGCCGCAGCCAGGTAAACTTTTCATCCTCCTGTGTTAGCTGCCCATGACTGAAACCACCGCTTTCTTTGTATTTCCAATGGGCGGCAATTCCGTATTCAGCCACATGATGCATTTCCAGGGTGCGGATTTGCACTTCTAAGGGACGACCATTCAAACCGACTACTATAGTATGGAGAGATTGATAGCGGTTAGGCTTGGGTAGACCAATATAATCCTTAAACCGACCCGGAATAGGTTTAAAAGCATCGTGAACTATTGCTAAAGCGCGGTAGCAATCTTCCTTTGCCTCGACGATAATTCGCAGGGCAGCAATATCATAAATTTCGTTAAATTCCTTCTGCTGCCGCTGCATCTTATGGTAAATACCATATAAGTGCTTCGGGCGTCCTTTCAGTTCCCAGACATTAATTCCTATTTCCTTCAGACGCCTGCGTAAAATTTCGATAACTTTCTCTAGCCTTGCTTCCCGGTCAGTACGCCGTTCTGCTACCAGAGCTTGTATTTTTCGATAGGCTTCCGATTCGAGGTACTTGAAGGCTAAATCTTCCAATTCCCACTTAAAACGCCCTATACCCAGACGGTTGGCTAAGGGAGCAAAGATTTCTCGTGTTTCTAGGGCGATGCGCCGCTGTTTTTCAGGTTTCAGGTGTTGTAGGGTACGCATATTATGCAGCCGATCCGCCAGCTTGACGACAATAACTCGAATGTCCTTCGCCATAGCGAGGAACATGCGGCGAAAGTTCTCGGCTTGGCGTTCAGTTTTGCTGGAGAAATTAAATTTAGACAGCTTGGTGACACCTTCTACTAGCTGTCGCACCTGAGAACCAAAGCGTTCCTCAATTTCTTCTGGAGTTACTTCCGTATCTTCAACCACATCGTGGAGGAAGCCAGCCGCAATCATGGCACTATCGCCTCCTAGATCGCGGAGTAAACTCGCAACAGCAACGGGATGGGCAATGTAAGGTTCTCCTGATTTGCGGTACTGACCTTCGTGTAGCTGGTAGGCAAAGTTAAAGGCGCGACAAACCAGCTTAATATCTTCACTAGGCAGTTGGTCACGATCTGATTGATTGGCTAGCAAGCATTCCTGGAGCCAGTCGGGAACCAGAAAATCAATTCGGTTAGGGGCAGTTAAGGTGGTGGCGTTCATAAGGCGGCTTTAGTAATTACAGATAAGGAGGGATTAGAAGGACATCTGATGTTAATGTAGGGGTCTGACCGCCTGCTCCTTGAGGGGCTGGTGAGGTTGATAAAATACTGACGCTGTCGAGATTTATCTTTTTCTCGATCACCAGAGCAGGTGCTAGCTGTGAAAATTTAATACTTGTTTTAAGTCGAATAGCACTGACTTAAGCTGAAAGTCCTATCGTGGCATCATTGTAGCATCATCCGGGTCGTTGCGCGATCAGCGCTTGGGCACCATTGCCCAAGGAAGGGGCGGTGCCCTGCGGCGCTCAAGCACCAAAACTGGTAGATCCCGAATCAGAAAAGACGCGCAAGGACGCACCCTCCAGAAATCGCCTCAGACCAAGAAAATACTGGGCTTATGCTGCCTGATTGCCTCTTATTGAGCGTGCCATTCGTTTTAAGTCAGCTAAATTTGTACTCAAAAAGCAATATTATTTACCAAAATTTTAGCTTAACTCGGTTCAAAATGTTACCTAAATTACATTGTCAAGCATATCAGGAATTTTTAACGGCACTCTTAGAGTTGCGGGATCGTGCGACTGCGCCAAATCTAGAGGCAGCCTCTTTACAGGAAAATTTTAAACAGGTGCAACAAGTTTTCCAGGGACAAATTATGATTTTGACTAGCGATGGATTAGATCCGGCGATCGCTCCTCGGTGGCAGTCTGTACAAACGGAGCTCCATCGAGCGTTGCGGCTTTTGGAAATGGATATCATGTTTTTGTGCTCATCACGACAAGCGGCAACCGCTGGGCAACGGCTAGCATCTGTGAGCGATCGCCTGGAAAAAATCATTGGTTATTGCCAACTGCTGCTGCAATGTGGAGAGCGGATTTGATATTTGGACTTTGGACTGAAGTTTTGTCACCCTCGGAAGCTAATATTGTGCACGAAGTCGAATAGATGATGTGCTAACTCCAACTTAGTACAAGGTTCAATCTGCTGCTGTCGTCCTTGTACATCCAGAAAAATTGCTTGATTAGTATCACTGCCAAAACCAGCATTAGGTTGATCGACGGGATTAGCAGCGATCGCATCTAATTTTTTCCGCCGCAATTTCTCTAAAGCGGGCTTGACAATATCTCCAGTTTGTGCTGCAAAACCAATCAAGCGTTGATGGGACTGCTTAAGGTTTCCCAATGCCGCCAGAATATCCGGCACTGGTTCCAATGGTAAAGCAGAGGGAAGTGATTTTTTCGCTAACTTCTCTGAAGCATAATTAGCAGGTTTAACATCTGCTACTGCCGCTGACATCACAATCCAATCGGCATCCGGAAAAGCTGCCAACATAGCCTGCTGCATCTCGGCGGCGCTGACAATCGGAATTGTGCGAATCATTGGTAATGAGGCGAGTAATCCCGTCTCCATCGGTGCGTGTACCAACGTCACAGAGGCTCCTCGGTGAACCGCTGCTTGTGCCAAAGCCAGTCCCATTTTGCCCGTGGAAGGATTGCCAATAAAGCGTACCGGATCCAGATGTTCTCTGGTTCCCCCCGCACTGATTAAGATGCGCTTGCCCGTTAAATCTCCCTTGCCGCCAGTGTATAACAGGGATTGTACTGCCAGCATAATCTCCCCTGGTTCCGCCATTCGTCCAGCACCGACGCGATCGCAAGCCAACAAACCAGCACCGGGACCAACACTGTGATAACGTGGGTCTTGGCATAACTGTTGCCAGTTCCTCTGCACTGATAGCTGTTCCCACATATCCGTATTCATCGCTGGTGCTAGTAAAATCGGACAGCGGGAAGCCAAGACAGTATTTGTCAGCAGATTATCAGCCAAGCCATAGGCTAACTTTCCCATGGTATTAGCTGTCAGGGGAGCAATAACAAAGACTTCTGTCCATTCTCCCAACTCAATATGCAGGGGAGCCGGATGAATTGGTTGCCAGAAGTCCTCATCCGTATAGGCACGATGGCGGCTGAGTGTGGATACTGTCAGGGGGGTGATAAATTGCTGAGCTGTTTCAGTGAGAATTACCCGCACTTCTGCTCCAGCTTGAAAAAGTTGGGAAATCAACTCACAGACTTTATAGGCGGCGATACCGCCACCTATGCCAATCAGGACTCGTCTACTGCGAAGCATCTGCTATGCTTCATCATAAGTTTCGATATCCAGCAAGTAGAGATAGGGCTCAGCTAACTCTTGACGCTGAAAAGCGATCGCCCGCAGCAGATGCCAATCCTTCAAAGCTTCAAAAGGATTGGTATAATCATCCTGCTCTAAACGCCCAGCCAAATCGGCCACATCATCTGCCGTGAAACCCGAAATGTCTTGCTTAGTCAAACTTAGAGTTGTCATTCCCGCACCTCCCTCAAGCTGTCTCGATACAACAGCTCATCTATATCTTAACCCTTATTAGCCCTATTGCCTGACCCAGATAAAACTGCGCACCAACGCCAAGACTGCTGGCTGAATCTCATGCCCCATATCAAACTCTTTATATTCTACTGCTACTCCTAGGGCTGTCAACTCATCCCTTGCCTGTTGGGCAGCTTTTAAGGGGACAACGGGGTCTTGTTTGCCGTGTACAATTAACACAGGGGGAAAAGTGGAACTGGTTGCTTGAGGCTTAGAATGCAAATAACCGCTCAAGCTGCACAAACCTGCCAGAGGCAAATTCAGTCCTACATCCAGCGTCATTGCTCCTCCTTGAGAAAAGCCGCTTAAAATCGTGTGGGAGAGGGGAACCCCTGTAGTACTCTCCAAAGATAGGAGCCAGTCGAGGAGTATTTGCCGACTTTCTGATAAACCGTGATAATCGCTGGTTTCCAAGGAATACCAAGCTCTTCCCCACGGTACTTGGGGATGAGGAAAGGGGGCATTGGGAAAGATAAACTGGTAATCAGGGAGATTAAACATCGAGGCTAAGGGAGCCAAATCTTGGGAATTAGCACCCCAGCCGTGTAGAGTTACAAGCAAACGGGTTGGTGGATTCCCATTTGCGGGGGGAATCGAAATTACATCTAGAGACAGGGACTTTCTCCTGAAAAACGCAACTTATATATTATGTTCGGTAAATAAACCATAATACGGTAGTTACTCATCCAGATTATTGGGCGCACGTCGGTGCGCCCCTACGTTAACCGCACTTGACGATCACAAAAAAGTTTGGGGAAACTTTTTCGAGTCTTCTTCCATAGCCCCAGCCAACTTCAATAGTGAGGCATAATTAAATTGACAACCCAAACAGAACAGGCTCATCCATGAATGTATCGCTGACACCAGAACTTGAGGAGTTTGTGCAAGAAAAGGTCAAGAGTGGCAGATACCAATCTGCTAGTGAAGTGATTAGTGAGGCATTACGGCTATTCGAAGAACAAAGTAAAATTCGCCAAATGCAAATTGAAAAACTCCGGGCAGAAGTGGCGATCGGCATTGAGCAAGCTGAACGAGGAGAAGTCTTTGATGGGGAAGAGGTAGTCAGAGAACTGCTTGAGGAAATTAACCAAGCCGAGCAACAACAATGAGCCGCTATACTCTGACTGCTCAAGCAAAACAAGACCTAAAGGAGATTAAAAACTACATTGCCCGCAACAACCTAGCAGCCGCAAGACGTTTTGTTCAGGCATTCCGGCAGCAATGCCAGCTTCTAGCTGAATTTCCGGGGATGGGTCGAAGTTACAGTCAACTGGCTCCTTCGTTACGAGGGTTTCCTATTGACAGCTACATTATTTTATACCGCCCACTTAAAAAGGGGATTGAGGTTGAGCGTACCATGATAATCACTCAGAAGGTCCACAATATTACTTCGACTGGTCTCAATCACTTCTACCCTCGCTGAGGGCTAGAAGTGATAACACAAAACTTACTTGGTTCAAAGATCGTATAGAGCATTTCATAGTTGTTCAAATCATTCCCCCCATGATAGCTGATGACAGCAATCAAGAGGAAAGTCGCTTATCTCCAAATATGGAAAACTATGTTTCTTGGTATCGCTATCTGTCTCAGGATCAGGGAAAAATTTTTGAACTCACGAATGTATTAAGAGATATTTTTGATAGATTTGCCTATTTTAAGTTTGCCGAAGCTGGTGAACAAAACCGTATCCTCAAATTATCTTTTTCAGGAGAGGATGATAATAGGGACTATCGATTTAGTGAATTGTCTGATGGTCAACGTGCGCTAATTGCTTTGTATACTCTGATAACCTGTACTAAATCTGAAGATTACACCTTATGCATTGATGAACCTGAAAACTTTTTAGCACTGCCAGAAATCCAACCTTGGCTGATGCAACTTTATGACCTTTGTGGTGAGGGGAAAATACAGGCTTTATTAATTTCTCACCACCCAGAATTGATTAATATTTTGGCATCATCCGCAGGCTATTGGTTTGAGCGTCAGAATAATAGCACTCCAGTTCGAGTGAAACGGATTAAAGATGATAAAGATACTGGACTTTCCATTTCAGAACTGATAGCGCGAGGATGGCTCTATGACTAAGCGTAAAATAGTTATGGCCAATAAAGTTATGAGATTGACTTTATTCCCAGGCGGGAGCCTGGGAACGAGCCAAAATCAAAAATGGTATTAGGCGATCGCTGCCATCTTCACATCATTAGCCGCCAATATCTCTTGCAACTCCTCAGAATCTACCGTCTCTTTCTCAATCAGCATTTGTGCCAATTTATCCAGAATGTGATGATTATTCACCAACACATCCTTAGCACGGCGATAGGCTTGCTCAACCAAGTTGCGCACCTCTTCGTCAATAGCCGCAGCCGTCTCATCGGAGAAATCCCGGTCTGAAGCAATCTCCCGACCCAAGAACACATTATCCTGCTGTCGCCCTAAAGCCACAGGTCCCAGGCGATCGCTCATGCCAAAACGAGTCACCATCTGACGAGCAACCCGCGCTACCTGCTGCAAGTCATTAGAAGCACCAGTGGTCACTTCCTCTTCACCGAATATAATCTCCTCAGCAATCCTACCACCCAAAGCCACTGCCATTTGATTTTGCAGATAGGAGCGGGAATATAGGTTAGATTCCATCCGGTCTTCGCTCGGAGTGAACCAAGTCAAACCACCAGCACGACCGCGAGGGATAATGCTAATTTTCTGCACTGGGTCATAATCTGGCATCAAAGCACCCACTAAGGCGTGACCAGCTTCGTGATATGCCACCAGAGTCTTGCGCTTCTCGCTCATTACCCGATCTTTCTTCTCTGGACCCGCCAGCACTCGGTCAATAGCATCATTTACCTCATCCATCGAAATTTCAGTGAGGTTGCGACGAGCAGCTAGAATTGCAGCTTCATTCAACAAGTTAGACAGGTCAGCACCCGTAAATCCAGGAGTACGACGGGCAATCTTATCGAGATCCACATCCTTGGACAAGGTTTTACCGCGAGCGTGAACCTTGAGAATTGCCTGACGACCTGCATAGTCAGGACGGTCAACTACCACTTGGCGGTCAAAACGACCCGGACGCAATAGGGCCGAATCGAGAACGTCTGGACGGTTGGTGGCGGCAATAATAATAATGCCCGTATTCCCTTCAAAACCGTCCATCTCGGTGAGTAACTGGTTCAGAGTTTGCTCCCGCTCGTCGTTACCACCGCCTAAACCTGCACCCCTTTGCCTGCCCACGGCATCAATTTCATCGATGAATACGATACAGGGAGCATTGGATTTTGCTTGCTCGAACAGGTCGCGCACCCGAGAAGCACCCACACCGACGAACATTTCTACAAATTCAGAACCGGAGATGGAGAAGAAAGGCACCCCAGCTTCCCCAGCAACGGCACGAGCTAAGAGAGTTTTACCCGTTCCCGGAGGACCAACTAACAGCACCCCTTTGGGAATTTTTGCCCCAACGGCAGTGAAGCGATCGGCATTTTTGAGAAAGTCAACAACTTCGTTCAGTTCCAGCTTGGCTTGCTCAATTCCAGCAACATCCCCAAAGGTGACTTGGGTTTGGGGTTCCATTTGCACTCTCGCTTTGGACTTGCCAAAGTTCATCGCCTGGGAGCCAGGACCACTTTGAGCCCGTCGTAGCAAGAAGAACAGTCCCACCAACAGTAAAATCGGGAAGAATAGACTGCTCAAGGCTCGAAACCAGAAGCCATCATCTTTCTGGGGTTGAACCGAAATGTCTACCCCATTTTCAGAGAGAATCTCAATCAACTGGGGATCATTGGGCAAGTTGACCACAAACGGAGGACCGCCATTGGGATTAGGAACCTGTGCCTGGGTGCGATCGGCACTGAGGCTCACCCTCTCGATCTTGTTATTCTGAACTTTCTGAAGGAACTCGCTGTAATTCAAGACTTCCCGGTTTTTGGGCTGTTGATCTAAAAATGCTGTGGCTAGGGCAATGACTACTATTGCTAGTAGTGCATACAGCCCTGCGTTTCGCCATTTCTTATTATTTTTGTTCACGCTTTTAGCCTCCTAGGGTTGAGGATAGGGGAATATTAATGGGATTTGTCTTCAAGCTTGGTGTTGACCAAGGTTGAAGCTGCTGGAAATTCAAGCTAAGCAACTTGTATTAACTAACTATTGTTAACTTATGTTAACGTATCCCGTGAACTATTGACAAGGGATTGGTAATTGGTAATTTGGTAATCACCAGTCAATTACATTTTAGATAGTAAGTTTCTCTAACTGCGATCGCCAGTCTGCTTGTGTGGTATCTATGGTGGTGAGGTAGGCTTGTTCTGCCTTGGTAAAGGGTTCGGCTGCGACTTGTTGTTGAGTGAGTAAGTCAGGGGTGGCATCGGAAATATCTTTGGTGCGCCCAGAGAGGCGATCGCTTAATATCTTCATTGGAGCAGTACAGTGGATGATTTGTAGTAGTAATTGGTGAGATTGGGCAAGAGCGATCACCCGTTCGCGCCACACCTGGCGATCGTACTTGGCATCCAAAATTACTGGAAATCCCTGAGCTGTGAGGATCATGCCCAATTCTAACAAGCGGTTGTAAGTCTTCTCGCTCATCTGAGGTGTATAAACCTCATTACTGCCACGCTGAGCCAAAGCAATGCCAGCCAGATGCTTGCGCACTGCATCGGAACGAATATGAATTCCACCTATACGCCGTGCTAATTGTTGTGCTACAGTAGTTTTCCCCGAACCCGACAACCCGGACATCAAAATCAGTCGTCCTTCCTTACCCTTAGTATATTCCCACGCCAACCGATAATAATTCGCTGCTGTTTTAGCCGCCTCCTGTTTAGCCCGATCTGAAATAGCGGGGTCATCTAATAGGAAAGATGTCACTTTTGCCCTTACATAAGCCTGACGACTCAAGTATAAAGGTAACACTTGCAACCCTTCCCAGTCGCCAGTCTGTTCTATATAGGTATTTAAAAAGGCATTGCCAAAATCTTTACGCCTCCGCGCATCCAAATCCATCAGCGTAAAAGCGACATCATACATGACATCGACAAAACGGAAAGGCTCATTAAATTCAATCCGGTCAAATAGTTGTATTTTGTTGTGCCACAGGCAAATATTTCTCAGGTGTAAATCTCCATGGCATTCTCTAATTTTATCATTTTCTCTGCGGCTTTCAAACAACTCCTTTTTTGCTTCAAAATAAGTATCAGTAAAATGCTTTGTTTGTTCATATTGCTGTTGATTTTGAACTACACCAATATACTTTTCTGTTTGCCGATAATTCTCGTCAATCGATTCCCGTATTTTATTAATTTCCCCAAAGCTGCGTATGTAATCATTGGTCTGGGTTTGAGCATGGAAGTGGGCAACAACCCTCCCCAATTCCTCCATATGGACTTCTGTCAGCTTCCCTTGCTCAAACATATTGACAAACAGATTATCCTGGGGGAATTGACGCATTTTTAGGACATATTCCACAGGGTTTCCCATCCCACCCAAGATAAATCCCGTAGCGTTGCGAGCTGTAGGCGTGACAATCTCCCCAGCTTGAGTAATGGGCAAAACTTCCACATAAATATCCGGGGCAATCGGCTTATTCATCCGAAGTTCTTCCCTCAAAAAGTATTGTCGCTTGGACAAAGTTGAAAAGTCTAAAAAGCCAAAATTCACTGGTTTCTTCAGTTTGTATGCATAATCTCCAGTCAGCAAGACAAAGGAAGCATGAGTTTGAATTAACTTAATTGGTTCCTTTACCGGATGGGGATAAAATCCCGGTCGTTTCATTTGTTCAATTAGGGAAATAATATTGGTTTGTTTCATAACGATTTTGTATTTTGTCCGCAGATAAACGTTCCTATATTAAGAAAAATTAAGATGAAGAAGGCGTAGAGGGGGGAGCAGGGGGAGCAGGGGGAGCAGGGACTCGCTTCGCTCAAAGGCAAAAGGCAAAAGGCAAAAGGCAAAAGTAGGGAGCAGGGGAAGCAGGGGAAGCAGAGGGAGCAGGGGGAGAAAAAGCTTATTTTTTCGTTTCTGTGATCGTTCTGACTCACCCTTTTGTTAAAAACCTACCCTTGTGAGGGCAGGGGAGGCAGGGGAGGCAGGGGAGGCGGGGGAAGGCAAAAAGCAAAAGGGCAATCCCGTGGAGCCTGGGAACGAGGGCAAAAATGGGGAAATTACTGATTTTTTCCTCACTCTCTGAGTATCTTTTGATACCTTTAACTTGCGATCGCCACCTAAATGATAAAAACCTACACTTGTTAAGGCTCACCTCCCTGACTTCTTAGTATAAAATGGCATTCATCTACTCTTGACCTACCCTTCGGGAACTTTGCTGTACGTTTCAAGAATAGGATTCTGTCTGATTTTGCTAAAAAGATGATTATTGCTTTACAGATAGTGCTGCTCTTTCTCATTACAGCATCAGTCATCTTTTACCTTGGCTGTGCTATTTGCACCATTCGGTTTCGAGGCGATCGCGCCTCCCAGAGCAGTGGTTGTGAAGAACCTGCATCAGTGCTAATTCCTGTTTACGGACTCGATGATTCTGCTGAAAGCAACTGGACATCGTTCTGTCAACAAAACTATGAGCAATACGAAGTAGTGTTTGGCGTAATGGATCCTCAGGACAAAGCCGTTCCCGTCCTGAAAAAACTGGCAGCCAACTTTCCGGATCGTGTCCGGTTTATTTCTGGATTAGAAGTGCGCGGTCCTAATTATCACATGAGCAATGCGTCTCATTTGTTGGACGCTGCGCAGCACGACATCGTTGTCTTTACCAATAGTGATATGAGAGTCACCCCTGACTACCTCTGCAGAGTGACAGCTCCCCTAGCCGATCCAAACGTTGGAGTGGTGACTTGTGGTTATATTGGTCATACCCCGAAGGTTCTAGGAGCAGCTTTGGCATCTTTAGGACGTTGCATTGACTTTCTTCCCAGTGTGTTAATCGCCCGTGTTTTGGATGGCAGACTAAAATTTGCCTTAGGGGCAACCATTGCCACTCGAAAATCGATACTGAATCAATTCGGAGGATTACAAGGAGAAGTAAACCGAATTGGCTCAGATTATCATATCGGTCAGATGGTAAGTGGAGCAGGTTATCAGATAGAACTGTCAGATTATATTGTAGAGTCTGAAGGAGGTCAGGAGAGCATCGGGCAAGTTTTCAAACGGGAGTTGCGTTGGGCGAGAACAATTCGCATCAATCATGGCTTTCAATATTACGGGATTGTGTTGACCTATGGTACAATTTACTGTTTGCCCCTCCTCTTCATCTCTGGCTTTGCCACTTGGGCAATTATTGTCTCTCTTGCTACCCTAACTATCAGAATTATTCAAGTGTTAATCGCGTTCTACAAATTTGATGGCCCGGACTTGCTCAAGTGGCTTTGGGCACTGCCAATTCGTGACTTGATGAGCCTGATTATTTGGATGGCAGGAGCTTTTGGTCAGCGTGTCTACTGGCGGGGACGTTGGTTAGAGATTGGAGACGGCGGTATGCTTACTCAAGCATAAGAAGAGTAAAAATTCTGATGAAAATTGGAAGCGAACAACACAAAGAACTATTCTGCCGCAGCTTCATCGATAGTTACCTCAAGTACGAGCCCGAACAACTCCCTTGGCCCGATCTCGACAGTGTAGCCCTCGAACGTCTGCGGGGTATTCCTTTCTGGAAAGAAGCCCTCACTACTGAACGGGAAGCTGGGGTGATGGTTAGTGCCTTCGCCACAACGATGAGCGATCCGCTGTTGCGAGAAGCGATCGCCCTTCAAGGTAGGGAGGAAACCCGCCACGCTCAACTGGTTGAGTTCCTAATTAACCATTACGACATCCAGATTTCCGACCTTCCAGAAGCCCGAATTCCCAACAACACCGAAGCTGCCTTCATTGACTTTGGGTTTGAGGAATGTCTCGACTCTTTCTTTGCTTTTGGCATGTTCGGCATTGCCCGCCAGTCTAATTACTTCCCTGAAGCATTGTTCACCATCTTCGACCCCATTCTCGATGAGGAAGCACGTCACATTGTCTTCTTCATCAATTGGGTGACTTACCTACAAATTAATCAAGGATGGGGATTTAGCGGCTTTCGGGCGGCTCATGCCCTCTGGCATTACGGAAGAGTGCTCAAGAGGTTGATACAAACCTTTGGCAGCTCTGAAGGGGAGCAAGAAACGACTTTTACTGCCACTGGAGCTAGCAATTTTATGGATGATTTGACCCCTGAGCTGTTTTTCTCCACTTGTCTTGAAGAAAACGCTCAACGGATGAGCGTCTTTGACAAGCGGCTACTTCAGCCGCAACTGATGTCTAGATTGTCCAAAATTGCTCTAGGCTGTCTCAGGGTAGTCGGCATAACGACATAAAACGGTACAAAACGTAATAAATCGGTCACCCATTATTTTTTGCCTGAGTGAGCGGAGGTCTAACGCAAATGGATTTGCTTCCTCCAAAACTATCTAGGCTACTGAGACTCCACCCTTGCCTCTGCTTTCCCGACTATTTCACCACTGAGTCCGCGCAAATGTTTGGGATCAAACCACCCTTTTTCTATGGCATCATCAATAGTCAAATCCATTCTAGAAAGGAAAGATGCAGTACGTTTTACCAACACGCAGCGGACATCAACTGCTTTCATATAGCGCGTGATGTCCCTATCGTTTTTGCGTGCTTCGATGTTGGTAGCTGCATTACGATCTGCCTGCAATACCTCCCCATCAAAGGTGAAGAATGAATCCCCAGACCTGGTTCCTAATAGGACACCATGACGAGAATCCACCTGCGAGGTATAGGCTGCATTTTCTGTTACTACCTGGCAGTTGTTGCGATAAGAGATTTCCTCAACTGCTTTTTGTAGCTCTTTTTTGCACCATTCAGAAAGCTTTCTGTTTAAAGACTTTGCTCGTTTCTTCCCTTTTACGTGAAAGCTCAAGTCCTCAACAACAGCAGTACTGTATTGATTGAAGATTTGATTAGTCCCGGTGCGAATAATTGTAGTCAACTGTCTCCTTTTTCGCTCTTCATATTGATTCCATTTCTTTTTCCCTAAATTACAGTGATGAATATGTTCTTTTCCTGGTTTCTGGGCTATTTGCCAGAGTCGGTTACGAGCTTTACCTCGCCGATGACGGTTTTCAGTAGCCCTGGTCATTATCTGACCTATCCCCTCACCATACTTTTTCCCCTTACTGTCAACAAATGCCTCTGTATAGCCTTTATCTAAGCCTATTTCTCCACTTCCTCTTAGCTGTGAGCGTTTTACTTTTTTAGGGTAGTGAAGTTCTATTTTTCCGGTAACATCGTCAAAGATAATCCTAAAATTTCCCGTAGGGCTACAGCGACCAACCTTGAATTTTAGAGTTACCTTTTCATAACGATTCTTTTTTCCAGGCAGCAGAAGTCCATTGAAGGTTATTTCAACGCAGTTGCGACTTACTCTCCTAATTTTAGCGCCACCTTTTGCCGTCAGACATATCTGGTTATTTACTGCCGAATGCCCTCGGTGATAAGCATCTCTTATCCAGCGGTGCAATAGCGGATAATCCATCCAGGTCAAGTCTTTCAGCGATGAAACTAGCTCATCCCTAAAGCTAGAAGACGGGTTGGTCTCTTCTGGTTTGAACATCCGGTAAATTCGGCGAATTACTGCTGTTTTTGCAGCCGCTTGCACCGCATGGATATCGTCAATAACTGTCAAGAACGTGCGCTCCCAATTTTTATAATCTAGCTGGTAGAGCGCCGGAGGATTGGTCTGCTTGAATTGTTTATAGAGTACTTCCCCCTTTTTTCCCCAAGCTGCAAGACTCCCGTACTTATTCCAGATATCTGTCCTTAGAGGTTGTAATCGGTGCGCCAAAGCTCTCGCTTTATCAACCTGACCAGCGACGCAGTAACCAATCCGCGTCACGACATATTCTGTTGCTTTATCAATTTTCTTTCTGGCGATGAATCTCACCTCCTTTTATTTCACCGATTTTATTTAATATATCACACTTTTTCGGTTTTGTCCGATTTTGACGAAATTTTTTCTTGAGAAATTTTTTTCTCATATTTCCGCAGAAAATAGAGCTTAGAACTAAAGCAGTGCATGATAGACATGAAGTCCTGCATCAGTTCCTCGTGTGGAGAGAGATTGTTGTTTTTGAGGACTACTATCTGACAACCATGCAGATTGCAGAACCATTCGACAAACTCAAATCCAAATCTACAGAGTCTGTCTTTATGACCGACAACGATTTTGGCTATTTCCCCCTTGGCTACTTGCTCCATCAATCCCATAAATTGCTTACGCCTAAAATTCAACCCAGAACCTATATCTTTTACGCATTTGCAGCCTGGATAATGACTTCCCAGATAAGCGATTTGAGAGGTTAAATCATCTTTTTGCGTTGTGGTTGACACTCTGGCGTAAAGAATAGTAGGTCTGGTATCTACTCTGGTGGCAATCTTCTCTAAAGAACTTTGTAGATACCGTCGATGACCACCCGGGCTTTTAATGAAATCAATTTTCCCTTCCGTTGCCCAACGTGTTAGAGTTCGAGCATGAAATCCAAATTGTCTTTGGGCTTCTTGTGGGGTCAAATACATCTTGTCTGATTTATACCAATTTATACCATTTTATTACATTTTTGGGCTATCTAGTGCGATGGCTTCTACCTCGGCGGCAGCGGTTGCTACAGTAAGCTAGATAACTTGCTTAATATCTTGAAAAATTAACCCACACAAATCTTGCAATTTGTCTACTAAATTTAGATGCTTTTACCCTGATTTGAGAACTCGATTAAGATACGATTACCCTGCCTTTTCTATTAACCTTGTCGAACTTGCGGTCATTGCTACAAATCCATTGGGTATTATATAAGAAAAACTAGTTCTAGCCCTAATTATGAAACAGGCTGTCTCCAAGCTCAAGTTACTTATCCTGAGTGGGGTGGTTTTCCTTCTCATTATTATTCTGGCAACTTTACCAGTCTTGGCTCTCTCTGTCCGGGATGTGCCCAATCCACGTCAGACTTATGGGGGCTGGGTGACAGATATGGCGGAAGTTTTGAGTGATGACACAGAGCAACAGCTCAACCGCATGATTGCTCAATTTGAAGGCAAAACAACGATCGAGATTGCAGTTGTAACCGTTGCCGAAACTCAACCGTCTCCTTCTCCTAAAGCTTTTACAAACGAATTATTTAACACGTGGGGGATCGGGAAAGCACATTATAATAATGGGCTTTTATTCATGATTTCTGTGGGGGATCGCCGAGTTGAAATTGAAACAGGTTCTGGTCTTGAGAGTCTATTGCCCAGCTCCAAATTACAAGAACTACTCACCACCGAAATTACACCCAAACTTTCCCAAGATGATTTTGATGGAGCCACTCTGGCTGGAACCCAAGCCTTCATAACTACTTTGTCCAATGAGATATCTGCTTCTCCCCTAGCAGAAGGCAATTCTGCTGTTGCGCGATTTTCTCATTTGCTTTGGCGAATGCTCCTGACGGCAGGCATCGCAATTGGATTTACTGCAATCTGTGTTTCTCTGTATCGCCAATATCAAAACTACCGTGAGGGTCAGGCTGATCGGAACCTAAACAAATTCGTTTCTCTAGCAGAAGTGACGGAGCGCGGATGGGCGTTGTTTTTAGACTTGCTTCTACTGGCTATTGTCTACGGTGTTGTTGCATTTCTGACAGCTGGACCTTACAAAGCACCGCTAGTCCTAACCGATGCACAAGTTCCTGTACCCGTTGCAATAGCCTTGATGTTGGGAAACTTTGAGGGGGCCTTCGACTTAGGATTTCTGACTGGTTGGTCTGGCTTCGGTGCAGCCCTGCTCATTTACCGAACCATCGCCGAGGCGGGCTTGAAATGTACGTTCGGACAGTTGGCTGCTGGGGTACGAGTCGTTAAGGCAGATAACTCGTTCCTTGGAGTTAGCAATAAGAGGCTGAGAAATCTTAAAGTAACTGAAGAAAAACCGATCAGCTATTATGCTGCTTTAGTGCGTAATCTGATGTTAGGCATTGATGGATTTTTTATATATCTGGTTGGTGTAGTGGTCATTATTCGCTCAGATAAATCACAGCGGCTAGGAGATCGCCTTGCTCAAACTATTGTTATATGCCGCCATATTAACTCACCCTATCGCCGAGGATTTGATAGTCCTTATATGGCTGGTGGCAGTTTTGGTATTACAAGCTTTGGTGGTGATTTCGGGGGCGGCACAAGCGATGGAGGTGGAACAGGAAGTGATTTTTAGTCTAACCCGGCGCTGCACCGGACAGCTTGGTGAAAGCGGCTAATTGGCCAAAAAAAAGGTTAAATTTTAATTGTTATTGGGACTTAAACGATAAAAAGATTGAAATTAGAGTATAATCTTTGTCAGACTAACATTTCACATCGAGACTACCCCGATGAGAGAGACCACCCCCGACGCCATGCCCCCATGCTTTGAGAAATGGTGCAAGCGTTTCGATGACTGCTTCAAAACTGAAGTTGAACCGACAACTATCTATGCAGAAGATTTATCTTCTCCCATCAAATCAAAAAAACAGTCTAAGCGCATCAATAGACGGCTCAACAACTGGATGAAGGAAGAATTACAGACTTCCCTCGAAGAAATAGGACAGTTAACGGGTTAACCGTCAAAACTGTTAACCCTGCCTACACTTCGCAAGTGGATTGCCTGACAGGGACACTTTTAGGGTGTCGGAATGGCGATCACTAAAATCAGACATTATGGCAGTTTCCAGATTCGTTATTATCAATGGTGATGACTTCGGTTTTTCCCATGGAGTCAATCAAGCCATTATCAAAGCCCACGAACAAGGAGTACTGACGAGTACTAGCCTGATGGTAACCGGTGATGCCTTTGATGAAGCCGTTGCTCTCGCCAAGGCTCACCCAAAACTGGCAGTGGGGTTGCACCTAGTTCTGGGTTGTGGGAAATCCGTACTTTCTCCGGATCAAATTCCCCACTTGGTTGACGCGAAGGGTTACTTTCCGCTAGATCCGGTTAAAACTGGATTGCGCTATCAGTTCAATTCGGCGGCGCGGCGGGAACTGCGTCTGGAAATCCGCGCTCAACTCGAAAAGTTTCGTCAAACCGGACTGCAACTATCCCACGTCGATGGTCATTTACACTATCACTCAAACCCGGTGGTCTTGCGAACCATCGTCGAACTGGCCTCCGAATTTAATATTCAAGCGATCCGGCTGCCTTCGGAGGAACTGAGCTTTACCCTCAGTATCGATCGCAGTAATTTACTAAGAAAGCTCATCTGGTCTTTTATCTTCACGAGACTGCGAAACTACGGCGATCGCTTGCTCAAATCGAAAGGAATTGGCTTTGCTGAGCGTGTCTATGGGTTGCTGCAAACCGGTCACATCACAGAAACATATTTGTTGGGTTTAATTCCTCAGATCCGCGCCGATCTGGTGGAGATTTATGCTCACCCAGCTATTGCCATCTCCGAAGAGCCCACCAATGGTCCGCCGGGTGCAGGGCAAGTAGAACTGGAGGCGCTATTAAGCAGTAGAGTGAGGGAGGTGCTAGTTGAGAGCGGCTTTGAGTTGACCAACTACAACGCTTTACGAGAAATTGTCTGCCAGTGAGTGAGTAGGCAAAAAAAGTAAACAGAGCTATGAGAAGATATGTAAATTATTAAGTATTTTGAAGCGATCAATTGGGCGGCAATGAACTCTCATGAATCTGATTTACTTTCTTGTGCAGTCTTCCTGGAAGACAATGGCGATCGCGATCGCCACCGGATTTATAAGTGGTGGCACTAGCGCTGGCCTGATTGCTCTGATCAGTCTTGCTGTAGCAGGGGACAGTCTCTCTTCCTCACTAATATTTATTGCTGGGGGATTTGTGGGACTGGCTTTAGTGACCTTGATCGCCAGTATCATTTCCCAGGTGATGCTGATTCGCCTATCGCAGAATGCAATTTTTCAATTGCGGATGCGTCTGAGTCGCCAAATCCTCGCTTCAGAGTTAAGTCACCTCGAACAGCTGGGGACTCCACGGTTGTTGGCAACCCTCACCGAGGATGTTCAGTCCGTTTCTAATGCTGTGTTTACCATTCCTTTCGTCTGCATGGATATGGCGATTGTCTTGGGATGCTTAGTCTATATCACCTGGCTCTCATGGACAGTATTAGCCTTGGTTTGTGGGTTTTCAGTGATTGGGATGGGCAGTTGTCTGGTGCTGCACAAAAAAGGAACACAATGGCTTGCCCTTGCCCGGGAGGATCAAGACCGGCTGTTTAAACACTTCCGCACCATCACCGAAGGTGTCAAAGAACTCAAGCTTCACTATCAAAGACGTCAAGCTTTCCTCTCAGAAGACCTGCAAACTACAGCTACCCTATTCCGTCATCACAATGTTAAGGGTCTGATCCTCTTTGCCACTACTGCTAGCTGGGGGAAACTGATATTTTTTTTTGCGATTGGTTTTGTCTTGTTCTCCCTTCCCAATCTAATTGCCATCTCTCCGGAAACTCTCTCTGGTTACATCTTGACCTTTGCCTACTTGATGCTTCCTCTGGATAGACTCGTGAACAACCTCCCCATCTTGAGCAAAGCCAGTGTGGGCTTAAAAAAGATCAAATCACTGGATTTATCTCTAGCTAATCGAGCCGAAGTAGCCACGATTCCCCAGTCCGTCAAGGCTTTCTGGCAGCGGTTAGAACTGGCGGGGGTGACCTATACCTACCGCACAGAGCAAGAAGACAGTTGCTTTACCATCGGTCCGATTAACCTGATACTGCAACCAGGAGAACTGGTTTTTATCGTTGGGGGCAACGGCAGCGGAAAATCCACTCTGGCTAAGCTAATTACTGGGCTCTACATCCCCGAATCAGGAGAAATTTGGTTAGACAGACAGCTTATTAGCGATCGAAACCGAGAATGGTATCGTCAGTACTTTTCGGTGGTTTTCTCGGATTTTTATCTTTTTGAGCGACTTCTGGGTTTAGAAAACCCTGATTTGGATATCCATGCCCAAGCCTATCTAAAGCAACTACAACTAGAGCATAAGGTGACAGTTGACGGTGGTAAACTATCTACTACTGCCCTTTCTCAAGGACAGCGCAAACGGTTGACCCTACTTACTGCTTACCTGGAAGATCGACCAATCTATCTTTTTGATGAGTGGGCAGCTGACCAAGATCCATTTTTCAAGGACATCTTTTACACTCAGTTCCTATTAGAACTAAAAGATAGAGGTAAGACGGTGTTAGTGATTAGCCACGACGATCGCTACTTTCATTTGGCTGACCGAATTGTAAAACTGGACTATGGTAAGGTAGAGTATGACAAAATATCAAGGGGATGACTGGTTACAGTTACCAGCGATCAGTTACCAGTGACCAGTTAATAAGTGAGGAGTGTTACTAATATGCAAGAATTGATGACAGAATCCATAAATACCACTGAAAATAATAGTTGCCCAGTCAATTCGTATAATGAATGGGATCCCCTGGAAGAAGTGATTGTGGGTCGGTTAGAAAGCGCTACAATTCCAACCAAGCATGTGATTGTTACCTTTAATGTTCCCGCAGCATTCGCTCAACTATTACGAATTGTCAGTGGTCGTCGCTATCCTAAAATACTCACTAAGCCGGCTCAAAAAGAACTGAATGAGTTTATTCATATTCTGGAATCTGAAGGGGTTAAGGTTAGAAGGCCAGATATCATGGATTTTTCTGTCCAGTATAAAACACCTCACTGGAAGTCTAGAGGATTTTGCGTGGCTTGTCCAAGAGATGGATTTCTAGTTATAGGAGATGAAATTATTGAAACACCAATGGCTTGGCGCTCAAGATATTTCGAGGCCCATGCCTATCGCTCATTGTTCAAAGAATACTTCGCTGAGGGAGCGAGATGGACTGCTGCTCCCAAACCGCAATTGCTTGACGAGCTTTATGACCACAAATACAAATCCCCTGAAAAAGATGAACCAATCCGTTATGTAATCAACGAATTTGAACCGGTTTTTGATGCCGCAGATTTTATTCGTTGTGGTACAGATATATTTGTCACCAAAAGCAATGTTACCAATGATTCCGGTATCAATTGGCTGAGAAGGCATTTGGGAGAAAAATACAGAATCCATAAAATCGAAAGTAGATGTCGCCAACCCATGCATATCGATTCTACTTTTATGCCTCTTGCCCCAGGTAAAGTGTTAGTAAATCCTGAATTTATAGATGTCAACAAGCTACCGAAAATGTTTAAGTCCTGGGATGTATTAGTTGCGCCTCTACCCAATATTATTTCTACTCGCAAATATCTTCCATCTATGTGTAGCAATTGGATAAGTATGAACGTATTGATGCTTGATGAAAAGCGGGTGATCGTGGAAAAATCTCAAGAGTCTATGATTAAAGCCCTGAAAGACTGGGGTTTTCAACCAATTCCCTGCTCTTTTCTCAATTATGCCCCCTTTGGCGGCTCTTTCCATTGTGCAACTCTAGATATAAGAAGAAAAGGGGAATTAAAGTCATATTTTTAGTCCATATTAAGGCTAACAGAGGAAATAGGTAATGGAGAATATGCAATACTGCAACAGGGGAATCCGGGTGCAATCTATTTTGTAGACGATAATTTTGTCGGCAATCGCCGCGCCGCTATGGAACTGTTGCCCCACCTGATTGAATGACACCAGCGCAATGGTTATCCAGTTCAGTTACCTCTTGAAAAACATTTAGTTTGTTTGGAGATTTTTATGTTTCGTACATCCTATCCAGGAAACCAACCTGATTTAAGAAGAATCGGTTTAAATCCTAACTTTTGGTATCCATTAGCCCAATCCAAGGAGGTTAAGAAAGGAAAAGCCCATGGGGTACTCTTTGGTGGAGAACCGATTGTTTTGATTCGGACAGAATACAATAAAGTTTTTGCTCTCGAAGATCGCTGTGCTCATCGACAAATGCCACTGAGCATAGGGGTTGTTTGTGGGCAGCAAATCAAATGTAGCTATCATGCATGGCGATACAATGAGCAAGGAAAACTAACTGGGGTTCCTTACTTACCTGAAGGGGCTAAGTTGCCAATTAGTGGGGTAAAAAGTTATCCCTGCAAGGAAGCTTATGGACATATTTGGGTGTTTCCTGGTGAAGCAAAATTTGCTGAAAAAATAACTTTTCCCGATCTACCTACTTGGCATTCTCCAGAATATAAAACTATGTATTTTTCTCGCCAGGTAAATTGCCATTACTCCTTTTAACAGGAAAACTTAATGGACATGAATCACCAATTTTTACATCGACGATTGATGGGGAACATTCGACCTACTTTCCTTGAAAATTCTCAAGGGCAGGATTGGGTGGAAGTGAAGTATAAGTTTAGCGGAAAACCACATTTTGGAGCCAAGTTTCTTTTAGCTGGAAAAGATAAGGCTTCAAAAGCGGTAAGTTTTGATATTATGACAATTCGGACGGAATATCCCTATCAAACCTTGAATTTGTGCGGAGCTAATTCGGATGTTCCTGCTTTGAAGCTTTGGGTTGCTTATGTGCCTGTAGATCGGGAACAAAAAGTGCTTCATAGTTTTGGCATATTGATGATTCGCAAGCCTAAAATTCCGGGATTGATTTATCTGCTTTGGCCCTTTATGCGTTATTTTACTGAAGTAATATTTACTGAAGATAAGATGGCTGTTGAGGCGGAGCAAAGAGCATACGATCTTCAGGGAGCAGATTGGAATCAGGAAGTTTTTCCCTTAATTATTAATGTTCGGGAATTGCTTACAAAGAGAGGAATTCCTCTAGATCAATAGCCAGGGTAAGCGCAAGAAAAATTGCGCCAAAATGAGGTATAGAGCCATGTAAATTCTCAATAGTGATGCTTAATTTTCAATAATCTTGAGAGCATTTGTCTTGTTTATTAACGGAAAAGTTCGCGGAATTTTTCCGCGAACTAGATTTTTCTTTTTTCTGTTAGCGATCGCCCTGACCGAAAAAACTTTTCGATCTACTGAATGTCCCTTTATTGAAAACAGGGACTCGATTTCACTGGAACTGGTCCAACATCCTTGAACTCACCACCATATACCTCGCGATACTTGTAACTAGCTGTACCAGACTGAAAATCGTTGAGACTCATCTGCAGTTCCACATTGGGCAGGATAACAGGACCTGGTCCTCCCTCAGGTGGAAAGTCAACCTCTGGATAACCAGTAGCCTTAACTGCAACAAGGGATTGAGGTAGGGTTGGCACGATAAAGTATTGACCCCGTAGTTCCGTTTTAATATCTAGGGGTGGATTGACAGCTTGAGTAATTTCACCCTCACCCGTTACTAGGTGTTGAGGGGCATCAAATAACAGTTGAACGTCAAATGAAGGGGCACCAGGGATGTCTTGTCCGATGTGATAACAACCGGGAAACAAGCCTACTGCTTCTTCTGCCATAGCAGGGGAGATGGTCAAGACCATTGCTGCCAAGATTGCTGCTAAAGTTCCTAGAATTCTTTTCATTTTTTTTCTCTGTAAAGATATAGAACGACACAGTTGTAGATTTAAGCCCTTCTCACTTGCACGAGAATGGCTTTTTTAGAAGAGTCGATGCCCCTGTTACCAGGGGACACCTCTCGTACAAAACCGGACGTGCAATTTTCACCGCATCCGGCTCCTGACAATACTATCGAGTCGAGACTCGTTTGCTCGCATGAATTTCCAT
>JBFRWF010000177.1:0-37931 GCA_051439465.1 Xenococcaceae cyanobacterium | reverse complement strand
GGTAGAGAAATTAGACTTTACAGAACAGAAACGTAAGCTAAGAGAGAAAGGATTTCACTACAGTTCCATGCTTTCTAGCTTTGCCTATTCAAAGTTTGATGAACTATTAACTTCCCGATGTGCAAGGTCAGGGGTTAAACTGCTGCATCATAACCCTGCTTGGAGTTCTCTGATCGGGATGACAAAGTTCATGACCAGATATGGGATGTCCTCTGCTACTGCGGCGGCCCTTGTAATGGCGCGGCGCGGGCAAAGGTTCTCAGAACGTCTTGGAGCCAGGTACGCCCGTTTGTTACAGGTTGATGGCAAACGGCACGTTTGGAATCACTGGAGGACGTTTCGGACGAAGCTAGTCTTGAAACTTCCGCGACATCGCTTCTTCGATTTAGACACTGCGATTGCTAGTCATGTGGCCAAGCTTGAGATGGAAATTGATTCTGCCAAAAAGCCAAGGAGAAATCCTGCTTCCTCTGACTCGTAGTGTTAGCAACCAACTAGGGTTCGGGTTGCCGCGCTTTCTGAGCGTGCGTAGATAGAATATTATTCTTTACTATAATATTTTATTTGCTCAGGAACCCTACGGTGCAGCGCACTCAGTCAAATTAAGAACGATAACACTACCAAACCCAACCGCCAAAAACTGCTAGTTTCGTAAATTTATTTATTAATAATGATAAAATTCTTGCCCTGCAAGCATCTGAGGCAAATCTTAATAATTCATTAAACTAGACTTTCTCAAGACTTAACCCAATTTCAGTAAATAAAAAAGGGAGCGATCGCCAGCTTTTTCATCTACTGAGGTTAGATTTAATTCTATCCGGCAGTTCCTTTTCTAAACGCCGTAGGCGAGGTTCCCCATAAGCAACAATCGTTGCCAGTATATTTACTATTCCCATCAAAATTACCAGCAAAGCAATCCCTCGCCCTGGCCCAACACCAATCACTTTTCCAATGCTATTGGCAAGCAGTCCATTGGTAGCCATTAGAGGCTCAAATATATAATCTACTAAAGGTCCAATGATAATGTAGGCGAGTATCGCTAATGACCTTTCAATCATCTGTTGCAAGGCGAAGACCCGTCCTTGTAAATTGAGCGGGACTTTACTTTGCCAGATAGCCTGATTGCAACTCAAGATGATTGGCTGGGCAAATAAGTAACCAAAAAGTCCCGTAGCGGCAAGGGGAACAGAGGCTTGTAATCCACCTAAAAACATTACCCCTCCTTGCAAGGGGACAAAGCTCAAAATGCCATAGATACGACGCTTCGGTCCTCCCCACGCACTTATCACAAGGCTACCGAGTAACATGCCGCAGCCGCCAATGGACAAGACAATACCAAGCTCTGTGCTGGAGCCAAAGTCTAACACTAACGGCCAGAATACAACCTCAAGAATGCCTACAGTGAAGTAGGTAGTAGAAACGAAAATCAATAGCCTCAGCAAACCAGGTCGCGCAGCAATGTAATTCCAGCTAGAAAGAGTTTCGCGCAATAGCTGGCTAATCTTCAATTTATTGGTCTTTGCATTCTTGATATGGGGTAGTCGAACACTTAGTAATGTAATGATAGCAACGACAAAGGTGCTGAAGTCGATCAGGAGAATGCCTTCAAGTTCTATAATCCCAACTAGGAAACCCGCTATTACTGGTGAAATAACTCTCGCAATTGCCTTTGAGGTTTGCACCATACCGTTGGCACGGCTGTAATGTTTTTTGGGAATAAGCTGGGCGATCGCTGCCGTATAGGCTGGCAACTGGAAAGCATTAAAGATGGAACTAATGGCCACAGCCAGATAGATATGCCAAATCTCCAGCCGCTCTGAAAAGACCAGCACCAAGATCCCTAGGGTGCTAATTCCTGCTGCGAAGTCACTGAGAATCATTGCCCCGCGACGATTCCAACGATCCACAAGGGCGCCAGCTATAGGTGAGATGATGATATTTGGTAGATGAATTAATAAAACAATGATGGCAAACTGTGTGATTGATCCGGTTTTCTGGTATACCCACACTCCCAGGGCAAATTCAGTCAGCTTAGAGCCCAAAAGGGATACCATTTGTCCAAACCAGATGAGCAAGAAAATCCTCATAAAACGTGTCTATTACTATGGCAATCTGATTTGATTCGTGAAATTCGCCATAAGGCGATCGCTACCTGAAGATTGAGTGTTATAGGCTGGCAGTTGCCCGGATTAGTTTCACAATTCAAATCACATTGCTATATAGCCCCCTCATTTTTGTTACAGCTATCAAAATAGCCGTAAAATTTCTGGTCGTGTGGGAAGTAAAGCCATTTATCGGCTATCCACTTAAGCCACCAACGCAGCGATCGCCATGAACCGGATAAAGGAAAACACCAGTGTTTTTTTAAGAGCGCTAAAAAGATTAGAAATTTTTCAAAAAAACTAAACAGACCAAATGGGCAAGTTCTGTAAAGTTGTTAGTGTTATCTTAACCGCCTCATAAACGTCTTTTTATTTTTATCGCTTACAATCTTGAATGATCGCAATGACCCCCATTTGCGTTTGACATAGATCCTTGTATGATACCTGAAGCACTTCTCTCATAAACGTTTCAGGGTCATTTTTTTTAGCAACTTCATAAAAAGACCGATTATTCTTACCATAAAATCGGCGTTGTTTCCATGAATTTTTAGGTTGAATAAAAAATCAACATGAGGGGGAGTTGGTGGCGATCGCCTAAATGAGTCGTGGCAAATCAAAACATATATAAACTGTCCCGGCTTAAGTAGATAGCCGCCAATATCTGCTCTTCACTAGGGGATGGCGAGCCATCTCCTAATTTCTTCAACGCCAAATCATAGTTATCTAAAGCATCGTTTAGTTTATCTGTTGTCATCTTGTCAATCTACTTCTCCCAACGCATCGGTAGCCAATTACCAGAAGGAATAAAACCCGCCCAATAATAGGGATGTTGATTAAATTCTTGGCTCATTTCTACCAGATTTCGTTCTAGGATTGCTAATTGGGTTTGGCGTAATGCCTCACTACGTCCTTGTCCCTGTTTCAATTTCTGATAGTAAGCAATCATTAATTTTTTGGTGGGGTCATCACCAACCCGCCAGAGGCTAATGACTTGACTTTCTGTCCCGGCAATCACTAATGCTCTCCTCAGTCCATAAATACCATCACCTGTACTAAGCTTACCTTTTCTCGTATCACAGGCGGACAGGACAACTAATTGAGTTCCTACTAAATTAATACCTGTGACTTCGAGGGCGGTGAGAATACCATCTTCTATTGAACGGTTACGGTATTGTTCTTGGTCTTGAAAACCTGCCAAGACTAATCCTGAAAGCAAAAGGGGATTTTGGTTATCATTACTGTTTTGAAAGAATCCATGGGTGGCAATATGGAGAACGAGTGGGCTATTAGCCTGTTTTACCACTGCTTCGGTGGCTTGTTCTCGGATTAAGGGGTTAACGCCTAGTAATTGGCCAATGGCTTTGACTTCGGTTTCGGTTTCGGGAATGGGACTAAATCCCCATTTGCTGATATCTGACCAGCGTATCGTTCGTTCTGAGTTAGGACTATGACTAGCAACTGCTTGAGCAAAGTTGGGATTACCTAGTAGTAATGGTGGTGTTTTACTGTCATAATCCTCAACCATCCGCACTAAGTCCCGACTAGAAGTGAGATAGGTGATTTGGTATTTTTTTAGTAAATATTGGTTGTTTTCATCAACTAGGGCTGCAAAGGGGATGGTATTAAGCTCATGGTCAGGAGCAATGAGAAGATTGCGGGTATTCCCAAGATGTTGACGTACAGGCTGCATTAAGATTTGGTCAGCTTGACGGGCAATGTCTTGAACTTGTTTTAGGGAAGTTTTACGGTCTTGAAGGGATAATTTTAGTAGCTCTAAAATCGGTTCAATCTTAGCAGCTGTGCCTAAGTCAATGCCTACAGGACTACCTTGGGGATGGAGAATATATACAGCGTAGCGTGGTTTATCCCAACTGCTATCTTTGGGGTTATAGGGTCGATATCGGACAAATTCGACTAAGACAGTATCAGCAGGGAGTAGTTGTTGGATGGTATCCAAAGTAATGGGCTTGGTAGCAGTGCGATAAAGACTGCTGTGGCGACTGAGTTGGTCTTCAAGAGTTTTAATTTGTTGGTTTAACTCCCGCATTTGTTGGTGGTATCCTGGAGGAATTTCTGAAGGGCGATAATGAAAAAGGTGGGCTATTTGACTTTTTGCAGCATTAAGGTCATCAAGGATTTGTTGACTCTTGGGGTCAAGGTTACGGCGCAATATTTGTTGACTATTGCTAAGAAAATCAAGGAGGCGACCTTTACGTTGGGCGATGGTAGTAAAAGCGAGGGCAGCAGCTTCTGGGTTATTGGGAGCGGTTTTTAGATGGAAGGAGATGAGAGCATGACTACTCCCTGACAAGGTTTTTAGATACGCCTGTTTTTGGGATTCTGACCCCGCAGGAAGATTATAGTTGAGGTTATACTCTTCAACCGCAATGGCTTGTTGGAAATAACTTAAGGCATTGGTGATATTACCCTGACTCCAATGGAGGACAGATAAGTTGTTGAGGCTGGTGGCCACTAATTGGTGCTCTGGTCCTAATACTTTCTCTCTGATTGCCAGGGAGCGCTGGTAGAGGGGTTCTGCTTCTGTGTACTTTCCTTGGGCACGATACAGCGCGGCTAAGTTGTTGAGGCTGGTGGCCACTAATTGGTGCTCTGGTCCTAATACTTTCTCTAAGATTGCCAGGGAGCGCTGGTAGAGGGGTTCTGCTTCTGTGTACTTTCCTTGGGATTCATACAGCAGGGCTAAGTTGTTGAGGCTGGTGGCCACAGAAGGGTGCTCTGGTCCTAATACTTTCTCTCTGATTGCCAGGGAGCGCTGGTAGAGGGGTTCTGCTTCTGTGTACTTTCCTTGGGCACGATACAGCGCGGCTAAGTTGTTGAGGCTGGTAGCCACTAATTGGTGCTCTGGTCCCAATACTTTCTCTCTGATTGCCAGGGAGCGCTGGTAGAGGGGTTCTGCTTCTGTGTACTTTCCTTGGGATTCATACAGCCCGGCTAAGTTGTTGAGGCTGGTGGCCACAGAAGGGTGCTCTGGTCCTAATACTTTCTCATAGATAGCCAGGGAGCGCTGGTAGAGGGGTTCTGCTTCTGTGTACTTTCCTTGGGCACGATACAGCCCGGCTAAGTTGTTGAGGCTTTGAGCGACATCCGGGTGCTCTGGTCCTAATACTTTCTCTCTGATTGCCAGGGAGCGCTGGTAGAGGGGTTCTGCTTCTGTGTACTTTCCTTGGACTTGATACAGCGCGGCTAAGTTGTTGAGGCTGGTGGCCACTAATTGGTGCTCTGGTCCTAATACTTTCTGTCTGATTGCCAGGGAGCGCTGGTAGAGGGGTTCTGCTTCTGTGTAGTTTCCTTGGGAAAAATACAGCCCGGCTAAGTTGTTGAGGCTTAGGGCGACATCCGGGTGCTCTGGTCCTAATACTTTCTCTCTGATTGCCAGGGAGCGCTGGTAGAGGGGTTCTGCTTCTGTGTAGTTTCCTTGGTTATAAAGCTGAAATGCTTGTTGGTTAAGCTGTTTTGCCTCTTCCAACTCCCTTTGCTGTGCTGTGCTGGTTTGAGCAACTGAGGCAGGGGGGTTGGTTTGTCCAACACTTGGGGTTGGCATCCCAGCCTGTAGTAACCCAATAACTCCGATTAGTGTAGCTGCCCAAGGTAGGGGGGGCCTAACTCTTTTTACTCTCATTTGTTCATCTCCACTTGAAGGTGGATCAACATGCAATTGTTTCCAGATCGAAATCGGAGAGAGAAAGTAGCCGAACAATGGCGAGTTTTCTAGAATTCAAGAAACAAAGGGCACTCAGCGAGCTGCTCCGCTGAGGCGTTAGCCTAGCTGTGCGGTAGGCGGTCAGCGAACTGCGACAGCAGCGTCGAAGACTAGCTGCGCCTAGGCTGACGCCCCTGCTACGCAGCGCGGCGGCGCGCTCCTTAATCAAATCTAACATTGTCAAGTTATGTCCGACTACTTATTGTGGTAGTCTGACTGTAGCTAGGAGCTTATCTACCCGACTGTTTCATGGAAGTAAAATAATCAGATGAGCTCCTGATATGTTATCCCTCATCAGAATAGCAACGAGTGTCTAATTTTTGTCTAAGTCAGCTTACTTTTTGTTTTTGCCAAGGAAGATGATAATCTTTAATTATATCTCTAGCTAACCACAATTGCCAAGTCATTAACGGCATCAAATCACTCCATCTTTCACATTGATGTGGTGTACTTAAAGAGCGATCGCAGTCTTGGGGTAGCCATCGCAGTCTTGGGGTAGCCATCGCAGTCTTGGGGTAGCGATAAGCGTCTAAACTCCAGCGCCCCTTCTGGCTTCATTCACAAAAACAACATTTTGTCAAAAAAATTTAGATGGGTTTGCCCTGGAAGATCACCTAACTGAGCACCGACTGTTCAGCGTCGGCGGCAATTTCAATTACGGTGGTTATGGCGTTCTCAACGACTGTATTTCCCAAGAGGGTATTGAGAACCGCGTCGAACCGAGACTTTTCCGAGGCAATCCTCTCATAGTGAAGGATAACGTGGTAGCGTTTCTCGTGGGAACCAACAGTATCATCCCCTTCCGGCTTTACCTGGCTTTGCTCGGCAGCGCTTCGGTACTCAGCAGCTAGATGTTCGAGGGCTACGGCTATGGCGTGTTCCTTCGTCTGACCAGAAAAAGTTGGCTCAGTTCTATCTAGCTCGGTAAGATTCGTTGATAAATGACAGAGGTAGCGCCCATCTTCGGTCGGAATCAGGTTCAGCCGAATGGTAACTGTAATAGCATCTTGATTGGTCATCTGGTCTGGTTAGAAATCTATTTGATATTGTTAAGGGAGAACCGAATCAAAACGGTTGACTTTCAATCACTGCAAGAAATCGTGAAATACTATCCGCCGATTTCAGATGATAAACGTCTTTTATTTCACTTGTTTTGCTGACATACTCACGATACTTTGGGGTCAAATGTTTGTGACACGCCACAAGCACACGGTAGCTGTTGAGACTGCTCTTTAGGATTGGACTGTTTTCTGGCCAACCTTCGGGGTTTCTAAACAATCCCTTTATTAGCCGTTTGGTCACCCAAATGAAATGTATAGGTAAGGGCAGATCTACATAGATTAATGTATCTGCTACTCTGAGTCTTTCCCACAAGGTTTCAATACACCCAAATCCATCAATGATCCATTCATCGGACTCTAGGATATGATTGTGAACCCGTCTATAATCTTGATACTTAACTTCCTTTCCACCCGCCTCATACTCGATCTTGTCCAAAACATGAAGTGGTAGATTAGTAATCTCCGCCAGTCTTTTACTAAGTGTAGACTTACCTCCTCCAGCATTTCCAAATACAGCGACCTTTTTCATGATCTGATTCCTTGTGAAATTACCTCAAGATGGGGGGTGACAAAAATCATGGTTGTACAAGAGGATCTTCTGCCATGGCGAAATTTATAGCCTTCTTAAACCTAACCCAACATTCCTTTTTCAAGTTCCATCACTGTGGTTGACGAACCATCGGAAAGATAGGCGGCGATGAGCCAACCTGAATGGTACCGAGTACAGCAAACCCGTGTCGTTCATAGAATGTGTAATTAATTTTGCCTAGGTACTTACCAAATCCAACCGCCAAAAACTGCCAGGACAAAAAATCGCCAAGGAACCGCAACCGTCTTAAATTGAGCTTTAGACAACATCATTAAATGAGTTTCCAGTGACGCTAAGCGATCTTGTCCTGAATGACCTTGTGGTTCACTATTACCTATCTGGGAACGAACTTCTGTAATGGTTGTACCTTGAGCCAGTGTCCACTGTTCTCTCAAGATTTGATAAGTTTCTTGTAATTGCACAGACTCTTGTAAAATGGGGTCTGCATTCCAAAAACAACTACCTGGTTTGAGATTCTGTCCAATACAAGTAAATAGCCGCTGTTTCATCTCATCAGTAAGGTGGTGAATGGCTAAAGAAGAGACACAGCCATCAAAATCAGTCCCTATTTGCTCTGTCATCTCACCGAGTGCCCACGCGCCAAAATCCCCTTGAACAAAGGTTACACGATGATTCAGTTGAGCTTTTGTCAGTTTAGCGGTTGCCATCTCAATCATTCTGGGAGAATAATCAATGGCCACCAATTGAGCATCAGGGCAATGCTTAAGCAGTCTTAAACTCAGTTCTCCCGTGCCACATCCTAACTCCAAAAGACGATGGGCATTGGGAGAAACACAAGCCGTGAGCGCATCAAGCATTTCATCATAATGGGGCAATAACTGACGAATGCCTACATCAAAGACTTTGGTATCGGCAAAAACTTCACCAGGATAGATAGTAACTGATTGACTCATCTACGACATTTTAGTGATCGCTTCATCTTAATTTATCACGGATCATATGAAGATATGTAAACAACAGCAGGCGTGGGGCTCCTCGCGGCGGAAGCTAAATTATCTCCTCCCCTTGAACCCACAAAATGTTCGCCGCAGCCAGAAAGAGAACCTGTCTTGTCCATTCTCTTGGTTGTGGCGTTTACCATAAAGGGGCATGGTTCAATATGTAGAGTGGCAAGGTAACACATAGGGGTGTTAGTCTGGGGAACTTTTAGAACTTTGTCCTGGAGTCCGGTGTCTCCCCCTGCTCCCTGCTCCCTGCTCCCTACTTTTGCCTTTTGCATGCAAGCCTTTAGACTTCGTCGCTGCTAACGCAGATGCCTTTGAGCGCTCTGCGGAGCAGCGACGAAGTCTAGCGAGTCCCTGCTCCCCCTGCTCCCCCTACTCCTCTGCTTGTCTGAACCGACAACTTTATCTTAACCGAGCAGTATTGCCGTAGGGAGTGTCAATCGAGAGGCATTTCAAAAGCACTGCAATGCCACAATCAAAGTCCAAATCAAAAAAATCTAAAAAATCTAAAAAGCAGACTGAGACTCCACCCCTTAGTCTTAAGGAGAGGCTAGCCCAAAAACGCAAAGCCCGGGAAGCACGCAAAAAAATGATTAGCTTCATAATTGCCTGCGTTTTCCTGGGGGGTCTATTGGGTCTACTTTTAGGAGTAGCAGTTAGTCCTAAAATCGGTTTAGGTGCCGCTTTGGGAGTCTCCAGTCTACTGTTTTCCTATCAATATCCCCGGCAAGCGCTTTGGGTTTTTCTCATCTATATGCCCTTTAGCGGCACCGTCACCTACTGGATAGGCGGAGGTAATGCTCTATTCCAGCTTGGTAAAGATGTTTTCTATATTCCTGCCCTCCTTGCTCTAGTTCTGGAGTTCAAGCGCAAAAGACTAACAATCTTGATTCCCAAAAAGTTGGTTCCCACCTTGGGCATTCTTTTAGTCTTTTGCATAATGACATTATTTTTTGTCAACGGCATTCAGCAACTTCTTCCTAACTGTAGCGATCTGACCGAAAAGTTTATCCCTAATGCTACAGGTGGTCCGCCTATACGTGTACCCTGCAAAGAGGGAATGCCTTTTCTCCAAGGAATTTTGGGACTCAAGGTTTTGATCGGTTACATCCCCCTAATATTTTGCGCCTACTATCTGATTGAAGATAAAAAACAATTGCTATTTCTAGGACGTCTGCTTGTGGTGCTTGCTATTATCTGCTGTGCACTTGGCTTGGTTCAGTACTGGATGCTTAAAAGTGGTAGGTGTGTTGGGACTCGCGGAATGTCAGGCAATGATCTGTTTAGAGCCAGCTTAGAGGCCAAATGTTTGGTAGGTGGCTCTCTGCTTTACAGTCCCTCTCAGGGACAGATTCGCTTGCCAGGGACATTTGTTTCTCCCTGGCACTGGGCTTGGTTCCTAATTGCCAATAGTGCTATAACCTTTACGACTGCCTTTAGCGATACGTCCTTCTTCTGGCGGATGACAGGTTTGACAGGCATGGCATTAGTCTTTGTCAATGCTGTAATCTGTGGTCAGAGAATCGCTCTTGCCTTAGTGCCAGTAGTGATTGCGATTTTGCTAGTCCTCACTGGACAGATAGCTAATCTCAAGCGATTTATCCCGATTGGGGTGGTACTCGCTCTGGTGCTAGGAGTGGCAGCGGCAAATAACCCAGCTATTGTTCAGGAGCGGATTGATAGTTTTGTCGGGCGCTGGAATAGTTCCCCTCCCCATCTCTTCATTAAAAAGCAATATAATTGGGCGATAAGCAAACAAAAGGGAGTGCTAGGAAGAGGTCTGGGAAAAGCCACCAATTCCGCCCGCTCCTTCGGTAGTACTGCACTTGTTGAAACCTTTCACTCAAAGCTCCTCTATGAAATGGGATATTTGGGTACCTTGGCTTTTATGGTCTTTATTACCCACTTAACGATACTCGCCTTTAAGGATTATCGCTCAGTTCGTGACAAAAGTTTACGCAGCTTTGCCTCAAGTTTTTGGGTTTTTATCCTGATTATCAGCTATTTTCCTTACTGGTATCCCCTGGACACAGATCCAGTGGCGGTTTATTACTGGTTTTTGGCTGGAGTGATTTTCAAGTTGCCACAAATAGATAAGCAAGAACGGGAGAAACTTAAAACAGTCCAGAAAAATGAGTCTCGAAGGAGAAAGAAAGGAAGGATAAAGACATCTAGAAGACGGTCGATTGCTACTTGACAAGATAACAGGGAACAGGGAACAGGGAACAGGGAATAGGGAACAGGGAATAGGGAATAGGTAATGGGGAATAGGTAATGGGGAATGAGGAATAGGGAATATAGCAGTCCTAAATGAGTCGTGGCCAATCAAACCGTATGTAAAACGACCAGAACCCTTACCCCCTGTCCCCTGATCCGAAGTTCCCTTTTGAGTAGCGTTTTGATTCACAACCCTTTATAGAACTGCTATAGTAGTCACGTTCCCTGTTCCCCGTTCCCTGTTGCCTGTTGCCTGTTGCCTGTTGCCTGTTGCCTGTTGCCTGTTGCCTGTTGCCTATTACCTGTTGCCTGTTCCCTGTTGCCTGATCCGAAGTTCCCTTTTGATTACTGTCCCCGCTTAAGTGGATAGCCCTTTTAACTTTTGACTTTTGACTTTTGACTTTGAGCGAAGCAAGTGAGTTGGTTCTCAATCTCCGTGATTATCCCTACATACGGACGTGAAAAACCCCTGCGGGATACCCTTGAAGATGTCCTCAAACAAGACTATCCAGACTTTGAAGTACTGGTGGTCGATCAAACTCCGATCCACGAACCTGAAACCCAAGCATATTTAGAGCAACTGTTGGATGCTGGTAAAATTCGCTGGTTTCGCGTTGATTGGGCTAGTTTGCCTGGGGCACGAAACTACGGTGTGCGGCGCTCAACCGGAGAAATTATTCTCTTTATTGATGACGATATCCGGCTGCCAGAGGGTTATTTAAAAGCTCATGCCCAAAATTATCACAGGAAAGAAGTGGGAGCAGTAGCAGGGCGAGTTTTTGACCGAATAAAGCTGGCGGATTCTAATGGAGCCAACAAAGGAGATACCCCCTATACAATTGAGGATTTGCCTTCGGAGGCGATGGATCCCGGAATTGCTTGGTATTATATTGACTTGGTACATACGGTGAAGCCTCAGCGGGTGATTTCTGTAAGAGGCTGCAATATGTCCTTTCGGCGAGAAATTTTTACTCAGTACGGGATCTGGTTTGATGAGCGGTTTCGGGGTAGTGCAGTGCGGGAGGAGTCAGATTTTTGTCTGCGGTTGCGGCAAACAGGATATCACATCTGGTATGACCCAGAAGCTAATTTAGTGCATCTGGGAGAAGAAACGGGAGGTTGCCACGATATCAGCACGCGATCGCTCGAATACCAATTCACTTTCTATCAAAATCACTTTCTCATGGCGCTGAAAAACCTGACCCTTAGTGAGCAATTGCGCCTCTATGTCAAGCTTTTTGATTGCCATGTGCTTGGCAATCCCCCCTGCAACAAAAGTGGCTCCCCAATCAAAATTTTTACTCGTGGAGTTTTCTACAGCTTAGGCTTTTTCAAAGCTCTCACCACACTGATTAAAGGGATTTGGGACAATGGACAAATCTACACCCGTCAGTCGCTTCGCGGAAGGTAAAAGTGCGGTCTAAAACCCCCTTGATCAATTTGTTGTCTTTTTCTTCCCCTGCTCCCCCCTCTCCGTTCCCCGTTCCCTGTTCCTTATTCCCAATTCCCTGTTGCCTGTTGCCTGTTGCCTGTTGCCTGTTGCCTGTTGCCTGTTGCCTGTTCCCTGTTCCCTACTTCCCTCAAAAAAGGGGTAGTTAACCCAGATTTGGGCTCAGTAGGAAAACCAAACCTCTCAGGTGAGGATTTCCTACTTAACGCCTCGATAAAAAATTATTACAATAACATCAAGAAGGCAAGATTGATTCTCCAAGTCTTGCTTGTTTTTTAATTATTTATTAGTCGTATAACTTACAAGAAATGCAACCAACTAACCCCCAAAAATTTACTGAAAAAACCTGGGAAGCGATTGTCCGCACTCCAGATATTGCCAAAGAAAATAAGCACCAGCAAATTGAAAGCGAACATCTGATGAAATCCCTTATCGAACAGGAGGGATTAGCAACCAGTATCTTCAACAAAGCAGATGTCAGCGTCCAACGGCTGCGGGACAGAACGGATGATTTTATTCGCCGTCAGCCCAAAGTTTCAAGTACCGGTGATTCTATCTATCTAGGGCGGAGCTTAGATATCCTACTTGACAGGGCTGAAAAATTACGGCAAGAATTTGATGATGATTATATTTCCATTGAACATCTAGTTTTAGCCTATGCCAAAGATGACCGCTTTGGCAGGGCACTCTTCCAAGAATTTGGTCTGAATGAAAAGAAACTCAAGGAGATTATTAAACAAGTGCGAGGGAGTCAGAAAGTGACAGACCAAAACCCAGAAGGCAAATACGAAGCATTAGAAAAATACGGTCGCGAACTCACCCAACTAGCTCGTCAAGGTAAACTTGACCCGGTGATTGGTCGCGATGACGAGATTCGCCGCACGATTCAAATTCTCTCACGCCGGACGAAAAATAATCCAGTGCTGATTGGGGAACCCGGAGTCGGCAAAACGGCAATTGTGGAAGGACTAGCGCAGCGAATTATTAACCGAGATGTGCCAGAGTCTCTGCGCGATCGCAAATTAATTGCCCTGGATATGGGAGCGCTAATCGCTGGCGCTAAATACCGAGGAGAGTTTGAAGAACGCCTCAAGGCAGTTCTCAAGGAAGTGACTGAGAGTCAGGGTAATATCATCATGTTTATTGATGAGATTCACACCGTAGTTGGCGCTGGTGCAACCCAAGGGGCAATGGATGCGGGGAACCTGCTCAAACCGATGTTAGCGCGGGGAGAACTGCGCTGTATTGGCGCAACTACCTTAGATGAATATCGCAAGTATGTGGAGAAAGATGCAGCTTTAGAGCGGCGTTTCCAGGAAGTGATGGTAAATGAACCCAGCGTTGTGGATACGATTTCCATTCTGCGAGGTCTTAAGGAACGCTACGAGGTTCACCACGGGGTGAAGATTGCCGATACAGCTTTAGTGGCGGCGGCGATGCTTTCTAATCGTTACATCAGCGATCGCTTCCTCCCGGATAAAGGCATTGATCTAGTAGATGAGGCGGCAGCTAAACTGAAAATGGAGATTACCTCCAAACCAGAAGAATTGGATGAAGTTAACCGCAAGATTCTCCAACTGGAGATGGAACGTCTCTCCCTACAAAAAGAAAATGACAATGCTTCCCAGGAACGGCTAGAAAAACTAGAAAAAGAGTTAGCTAACCTCAAGGAAGAACAGTCCCAACTCAATGCTCAGTGGCAATCAGAAAAAGAACTAATTGATAAAATCCGCACCCTTAAAGAAAATATCGACCAAGTTAATCTGGAAATTCAACAGGCAGAAAGGGATTATGACCTCAATCGCGCTGCTGAATTGCGCTATGGCAAGCTGACGGATCTGCAGCGACAAGTCAAAGAAATCGAAAGCAAACTTGAAGAGAAACAAACCACTGGTGGCTCTTTGCTGCGGGAAGAGGTGGTTGAAGCTGATATTGCTGAGATTATTTCCAAATGGACGGGGATTCCTATCAGCAAGCTGGTAGAGTCGGAAAAAGAAAAGCTGCTGCACCTAGAAGATGAACTCCATCAGCGGGTTGTAGGACAAGAGGAAGCCGTACAAGCCGTTGCTGATGCCATTCAACGCTCAAGGGCGGGTTTAGCCGATCCCGATCGTCCCACTGCTAGCTTTATCTTCCTCGGTCCCACGGGGGTAGGTAAGACTGAGTTGGCAAAGGCGCTGGCGGCGAATCTGTTTGATACAGAAGAAGCCTTGGTGCGCATTGATATGTCCGAGTATATGGAGAAACACACCGTTTCTCGTTTGATGGGTGCTCCTCCGGGATACGTGGGTTATGAAGAAGGGGGACAGCTAACGGAAGCGATTCGACGGCGACCTTATTCAGTGATCTTGTTTGATGAGATTGAGAAAGCCCATGCCGATGTCTTCAATGTGATGCTCCAAATCCTCGATGATGGGCGTTTAACCGATGCTCAGGGTCATGTGGTGGATTTCAAGAACACTATTATTATCATGACCAGTAATATTGGTTCCCAATATATTTTAGATGTGGTGGGGGATGAATCTCAATATGAGGAGATGCGATCTCGTGTGATGGAAGCAATGCGCAGCAGCTTCCGACCGGAGTTTCTCAACCGCATTGATGAGATTATCATCTTCCACGGCTTGCTTAAATCACAGTTGCGGCAAATTGTCAATCTTCAGGTTCAACGTTTAGAGGAACGTTTGGTGGAGCAAAAATTGTCCTTGAAACTGTCTGAGGTGGCTTTGGACTTCTTAGCTGAAGTGGGTTATGACCCAGTATATGGGGCAAGACCTCTGAAGCGGGCAGTGCAAAGGTATTTAGAGACTGCTATTGCTAAGGCAATTTTGCGCGGAGAGTTTAAGCAAGGGGACACAATTTTTGTTGATGTAGAGGATGAGCGTTTGATCTTTAAACGCTTACCAGTGGAGATGTTGAGTTCATAGGAATCGACTAAGGTTTGACACAATTAGGACTTACGCACTCAGCTAGATAAGCCACGGTAGAATGGTACTTCCAGCTTGTGGTCGAGTGACTTGGAGGTGCTCAAAACCTTGAAATCTCGTTTCAGTGCGTAAGTCCTAACAATATAGCGCATGTGACGCTCCCACACTTCCGGTCCGGGTAAGTGTGGGCTATGTAGAACAGCATCTAATCCTATTGAATTTTCCCAAGTAGGGGTTATCTTATCAGGTTTAAATTCAGGTACTGTTGGATCTTCAAGTACTCATTATCGAATTTTGGTCAGTCGAGGGAACTGTCGTCCTCAAGCTGATTTGTATGCATTTAATTTGCCAGATACCATCCCCTCATTTCCCTTACCTCTGAAGTCTGGAGATACAGAACCCTTAGTAGATTTACAGGTATTGTTAAATGATGTGTACGATCAGGCAAGTTACGATCTGGCAATTGATTATACTCAAGAGCCAGTACCGCCATTGTTGGAAGCAGATAGGGTTTGGGTTGATCGATTGTTAACGGCTCGAAAACTGCGATCGCGTTCTTAAAAATTCTTCGTCATCACCTCAAAAGCTACAGCGTTTTTCACCCTAAACTAGTTAACATAGTTACAATATTCTAGGAGTTTCCCGTGCGACCCAAACCCATTCCTCCTGGTTCCGGTCAAGAGTCGGTGTGGGACTATCCCCGGCCTCCACGCATTGAGGACACCACTCGACACATTCAGGTTATTTTCAATGGCGAGATGATCGCCGAGACGCGCCGTGCCAAGAGGTGTCTAGAAACCAGCCATCCACCGACCTACTACATTCCGGTGGAAGATATCAAGATGGAATACTTGACTCGGAGTTCTCATTCCACCTACTGCGAGTGGAAGGGACAGGCGTCCTACTATAACTTAACTGTGGGCGATCGCCAAGCCCAAAATGTTGCCTGGTATTACACTGAGATTTTCCCGGCTTACACGGAACTCATCGGTTATGTTGCCTTCTATCCCAGGCCAATGGATGCTTGCTATGTGGATGGCGAGAAGGTACAGCCCCAACCCGGAGATTTTTATGCGGGGTGGATTACCAGCGACATTGTTGGGCCCTTCAAAGGCGAACCGGGTACTTGGGGTTGGTAACACAAATAAGATTAATTTTTAGTATTTCTACCCCACATTCCGCACTTCGAATTGTAACATAGAAGGAACGTAGAGAGCGATCGCTTGTTCATTTTTAGTAGGGCTTCTCGTACGCCGTAGGCGTTCCCATAGGGTAGAGTAGAGTAGCAAAAGGAGCAGAAATACCTGGGTTTGGACCATAGGTTATCCCCCAAATGCTTCGCCCCTACAACATTGACATAACTGGTGACTAAGCCGGGAAGAGTTTTCTCCAGCGATCGCACTCTCCAATGAAATCTAACAGGAATTCGCCCACAGTATCCTTGATTTGTGAGCGGGGAATGTGATACATTAGATAATACCGAAACGCGGATGTGGTGGAATCGGTAGACACGCACGCTTGAGGGGCGTGTGGCTCACGCCATGCGAGTTCGAGTCTCGCCATCCGCATTGAAAGCCTTGCTCCTGAGAACAGATTCCCAAGTTGCATTCTAATCTGTAATTTAGAAGTTCTCGCCCTCACCCCCCAACCCCGTTGTACATCGAGATCAAGTTCTAATCTATTAGAACAAATATACTAATTGCGGATGTCTGCCACAGATAAATTTCACGATGCGGTCAAAAATGCTCTAGTCAAAGAAGATTGGGTGATTACGGACGATCCGCTTTTTGTTCAATATGGCGGAGTAGATTTGTATGTTGATTTGGGGGCAGAAAAGGTAATTGCTGCCCAAAAGGGTAATCGTAAAATAGCTGTGGAAGTCAAAAGATCCAGAACAAGAGGTAGTTGTCAAATGGCAAGAATAGATGACTATAGAAAATATGTAGAAGAAATCATCAAGAAATACGGGCAGTACAAACCTTCTTATGGAGATGTTGAAGTCCAGTTAGTCTTGGATCGAGAACGAGATCATTATCATCTGATGACTGTGGGATGGGACGGCTATGAACGAATCCGAGGTTCGCTCTTACACATAGATATCAAAGAGGGAAAAATCTGGATACAGCATGATGGCACAGAAGAAGGAGTTGCTAAGGAGTTGCTGGAGTTGGGTGTACCCAAGGAAGATATTGTGTTAGCTTTCCATGCACCCTACAAAAGGAAGTACACAGGGTTTGCCCTTGGTTAATTGCTATGAACATCGCTGATAATTTGTCCCGTACAATTGCCTTCATTAGTGGTGCTGCTGCTTTGTCGATCGGACTAACGGTACCAATGGTCGCGTTGACTAATATATCTGAACCACTAGAATCTAAACAATCAGAAACTCAATCACTAGAGAATATCCCGGAGTTACCAACTCCTATACAAATACCAGACCTACCGCCGCTAGATGGGGAGGTGGATTTACCACCACACCAGTTTCTCACAGAAGGGCTGCGCGAGCGTGCCCGGCGAATTACCGTTAAAGTGCTGTTGGAAGATAGCTGGGGTTCGGGGATTATTATTAAGCGACAAGGGCAACTCTATACGGTAGTAACAAATGACCACGTGTTGCGCCATGAAAAAGATGAGTATCGCATCCAAACGCCGGATGGTCTAATTCACCAAGCCTGGCGCTCTCAAGGAATTAACTTTAATAACTACGATTTAGGTCTATTGCAGTTTAGCACTGCTGATGGGGACTATGAAGCGGCAAATTTGGGAAGTTCATCAACCCTGAGTGAGGGAGATAAAGTAGTTGCAGCCGGGTTTCCATTTGCCGCAGATCAGTCTCAAGATGCAGGCTTCAAATTCACTGAAGGACGAGTGTCGCTTTTACCCGAAAAATCCCTGGAAGAGGGCTATCAGGTGGGCTACACTAATAACATTGAGAAGGGCATGAGCGGAGGACCCGTCCTGAACCTGGAGGGTGCGGTTGTAGCGATTAATGGGATGCACGCCTATCCTCTGTGGGGCGATCCTTATGTGTATCAGGATGGCCAGAAACCCTGCCCACCCATGCGGGAAATAATGGAACGTTCTAGCTGGGCTATTCCTATCGATACATTTTTGCAATTGGCTCCGCAGTTTTCTACTAGCAACGTTACCCAGACACTGACCCCTACAAAATCACAGTCTGTGACAGACTCCTCTGGACTGATGCAAAAACAAGCAGAGGCGGCAAAAAACTGCAATCCTTTGCCTACTCAATGACATTTAAAGAATCCTGAATTATTATGGCTAAAATAGCTTTTTCTTACCTATGAAACCTCAGTTATTAACCTCGGTACTGACCTTTTCAGCCCTTACACTGGCAACTACCTTTACCGCTAGCAGCCCTGCTCGTGCCCAAACGACAAACTTTGTCTGCGGCGTATCCCAGGGCGTACCAGCAACTATTGCAAAGACTTTACAGGGGGATGTGCCAGTAATCCGTTGGGTGTCTAATTATTTCAAAGGCTCTGGGTATGACCCCCAAACCCGTTGTGAGATGGTGTCTGACAGGTTCCAGAATTACTACAATACGGGAACTTTGAAATTCCTGACCACTGGACGCATGAATCGGCAGAATGTAGTCTGTGTCGCTGAATATAATGGCGGGCCTTGTGCGGGGTTGTTGTTCACGCTCAAACCCGGAAGTAGTCCTGGGCAAACATTACAACGCCTAATGGCTGTTCGCACCCGTGCTTTAGGGCCACTCAATGAAACCAACGCGCGTATTTATATTGACATAAATCAGTATCTCACAGAGGCAACTGGTTCAGGAACGGATTCTGGTAGCCCTACTGTTCCACCTAACCCTACACCCTCTAGGGAAGGTCAGTCTGATTCTCCAGTCTGGTGAACTTTGTTCTAAACCATTCCCAAAGTTTGGAGGTCCCAGCAATGCTTGACTTTCAGGAGCAATTTGGTCAGTGGTTAGCTGATATCATCATTGTAGTCCGAACTGACTTTTTTTCAAAGATGGGAGATGTCAATCTGAGAAACTATAGTTTGGGCAACTGGGTCTGTAAAATATAATTGTCTATAATTGGATATGAAGCTAACAGCACGAGTAGGTCAGGTGACACCTTCTCTTACCTTGGCAATTTCCGCCAAGGCAAAGGCAATGAAAGCAGAGGGCATTGATGTTTGTAGCTTTAGTGCCGGGGAACCGGATTTTGATACTCCGGTACATATCAAGGAAGCAGCAAAGCAAGCCCTGGCTCAGGGAAAGACTAAATATGGTCCAGCAGCGGGAGAACCAAAGCTGAGGGAAGTGATCGCCAAGAAGTTACGAATCGATAACAACCTGGACTATCAGCCAGAAAATATTATTGTTACCAACGGTGGCAAGCATTCCCTCTTTAACCTGATGCTGGCCTTGATTGAGTCAGGGGATGAGGTAATTATTCCCGCTCCCTACTGGCTTAGTTATCCAGAAATGGTTAAGCTGGCTGGAGGTAAGCCAGTGATTGTTGACACTAAGGCTGAGTATGACTACAAAATCACCCCTGAGCAACTCCGTCAAGCAATCACCCCCCAAACCAAGCTCTTTGTCCTCAACTCTCCCTCCAATCCCACAGGGGTTGTCTACACCCCTGATGAAATCCGCGCCTTGGCAGAGGTGGTGGTAGAAAAAGACCTGTTGGTGGTTTCTGACGAGATTTATGAAAAAATTCTCTACGATGGTGCCCAACACCTAAGTATTGGTGCAGTGGGACCAGAGGTTTTTGGGCGCACCATTGTCAGCAGCGGTTTTGCTAAAAGCTATTCTATGACTGGCTGGCGAGTGGGCTATATCGCTGCTCCGGTGGAGTTAATCAAAGCGATGACTACAATTCAAAGCCATAGTACCTCTAATGTGTGTACCTTTGCCCAGTATGGAGCGATCGCAGCCTTAGAAGGTTCTCAAGACTGTGTTGAGCAAATGCGCCAAGCCTTTACTGGGCGACGACAGGTGATGTTAGAGTGTATCGGGGCGATTCCTAAAATTAGCTGTCCTAAACCCAACGGCGCTTTTTACTTATTTGTTGACATTAGCCAAACGGGTTTAGCTTCCCTAGAATTTTGCAAAACTTTACTCGAATCCCAGCAGGTTGCTGCTATCCCAGGTATCGCCTTTGGGGCAGATCAATGTATTCGTCTCTCTTATGCCACGGACATGACCTCAATTGAGAAGGGAATGGAGAGGCTGGATAAGTTTGTTCGTTCAGTATAAAGGGGAGTCAATTTGATTATTGATTATCAAAAAAAAGAAAATGGAATACAAAAAAATTCTGGTGGCAGTTGAACGCTCACCTCAAGGCAGGGCTGTATTTGAACATGCCCTAGAAATAGCCAAACAAAGCGGAGCTTCTTTGATGTTGTTTCACTGTCTGCCTATTGAGAGTCTAGGTATCAGCCCCTATACCAATCTTTATGGTCAAGAACTGGCAAACTTCTCACAAGCCATCCAGGAACAACTAAAACAGGAAACAGAGGAAGTCCAGCAATGGTTGGATGGCTATTGTCAGAAATCAACCGAACAGGGAGTCCCCATTGAATCGAACTTGAAGCTTGGAGACGCAGGTAGCTGGATTCACGAACTCGCCTATAGTTGGAATGCAGATTTAATTGTATTGGGGCGTCGAGGTCGCCAGGGGTTAGCAGAAATGTTTCTGGGCAGTGTTAGTAATTACGTTGTCCATCATGCCCCTTGTTCAGTTTTGGTGGTGCAAGGGATTCAGCCTTCTAAGGAAAAAAACGAGGAATAAACCTGACGGGGTGACAACCCCGTCAGATATCAAGTTATCGTCGCCTAACCCACCCTACGCAAACTACGCAAATCTCAGTTTGATCGCTCTCTATTTTACCTTTCCATTTGCCTGAGCAACGCATCCCGATTTTCAATTGCTGGCTTGTAGTTAGGGTCAATTTCTATTGCTCTTTCAAAAGATGTCAGCGCCTCTTGATACCGTCCCATTTCGTATAGGGTCATACCTCGATTATTCCAGGCATTGACAAATTTCGGATTGAGTTCAACCGCCTTTTCATAGGCTTCAAGGGATTCCTCATCTCGGTTTAGTCCGCTGAGTGCCCAACCTTTGTTATTCCAAACAGGAGGATAGTTCGGGTCAATTGTAATAGCTCTTTCAAAGAAAGACAAAGCTTCTAAGTACTGCTGCATTACCAAGAGAACAAAGCCTCGATTGTTCAAGATCCAAGCCGACTGAGGCAATCCCTGCTTTTTCCGCATTTCTATTGCTTTGTCAAAAGATTCAAGAGCTCCTCGGTACTGCTTTAATGCCAGCCTTAACTCCCCTTGTGTTGCCCAATCAGCAGAATTGTTCGGATTAATCTTAAGCGCTTTATTCAAGGCAATAAGGGCTGCATCGAAGCGTTGCAACTCCTGTAAAGCGCCGGCTTTACAACGCCAAGCATCATAGTAATCTGGCTTGAGTTTAGTTGCCCGATTACAGGCGGTGAGTGCTTCTTGATATTGCTGATTGAACCCTAAAGCAAAGCCTTTGGCAAACCAAGCGATAAAGAAATCTGGCTTTAGCTCAATCGCTCGGTCAAAAGCTGCTACAGCTTCTGAAATTCGCTTTAAGCGCCACAACTGATTGCCTCGATCGATCCAGTAGAGAGGGTTAGAATCATCCTCAATGGCAACTGGCGGTTCCCAAGATGCAATTTCTTGCCTTGAAAGTTGGACTGGAGGAGAATTTTCCACCCTCAATTTCAACTCCATCCCCCTCAGCAATGCCCACTGCAAAAAGGTATCGATGGGAATACCTAAACTAAGACCAACCTTAACCCGAACTGATCCAGCTTCTTCCAAAAACTGCCCAACTATCCGATCGTCCTCTGAGATTTGTTTTCCATCAGCTCTGCCATGAATGCCAATCAACCTTCCCTGAGTATCTAACACTGGACCACCGCTCATTCCTGGGTGAGAGAGATTGGTATAGACTAGCTCGTAACCCTGAGAACCAACTAGAGGATTTGAAATTGCAGCAGCGGCATTACTAAACAAAATCCCAGGATTGAATCTGAGACTTTGTCGATCATTTTCCCAAACTGCTGGCCATCCAGAGAGAAAGACGAAGGCTTTTTCTGGTTGTGCAAGGGACTGGGGCACTCCGTAAGCGCCATTAGAGGGATATTCGCGATTTTTGTACAGTCTGTAATTGAAATTAGACAGGGTAGCGAGTCGGTAATTGCGATCGCTGGTAAACTCTATGACTGCTAAATCTACATCGTCAGACAGTTTTTGGATCTTGCTGATGTCAATCGAATGCACTTTGCCGTCATGGGTAGTAACATCAACTTCATCTCCAGCACCAATATTCTCCACCACATGCCTTGCCGTTAGGACATAGTAAGTTTTACCTTCTTTGCCAATCAGCACCCCCGATCCTGGTGCTGCAGGTCCCTGAATTAACACGGTAATTTCTTGGGCAATGGTCTGAATCTGATTAACAGTCAATGCCGCTGCCATTTGAGGCTGAACTATCACCACAGCTGCACCTAATAAAGCAGTTGTCAGTCCCTCAGAAAAATTCATCAAAAAATAGAGGTTGATAAGGAGAAAAACGGATATCCCTGTCATTTATGTATGGGGAGGAGTCTTCCCCCTTACATAAACAACTGCCCGACAAAGCATCCTTATTAGATGCAGTATTGATATCCATCTTCCGATGTACAAATTGGCAGTATTTATAACTGATTCCCAGTCACCAGTCACCAGTAACAGTGAATTACAAGGATCCTGACCATCCAATCTCAACTTCAGAATGGTATGCGGAAAATGCGAGTTCTGCCAAGGGTTTCTTTGATCACTAAAGTCAAGTCTTGACTGTCAGAATTGTTCCAACGCACACCAGAAACCGATAATGTCCCTGTCCGGGTGCTGTTAAGTGGAATAATATCTTCTCCTGTGTCTTCATCATAAGAGAATCGACTTAACACTTCCCGGTTATTAGCGTCAAAAACTTCTACACGCAAAGGCATAATTTTAACCTCGTCATCGCTGCCATTTTTTATCACTACCTTGAGCGTGAAGCTACCATCCGGCTCTACATTGGCTCCCTCTAGCCGAATCTCTACTTTCCTTTTCCTTTGTACTATTGATAAACTGACTGGTCCGACAATTTGTTTAGGAGGGGTTTGAGACGGTTGAGCGGTTGATGGTACTAGGGCGAAGCCTGAGTCTGGATCTGAGGAAGTTACTGGTTCTGACTCAGGAACCAATCCAAGAGCAGTTTGGTATGGCCCTACCCCTTCGTAGGCATAGCGATCGTAGCCATTGTTTTCAATCAGCCCTTCTAGATAGCGAACCCGAGTGGCTGGAGCTGGGTGAGATGAGAGCCAACCTCCCCCACCTCCTAGCTGTTTGAATATACCCATCACACTATGTAAGCCATCAGCAGCATAGCCGGCAGTGGCTATCGCCTGTGTTCCTAAAATATCCGACTGACGTTCCAGATTCCGACTATTCTCTGAAGTAACTGCAGCATTAAGGATGCTTCCAAAGGGAACCATTTGACCAACACTGTCTAGAGTTGCTTCTGTCGCCATTTTCTGAAACCTGTGGGAGAGTACAGAATGGGCAATTTCATGGCCTAGTAAACCCGCCAGTTCTGCCTCAGAACCCATCAACTTCATCATGCCGGAATTGATAAATATTTTGCCTCCTGGCAGAGCGAAGGCATTAGGACTTGAGTTTTCGATGACATAGAATTCGTAGTTGAATTCGTCTCGCCCCATTAACTTCGCCAGTTTCTGACCTACCCCATTAACATACTCCAAAAGCTTTGGGTCTTCCACCAGAGTAACTTGCTTTTTTTTCTGTTCAGCTAGTACCTCACCCGTTTTGACTTCTCCCTGTATCAGCAATCCGATTATCGAGGCTGAGGAACTATTACCTGTGATTGCGGAGGTGAGCACACTAGCAAATCCCAAGCTGATTAGCTTGTCTTTTATGTATGATTGAAACTTTTCTTGATTTTCCTCTGCAAGGCGCTTATACTTGGCTGCTTCTGGATGTTCTGAATAAGTAAGGGCAAATTGACGCGCTGCAATTGAAGCTTCTAAGTAGCGTTTTTCCTCTCCCATTAAGGTTATTTTCCGATCCAGTAGCTCTGTCTGGTCTGGATACAGGCTCGTTGCTCGCTCTAAGACTTCTATTGCTTCTTCAGGGCGATCGTCCTTCAGGAGAGCGTCAACGAGTAGGAAATGACCAGGTATAAAGTCTGGATAATTCTCGGTCAACAGCTCTAGTGGTTCAAAGATTTTACTTTCCAGACCTTGCTCTATCCCTTCATTGGCTATCCGCCAGTACACCGCAGCTCCTGGCTCTAATTCCTCAAGGTTCTCAGCATCTACAATCGGGTTTGGTGGCGGAGTAGCTTCGGCAAAGTCAGGTTTGACCTCGCGCTGGATGGTTCGTGCCATCTCTAGATTTCCCTGCTCGTAGAATCGATCTGCTTCAGCTAGTTTCTGATAACGGGTCGCTCCAAAGATTTGGGCAACTTCAACAGTATCTTCTGATCCAGTCAGGGTTGTCGTTTCAGTCTGAGATGGCCCTGGGTTCTCTACTCCTGTTGGTGGAGATTTAGATTCAACTGATGTGGTAGGTGCAAAAGCTAAGACAATGGTAAAGCTGATGAATAAGGCTCCTGTTAAAACCGTCCATAATCGATTTCGCAATGGTTTCATAGTCTTCCTTGAGAGCATCACAACTTATATTCGCTATTGGATAACTCCAATCTTGAAGGCGATGGTATCTCAGAAGCTCACCAAAGGGGTTGCTCCTTTGATGAACCAGAGGAACCATCTTCCCAGAGTGGTGGTCCCGGTGGTTGGCGGTAGTTGGATGAGGGTGGAGTTTGTCGGCTAGAGCTTCTGTTGGAACTGCTGTGGGAACTCGATGATTGAGAAGGCTGCCTACTGCTAGTTCTGCTCCTGCTCCGGTTACTCGCAGTCTGGCGCTGCAGGGTTGCTCTTCGCGCAGCTTCTTGCCGCCGCTTTTCCTGAGCGATTAGCTGATCGCTCCGAGTTTGAATTGCTTTAACTTTTTCCTTGGATTCGGTAAGTCGCGCTTCCACCTTGTCGGCAATAAAGACATCTTTGGGAATTGCCTCTAGCTGCTGCTGCACTTTTTCCCACTCAGCTTTCGCCTGCGTATATTGCGCAATAGTTTGGGCGGCATCAGTCTGCTTTGTAACTTTACTGACAAGCTTTTCTACTTCAGCGAATTGTTCCTTAGCCTGCTGCTCTTTTGCTAAGAGAGCATCCATTTGATTTAGTTCACTTTGGTAATCGGCTAAAGTCTTTTGTGCCTCCGGATAGACTTTGACATCTTCAGGAATCGTACCTAGTTGGGTAATGGCATTATTCAGGCGATCTCGACCATCCTGCAATTCCTCCACAATTTGAGCATTATCAGCAGATACAAGAGATTCTTTCCCTTTCTCTATTGCCTGGTCGTAGATTTCCCGAAACTCTTTATCCCTAGCACAGTTATCCAGAGTCTTACACAAAGCAGGAATGTGAGGAGACTGTATACTGAAGATCGCGCCACCGATTAGCAGCACAGAAGCTAGGGAGCCAAGTGCGATCGCCATACGATTTCTTCCCTTTCCATTACCCGGTCCCATATGAACCCATTTTTTCTGCGGAGGCGGACTCAGCTCTGTCTGAGAATTTTGCTGAGGCAGGGGATGATTGGTAGCAGAAGAACTGACTTCTGTTGACGCTGTTAACTGAGAAGCAGACTGATGAGAAGTTTGCGTTGAATTCACACCGACAGAAGATACTGGCAACTCGGCTAAGACTTCTTGGGCAGACTGGTAGCGGTCTTTTGGAGTTTCTGCCAGCATTTTGTCAAGAATCGGAGCTAAATTGTCACTAATATTTACATATTTTTTCCACTGCCACTTCATCGAATAGCCATCGAACAACTCACTGGGATGTTTGCCAGTCAACAGTACCAAAGCAGTTACTGCTAGGGAATAGAGGTCGCTGTTGGGGTAGCATTTACCCATGCAAATTTGTTCCGAAGGAGAGTAGCCAACTTTCCCCACTAATGAAACTTGTCCTGAGTTGCCATAACTACTGGCAGTGCTGTTATGTAGCTGAGTCATTGCCTCCTTGACTATACCCAAATCAATCAGCACCGGCTGTCCCCCCTGGCTGGAAAGCATGATGTTATCTGGGGAAATATCCCGATGAATAATATTGCAACTATGGATATAGTCCAAAACGGGCAGCAAGTTCCTTAGCCATTGAATCACCTCTGCTTCAGAAAAGGCTTGACCTTGCAGCTGACGTTCGTTAATCAAAGCCAAGTAGGTTTTACCATCGATATATTCCTGTACTAGGAACAGTCGCCCGTTTTCTTCAAACCAAGCCAGGAACTTGGGAATCTGAGGATGAGCTAGTTTGTTTAATACTTCTGCTTCTCGCTGGAAGAGTTCGCGAGACTTTTGCACTACATATTCTTCTGTTCCACTGGGGACAAATTCCTTCAAGACACAGAGTTTATCGAAGCGCCTCTGATCGGATACGAGGTAGGTGCGCCCGAAACCACCCTGTCCCAGAACTCGTTGAATCAGGTAGCGGTTGTCAATTAAGGTGCCAGAGGATATCTCTGCTGCTGTCTTCACGATAGAAGCCCTTGATTAAATGGATTAAAAACTCGTTAGAGCACTTTGATTTTGATTTATGTTAAGGCAAAATTGTCAGTCAGTCCAATTAATCTTGACTCTTGTTCCCTGTTCCCTCCCTCTTCCCTCTCTCATTAAGTTATACTGAATCCGGGTCTAAAACCCCCTTTATCAATTTTCTGTATTTTTCTTCCCCTGCTCCCTGTTTCCTTTTCCCTTTCCCTGTTCCCTGTTCCCTGTTCCCTGTTCCCTGTTCTCTTCAAAAAGGGGGCAGTTAACCCGGATTTAGTATTATCTAGCTCTAGAGAACAGTTGACTAAGGGGATGAAGTGGGACTGAATATCATACAAAATAGCCTCAAATCCGGCAGCGTCGGCAGCAGCTTCTATTGTTTCAAACAGTTCTAAAGCTTGCCGATATTTCCCGGCTTCGGCATACCGCTGGGCGATCGCATTGAAACCCTTGAGCTTAGCTTCCACAGATGCGATCGCATTGGCAAACTCTAAAGCTTTGCTGTATTCACCAGCGGCGGCATACTCACTAGCTATGTTAACCAAAGCCTGATTTTGCGAATATTCATTTTTAATCGAATTAGCCAGGGCGATCGCCAGGTCAAATCGACCGGAACGGGCATACTCAGAAGCAATCTGAGGCAAAAGCCAATCATGAGAGGCCAGGGTTTCAGTCAACTGCGCGGTTTTGTCAAATTTGCCAGATCGGGCATATATCTGTGCTATCTGGGCCAAAGCTGCGACTTTGTAAGTCTCATCCTCAATTTCCTTCGCTAGCTGTACAATTTGGTCGAGCTGGTCAACCCTTGCATGGTGTGCGATCGTTGCCAGCGCCTCGCCTTTGTAATAGTTATCCTGAATAGTTTGAGCTAGCTGCACTCCTTGCTGGAATTGATCTGCTTCAGAGAGGGCACCGGCTATTCCCGCCAACGCCATCCCTTTCTCGCTGTCATCTTGAATAGTTTTAGCTAGCTCCACTGCCTCGAACCATTCACCAGCGGCGGCATACTCGATGGCAATGGTCGCGATCGCTCTGGGTTGGAAAAATTCCCCATCAAGGGTTTGGGCAAACTGGAGCGCTTGGGAGAACATCTCCTCAGCTTGCTCGTTATTTCCCGCTTCGGCATAGCGACGGGCAATTCTGGCTAATCCCTGAGCTTTGTAAGTTTCATACTCTTCAATGGTTTCAACAAGCTGCTTGGCTCGGTTGTATTCCCCTGCAACAGCTAGCTGATCGGCTATTTCAACTAACGTCTCCTCTTTAGTCAAGTAATCCTCCATATTGTTGATGAGGGCGATCGCTTGATAAAATTGTCTAGAGCGAGCATAGACCAGTGCTATTTCAGCCCACTGTGCCGATTGGTAATTCACGAGTTCCACAGTCGAACTCGTCACTGAAGGGTGTATGCCTTTTGGCCCAACCTGAATGTAGCAGGCAAGGGGAATCCCCCTGAGTTCAAGCTCACTTCCACAAGGCTGTTGAGCCCACTTGCTCCCCGACACCATTACTAGAACAAGTCCCAGGCAACCCATCGCGATCGAGGATAATGATTTTTTCATAATTAGAAGCCTTGATTAACTATAATTCTTGGATAAGCTATGAATTTCTCCCACAGACTCCCAGCTATTCTCATTGGCACCGCAACCCTCGCCGCACTAATACAACCTCAACCCGCAGTGACACTAACAGCAGCGGAAATTGGCTCTATTGCTCAAGCAAATACTGGTAGTGAGGGTAATAATGCCTCTGGGGTGATAATTGAAAGGGAAAGGAACATTTACACTGCCCTCACTAACTGGCACGTTGTAGATGCAACGGGTCAATATCTGATTGGGACTTCCGATGGCAGGCAATATAGAGGTAACTCCAGCCAAGTTCAACGACTACCAGGGGTAGACTTAGCTCTATTGCAGTTTACCAGCAACCAAGATTACCAGGTAGTCCAGAAAGAAGACTCTGACCGAATTAGAAAAAGTCTAGTTTCCTTGGGTTCGGGAGCGAAAAAGCTAGTAGAGGAAGTCTGGCAAATCATTAATCGCCAGTATGTCGATCCTAATTTTAATCAGGTAAATTGGCGGGCAGTGGGCAAAGACTATCGGGAACGCTCTTATGCCAGTAAGGAAGAGGCTTACGAGGCAATCCGAGAAATGCTCGAAAACCTCAAAGATCCCTATACCAGGTTTATGAACCCAGAAGAGTTCCAAAATCTGCAGATTGATACTTCAGGGGAATTGACGGGGGTGGGGATCCAGATTACTAAGGATGAGGAAACGGATAAAATAATTGTGATTGCCCCGATTGAAGAGACTCCGGCTTTTGAAGCAGGGATTCTTGCCAAGGACATCATCACGGGAATTGACGGCAAAAGTACCGAGGGAATGGATATCAATGAAGCCGTCGGGCTAATTCGAGGGAAGCCAGGCACCAAAGTAACCCTAACAATCCAGCGGGGCGAGCAAGAAATAGATTTCCCGATTACCAGGGCGCGGATTGAAATTCATCCAGTGCGTGCTCGCACTGAGGAGACTAACATTGGGGAGATTGGTTACATTCGCCTGACTCAGTTCAGTGCTCAGGCGGCAAAGGAAATGCGAGAGGCGATTGAGGATTTAGAAGAGAAAAAGGTTGAAGGATATATTCTGGATCTGCGTTCTAACCCCGGTGGCTTATTCTACTCTAGCGTTGAAATTGCCCGGATGTGGCTCAAGGAGGGGAAGATTGTTTCGACGGTGAGTCGAAATAGAGAAGTAGAAGGCCATCAAGCTAATAATCGCGCTTTGACTGATAAACCATTGGTTGTGCTGGTGGATGGCGGTTCAGCTAGTGCTAGTGAAATAGTCTCCGGTGCACTGCAAGATAATAGGCGAGCCATTTTGGTTGGATCTAAGACTTTTGGCAAAGGTTCGGTGCAGTCGGTGCGCCGCTTAATAGATGGTTCTGGGTTGGCGGTGACGGTAGCTAAGTATTTAACCCCTAATGGTCGGGATATCAATGAGGAAGGAATTATTCCAGATGTTGTTTATGAAATGACTGAAGAAGAGCGTGAAAAATTGCAGGGCGATCGCACTCAAATCGGCACACTAGCTGACTCGCAATTTGCTAAAGCCCTAGAGGTGTTGACGCAGGAGATTGCCACGAAGCGGCGGTAAGCTGGCCTTCATTTAAATTGCTGGCTATCCACTTAAGCCGGGACTGTACCGGCTTAAGTGGATAGCCAAATTGCATGGTGAAGATAGTAGGATAGTCTTCTAACTACAGATAACTAAACTAACCATTTATGAGTTCGATGAGAACTGAAAAAATCACCTCGATCAGCTTCCTAAAAGTTTTCCAGAAAGCCTTGTCACTAGCACTCTTGCTGTTGTGGCTGGCACTCGGTTCGAGGTCACTTCCTGCCCAAGCAGCTATCCCCATTACCCCTCAACTAGAACAACAAGTTCTCAAAATCATCCGCGAACACCCAGAAGTCATCATCGAATCTGTCCAGACATATCAGCAGCAACAACAACAGCAACTCCAACAGACAAGGCAAGCATTCTTCCAGGAACTCAAAACCAATCCCGAAGCAGTAATTGCTTTTTCTCCTACCACTGGCGCAAGGGAAGCAAAGGTTGTGCTGGTAGAATTCTCGGATTTTCAGTGTCCCTTCTGCGCCAAAGCCCACAATACCATTCAACAGTTTATGGCCAAACACGGGGATGAAGTCACCTTAGTTTATAAGCACTACCCCCTGAGTGCCATTCATCCACAAGCCATGTCTGCGGCTAAAGCAGCTTGGGCAGCTAATCAGCAAGGCAAATTCTGGCAGTACCAAGATGCCCTTTTCGCGCAGCAAAACCAATTAGGAGAGGATTTATATCTCGACCTTGCCCAAACTCTGAATTTGGATTTAGAGCAGTTTAACCGCGATAGGGAAGCTGCTGATAGTGCCATTGAAGGGGATATGCAGCTGGCTGAGAAATTGGGACTGACTGGCACGCCCTTCTTTGTCATGAATGGGGAGATATTCTCCGGTGCGGTGGAGCTAGCACAAATAGAAGAGGTATTGGCACGGGTGACCTCCGATTAAGTACCTGGACAAAAATAAAAAAGAACAGGGAACGGGGAAAGGTCTAATCTGTAAAAAGCTGCCAAATAGTTTGAGGAAGATTGACAATTTGCTGCCAAAGTTCTTGAAAACCAATACCAAATACTAGCTGCAAAATCAAGACAATAATCGCAATAGCAAATGCTGTGTTAATGCTAGCTTTGATAACTTTGAGCAGCCAGGTAAAAACCAACCATGCGACTATGATGGCAGCAATGAGAATAATTAACTCTATTGGCATAGGAAATAGAGATTACCCAACTGGTAATAGAGTAGAGATGTTATCGCAGGGAAATCAAGCGATCGCCCTTTTCTAATTCCTCACTCGCTGCCAGAACTTCCTGCCTTGCCCATTGGTCTGCGGCTATGATGTCTTCTAAAGTCGGCGTTGAAGTATTTTGATTAGTAAAGCGATCGCACACCATTTCAATCAGGCGAGGAATATCCAAAAATCCGATCTTCTCCTCTAAAAATAGCGACACCGCCTGCTCATTCGCCCCATTCAGCACCGCAGGCATCGAACCACCCACCCTACCAGCAGCATAAGCCAACTGCATACAAGGATATTTCTTATGATCCGGTTCCCGGAAAGTTAAACTCCCCGCCTTCACCAAATCTAACTTTTCCCAATCCGTATAAATTCGCTCTGGCCAGGAAAGGGCATATAGTAGGGGTAATCGCATATCTGGCCAACCCAACTGGGCTAAAACCGAAGTATCCTGCAACTCAATCAGGGAGTGAATAATACTCTGGGGATGAATAACTATCTCGATATTGTTATAGTCCATGCCAAAGAGAAAGTGAGCCTCAATCACTTCCAGACCCTTATTCATCAGGGTGGCAGAGTCCACGGTGATTTTACGACCCATAGACCAGTTAGGATGCTTCAGGGCATCTTGCACCGTAACTGAGCCTAATTTTTCCACAGGCCAATCCCGGAAAGCCCCTCCAGAAGCAGTCAGCAGAATCCGTCCCAAGCCGCCATCCGGTACACCTTGAAGACACTGAAAAATAGCTGAATGTTCTGAATCAGCCGGAAGTAACTTAATGCCGTGTTTTTCCACCAACGGTAGCACCACTGGACCGCCAGCAATCAGGGTTTCTTTATTCGCCAGGGCAATATCTTTTCCCGCTTCGATGGCAGCTATGGTTGGTAGCAATCCAGCACAGCCGACAATGCCTGTCACTACACTTTGGGCATTGCCATAACGGGCAACTTCTGCAATACCTGCTTCTCCAGCTAGAAGAATCGGTGAATAATCGAGGGAGGCGATCGCCTCTTGGAGTGCTGGCAATTTTTCCGAATCACGAATAGCGACAATTTCCGGTCTGAATCGTTGAATTTGCTCTGCCAACATCCCGACATTCCGTCCAGTTGCCAACCCAACCACCCGAAACTGGTCGGGGTATTGAGTGACAATATCTAGGGTTTGAGTACCAATAGAGCCAGTTGAGCCAAGAATAGAGATTGATTTCACGATAATGATTACACTTGGGATCAAATCCCACTATAAATTCTTGAGACTCATCTGAGAAAGTCAAAAGTCAAAAGTAATAGATGTGTGAGAGCTTATTAACCATCCTCAAGCCGCTGCCATCGGTACCGAGTCAACTTTCTTTTCATGGAGGTCTTTAAGAGCAGCTTCTAGGTCAGCCGTTAGCTGTTCTGAGCTTTTCTTGACTGAAGCACTGCTGTAATCAGCAACATTTAAAGGGGAGCCAATTTTTATTTTGACATCACAACCCCAACTAGGGTAAGGCTGACTGTACTTAAGGCTAATCGGTAAAATTTTAACACCGCTGCCTGGTTGATTAGATTCCACTTCCAGGGCGATACGAGCCACACCGCGCTTGAGCGGATGAACCCGTGTATCTCGAAAGATACCGCCTTCGGGAAAGATTACGATCATTTCACCCTCGCACAGCAGTTCAACGCTATGACGCAGACTGCCAATTCCTGGGCGATCGGTGTCAACAGGAAATCCTCCCATCCGCTCGATAAACCAGCCTTGCAAACCTTTCACTTCATTTGCAGAAACCATAAACCGCAAGTCACGCCCACTGACAAGCCGACCAGTGGCGTAAGGTACAATTAATGCATCCCAACGAGAACGATGAGTCGGAGCCACAATCACAGGATCTGTCCGAGGAATATTCTCTTGCCCTGTCACTTCTATCCGACCAAAGTAAAGGGGCATAACAATATAGTTACCCAAGGGATAGAGAAAGCGAGTCAACCAGGGAGAAACACGAGAACGAATAATGGCTGTTTTTTTTATTTCCAAGTCTTCTTGAGGAGAATGGGACTGAATCATGGCTCTTGAATTCCTTATTTTCTTGTTTCACCTCTACTTTAGTTTTCCTTTCAGCAGGAGTCTCCCCCTAGGGTGACACTTAAGCAGGTGAACCCTCCCCGCTTTGAAAACTAGCCCTTACCCAATTGAACCATGCCTAATAACCGTAGGGTGGGCATTGCCGACCAAAAACTTGTAACTCATACACACATAGAATTTTGGGCAATGCCCACCTTACAATTTAGCATTTTTTATTTATGGCGGATAGAACGCGGATGACGCGGATGACGCAGATTATCACGGATTTTGCTCGCCAACACTTGGCGAGGTATTGATTACATATCACCTCTTTTTTGTCAACCCTTATTTCTTGATCGATACTCTAGAGCGTCGATTCAGTAATAAAGATTCGGAAGAGTAGGGGCACGGCATCATTAATATTCTGCACCTGATCGAGATATTTATGTCGCCGTGCCCCAACACCCTCAGATTACTGAATCGGTGTTCTAGAGTGCTTGGTTTTGGTGGGCTACGGCTGATAGTTAGTTAGCAGGTTAGTTGGAGAAGTTATCCCCGCCTAGCCCACCCTACACAAGGGTTTAATATTTTCTTTATAGATACTCAGATTACTGAATCGGTGTTCTAGCGGGTGAGCGTAGGAGCGTCACATTTCCTTTGTTCTCGCCTTTGGGCAAACCAGGATTGTAACTGCTCTCGGCAGGCAGATTCCATGATTCCAGCCAGCACTGGCAATCGGTGATTGGAACAGGCGCTATCTGGAAGATTGGCAACGGTGCGAATTGTACCAGTTTTGGGATCGTCTGCGCCATAAACCAGCAAACCAATCCGAGCTTGCAGGATCGCTCCTGCACACATCGGGCAAGGTTCTAGGGTAACGTAGAGGGTGCAGCGGTTGAGATGCCAGGTTTGCAAAGCTTTACCTGCTGCACGGAGAGCAAGAATTTCCGCGTGGGCAGTGGGATCTTTGTCCCGCTCTTTACGGTTGGATGCCTCTGCGATTAAATTACCAGCCTCATCGACTACAACAGCACCCACCGGGACATCTCCAGCATCTCCGGCTTTTTGGGCGAGTTCCAAAGCACGACTCATCCACTGCCTGTGGGCTAAATAGGCAGCGCGATCGATCTTTGGTAGTGATTTGTTAAAAACCAAGGATTTAACTTGCTGGCTGGGCTAGCAGGGGGTCTAGTTGAGCTTTTCTGTCTAAGCTGTAGAGCTCATTACAGCCGCCAATATGTTCCTTATTAATAAAAATCTGCGGCACGGTTCGTCTTCCGTTGGCGCGTTTAGCCATTTGGTTTCTGGCTTCTTCGTCGCCGTCTATTTTGTATTCTGTGAATTTAACCCCTTTCCACCCGAGTAGTAATTTGGCTCGGATGCAAAAGGGGCAAGTTTGCCAGGTGTAGATTTCTACGTTGGCTTTGACGCGCTCTGGATGGCGACCTAAAAGAGAATTGACAACGTTAAGCATCTTCCCAAATTGTTGATTTTAGGTGAATTATCTCTAGCTTAGATGATCCTCAATGGGGAAACGACTTATGATTACAATACTGAATCCGAGTCTAAAACCCCCTTTATAGATTTTGACTGGTGTCTACTTACTCCCTGTGCCTCCTCTGCTCCCTCTGCCTCCTCTGCTCCCTCTGCCTCCTCTGCTCCGGAGGCTTCCTCCAGAAAAAGTGGGTAAAGCACTTAATCATCTGGCATGTTCCATTCCTCTTGCCACAGTTTTTTGATTTTTTCAACGACTCCTGTCGAATCTTTTTTTATGCTTTCCCAGGCATCTTCAAGAGCTTGCTTTTCCTTTTTGGTGAGCTTCCAAGACAGGGGGGGTTGATATTGACCCTCTTGACTAAAAAAACAAGCTCTTTGAGATTTTTTTTGAGATTTATAGAAATTATCCATCTCGGATGAAGAAGGGAAGAAGATGGGAAAGTGCTTGATATCCACTTGGTCTTTCCACCGTTCCGTGAGGATGTTTACTTCCGTTAAGTTTCGAGCAGTTTGAGTTGAATTACGAACGCTGAACAAGGTTAGTAATGGACCCACAAAAGTCATAAACCATCCTCCCTCACCAGTAATATGTGTTTCTGGCAAAGATTGAGGAAAGGCATTGATCTGCAACAAGAGGACTCTTTTGATATTAAGATTCTTCTTCGGATTTAGCCATTCATTGAGCCATTCCACCATGGTAAATAGGCCCGAATTGTCAAAATAGCCCCCGTCAGCTACATGATAATTCCGTTGGAGATTATTATTATTGTTGCGACAAATAGGCGATATATAAGGAAAAGTGGCTGAGAGTCTTGCAGCAGTGACAACATCAATGTCGAAGTCACCATAAAGATTGTTAAAGTCTACATATTTTTTCTCAAAACATTCTCCAAAGGTCATCGGAGCGATCAGAAAACGAAGACCATCTTCAACTAAGGTGGCATTAAATATGGGAATGGGAATTTCACCTTTAAGGATTTGTTCTCGCCAGGTGGCTAAAGACTTGTTTTTCTTCGGATCCTGCATTTCTCCCTTCCAGTCTGTCTCTAGTACTGTCCCGCGATCAAGCATTCTTGGGGCGAAGAAGGGAAGCCCAATCAGTCGCCATAGGTCTGGATAAGCTAGACCCCACCCAATAGCATCTAAACCATCCTCTGTAGCACTGTTAAAGATATTGTCAAGTTCATCGTCTTCTGGAAAACCAAGAGAACCAAAGCGATCCAGATAATACATAGTCCCTACCGAACCACCTGAAGCAGAACTAATTAGACCAATGGCTTTAGTGAATGACTTCCCTAAAAATCGCTGTAAACCTGTCAGCACTTGAACTGTCCATCCTGCTGCTTGAATTCCACCCCCGCTAGCACAGACAATCACTAAAGTCGGCTCTCCGTTCTGATGTTCAAGGCGCGTCTCTAGAACTGTCTTGAAATCACTTAGTTGCGGGTCAGCTGCCTTGTTTTTGACCTTCTTATCCTCCTTAAGCTCAAAAAAGTGATTCACTTGAAACAGCCAATAAATACCAGCAGAGAAAACTAGGAACAAAAACAACAAGGGAACGCGAAAGTAATCGAAATAGAAGGTTGCGCCTCCTCCAAAGAGTGTTATCACCGAGATGAGCAGCATCACATAAAAAAGGGCAGATGCTTCGAACCGCTCTGGGATTGGGCGTGGTTTGAAGAAAATAAAAACTAGACTGTAGACGAGTAATCCGACTAAAAGAAAAGCGATCGCACTCAGATGACCTACAGTTAGTTCCCCACTTTGAGGATTGATATAGCCACTTGTGTCGTGTTTGGCGATGAAATAAATTATATCAACGAGTAACTGTTTGAGGGAAGCGTTGGATGCTAACCATTCCCTAGTCAAATTAACAGCGAGCAGCACTACGATGCTCGATAACCCTCCTACAATTACTCCCGTCCATATCTCCCTACCTTTGAGCTCCTCCCTGGAGAGGTCAGTTGCAGTAAGACAAGTGGGTAAGCCTAAGGCGATCGCTAGTCCATATTGCCAGAATTGGGGAATTTTTAGCCATTCTGGTACCCCAAAGCGAGCCGGAAGATTAAGCAGCATGATGTCGGCAACAAGTATTACCGCCATCCCCGCTATGAGCGCACTGATAATCACGAAAGTTAGTTGCCACTTGTCACGAAGGACAAATAAATTCTTCAGCATGGCTGGCAACCAGAACTTGGCAATCAGGGGTAGCGTCACCAGCAATAAGGCCATCAAAATAGGCAGGCGCAGCAAGAAAAGATATTGCCAGACAGCCTCGGAACTTTGCCGCCAAACCACCAGAACGGCTAGCACTATTCCAATCCACAAAAAGATAGCTTGTCTCGTTTTTGTAATAGTCGTCACTTGTCGATCGCTCCTTTTCAACTCATTCATCAGTCAGCTGAAGTTCAGCTAGCCAGGACTTACTCAGGTTCAAACTCTGGCGCTGTGCCTCAGTTTCCATCACCTCTCGGATGTGGCGATCGCTCGTAACTCTAGCTCAATCTCAAGCATTTCGAGGAAGATATCTTTCCCCGAATTGGCAGGGGCGAAACAAGCAACCCACACCCAAATTTTTCTTCTCTCTTTTAATATTTGTTCAAAATAACTAATAGTGATTTTAAATTATTATTTTTGTCACAAAAATTGACAAAATCAACAGCTTTTAAGCTCTAGCAATATTTTTCATTCACAATGCTTTACATTCCACCTTCCGGTTCTTCGGCACTTACTATGCTCATAGAGGCATACTCATGGCATATGCCTGACTGGGCTTTTTCTCTGACTCAATCTCAATTAATCTGAACCAATGCCTTCACAAAGGGTGCGATCGCTTGGGGAAACCTCAGCATTCGTCCTGAGATAATCCCGCGCCCAATCACAACCATAGGCCAGGACGTGCTCTAAATCTACAACTAGCTCCAAATTCCACAGAATCACCCTCTTGTCCCGACTTGCCGAAGCAATCATTTCACCGTCAGGGCTGAAAGCGACGGACTGAACCCCATTCCTATGGCCTCTAAGGGTCCACAGCAAGGTGCCGTCTCCCTTCCAGATTTTGACCGTTTTGTCTTCACTGGCCGAGGCAATCATTTCACCGTCGGGGCTGAAAGCGACTTCCTCAACCCCACCGCTATGGCCTCTAAGGGTCGCCAGCAAGGTGCCGTCTCCCTTCCAGATTTTGACCGTGGTGTCGTGACTCGCCGAGGCAATCATTTCACCGTCGGGGCTGAAAGCGACGGACTCAACCTCATCGCTATGGCCTCTAAGGGTCCGAAGCAAGGTGCCGTCTCCCTTCCAGATTTTGACCGTTTTATCT
>JBFRWF010000176.1:0-57477 GCA_051439465.1 Xenococcaceae cyanobacterium | reverse complement strand
ATATAAATGAAAATCCTGAAATAATTTATACTTACGATTTTACACATCAAATCGCTTTATGGTTAAAACAAGAGTTATCAAAAAATCAAAAATTTCAAGAGTTTTTACATCAATGTAATTTGACTCGGTCTCAAATTATGCCAAGAGAAATGTCAAATAATTTCCCAGGCAGCCGAAGTAGGACGAAGAAATTTTTTAGAAAAATTAGGATGGTTATTGACTTATGAAAAAGAACTTCATATTTATGCTGAAATCCTTGAAGTTTTTGATTTAGCTAAAAAGCAATTAAATAAACAAGGACTACATCAAAAATCTCAACAAGACTGGTTGGAATTAAGTGAGAAATTTTCCGATTCACCTTGGATTAAATCAAGTCAACAAAAAGTCAGTCAATACTTAAATATAGAAGGAAAAAAAATCCCAAGCTCTCGACCTTTTCTAGCTAGGTCAGATATCATTGAATCAATTTTTGGTAAATACAAAATCTTTTCTTCATTTTCTCCCAATTCAGAGATTAATGAAATGATTTTAACACTTCTTTTATCTACTACTGAACTAACTCAAAACAAGGTACTCCAGGCTATGGAAAGTATTCAGAGCGCTGATGTTACTGCTTGGTCAAAAGAAGTTTTTGGTCAATCTATGCTCTCTAAAAGAAAAGTGGCTTTTTCCCCTGGGCAAAATTACACAAAAGTTGCATGAACTTGTTAGCGATCGCTCTTCACAAAATCAACACCCTAGCCTACGCCTACGCCTCTACAAGAAATTTTGATTACTGGATCGGCGCTCTAGCAACTTCTTTGCCTTTTCGCGTCGGTAAACGTTAATCGGACTGTTGCGAATATCAGCTTCGGCTTGCGCGATCGCTTCATCCAATGTCATATTAAGAGCATCAAACATTAAACAAACTTCACGCATTTTAGTGACATGGCGCTGGATTGTCTCTTGATCGGGAATTTTTGGTTGGCTGTTCATTTAAGATGTTGAGATTACTGAATTACCATTCTAGGACATCGGTCAAGTATTCAGACTTGACAGAATGCTGCGGTTGTGGATATAGGATTTGGGTTTAAGGGTAGGTAAAGTGTATGGGCTCATAGAACGCGGATGACGCGGATGACGCGGATTATCACGGATTTTGCTCGCCAACACTTGGGGAGTACCTGATTACATATCACCTCTTTTTTGTCAACTCTTATTTCTTGACCGATACTCTAGGAAGTAGTCAAAAACTTCTACCCAAATAAAATAGGGACTGGCAACTGGGAAAATTTCCCAATCACCAATCCCTAATCCCTAATCCCTACTTCCTACTGAACAGGAGTAAGGGTTTTTTCTTCCTCAACCTCCGTTGCTTTAGCTTCTGGAGTATCAGCCTCAGAAGGCGGTACAACTTGCCAGAATTTACCGACAAACAACTCCCACCGATCCAGAATCATCTGCGCTTTCCGGCTACCAGTCCGTTGCACATGAGCAGCAATCAAACCCTTCAACTGTTGCTCACCCGCAGGAGAAATCACCCGTTGAATCTTGACAATTTCCGGGTTTACCTTCTCAGGGAACGAGCCATCCTCATCCAGGAAATAAGCCAAACCGCCAGTCATACCAGCACCCACATTGCGACCAACCGTACCGAGGACAACAACCACTCCGCCAGTCATATACTCGCAGCAGTGGTCACCAGCACCCTCAATGACAGCCTGACCCTTAGAATTGCGCACCGCAAACCGCTCACCAGCGCGTCCATTGGCATACAAAACACCGCCAGTCGCCCCGTAGAGACAGGTATTGCCAATCAGTACATTTTCAGCTGGATCGTAGGTAGCCTCAGTGGGTGGCGTAATAATAATTTCGCCCCCGTGCATTCCTTTGCCCACATAATCATTGGCATCCCCTTCTAGCACCAACTTCATGCCAGGAAGGTTGAATGCACCGAAACTCTGACCAGCAGCACCTCGGAAGTTCAAGGTAATCTCTCCCTCAAAGCCTTCGTTTCCGTACTGTTGCGCAATGCGACCCGCAATACGAGCTCCCACAGTACGGTCGGTGTTAACTATCTCCCCTGTATAGGTGACCGCGCTCTGGTTGCGGATCGCCTGCTCAATTTCTGGGTTAGCTAACAACTTATCATCCAAGACTGCACCATTGCTGTGAACCTCCTCATGGTTCAACCAGTCTCGGTTGGAGCGCACATCTGGCAGATTAGTCAGGCATTCGAGGGTAAGAGCATTAGTCTTAGTTAACTTTACATCACACCGTGGTTGGAGCCAATCAGCCCGACCAATAATATCTTCCAGACGGCGATAACCTAACCGTGCCAAGAGAGAGCGAACTTCCTGAGCCACGAAATAGAAGAAATTCACCACGTGCTCCGGCATTCCCGTAAAACGCTTGCGCAATCGTTCCTGCTGAGTTGCTACCCCTACCGGACAGTTATTGGTGTGGCAAATCCGCGCCATGATGCAGCCTTCCGCAATCATAGCAATGGAGCCGAAGCCATATTCTTCAGCTCCCATCAACGCAGCCATCACCACGTCCCAACCAGTCTTCAAGCCACCATCAGCTCGGAGAATGACTCGATCGCGCAATTGATTTTCCAGCAACACCTGATGAACTTCAGTTAACCCTAATTCCCAAGGAACACCAGCGTGCTTAATAGAACTTAGGGGAGAAGCACCAGTTCCCCCATCGTGACCAGAAATTTGGATAATATCCGCATTTGCCTTAGCGACACCCGCAGCAATGGTACCGATACCAATTTCTGCCACCAGCTTCACCGATACTTTCCCTTGAGGATTAATCTGATGCAGGTCAAAAATGAGCTGTGCCAAGTCTTCGATGGAGTAGATATCGTGGTGCGGAGGCGGTGAAATCAAGGTCACTCCAGGCTTCGAACGCCGCAACCCGGCGATATAAGGACTGACTTTCTTCCCCGGTAACTGACCGCCTTCCCCTGGTTTCGCGCCTTGGGCAATCTTGATTTCAACTTGCTTGGCATTCATCAAGTATTCGGGAGTCACCCCAAAGCGACCGGAAGCTACCTGTTTAATGGCAGAACTAGCGGTATCTCCGTTGCGCAGACCGTTGAGGTGGGAGAAGCTGGGAGAATAGCCATTCTCATCCACATCATCGAGAATTTTATATCGCGTTGGGTCTTCTCCCCCTTCTCCAGAGTTAGATTTGCCGCCAAGACGGTTCATGGCGATCGCCAGGGTTTCATGAGCTTCCCGCGACAAAGCTCCCAGAGACATTCCCCCAGTGCAAAAGCGCTTGACAATTTCTTCGGCGGGTTCAACTTCATCGATGGAAATCGACGGGCGATCGCTGTTAAATTCCAATAAATCCCGCAGTGCAGTCGCCGGACGACCCTTCAGGTATTCCTCATAAACCTCATAGTGGTCATAGTTCTTATCAGTTACCGCCTTATGCAATGCCTTTGCCATCTCAGGAGAGTTCATGTGATACTCTCCCCCTGGTTTGTAATTAATAAAACCAAAGTTTTCCAGCTTCTTACCCTTCAATTCAGGGAAAGCACGGCTGTGGAAAGCAATCACTTCCGTCGCCAAATCTTGGACACTCAGACCTCCCACTCGGCTGGTGGTGCCAGTAAATGCCAGGTCTACCAAATCCTGGTCAAGACCAATTGCCTCAAAAATCTGCGCCCCGTGGTAAGAAGACAGCAGGGAAATTCCCATCTTGGAGAGGATTTTTAACAACCCTGCTTCTACCGCCTTGCGATATTGCTTCTGAGCCGTTTCCAGGGAAATCGCCTCAATCTTCCCCTTATCCATCAACTTTTGCGTCCTCGGATCACCCCACCATTGCCGCACCGTTTCCAGCGCCAGATAGGGACAGACTGCTGATGCGCCGAAGCCAATCAAACAAGCAAAGTGGTGAGTACTCCAGCACTGAGCCGTATCCACAATGAGAGAGGCTTTCAGCCGCAGTCCTTCGCGAATCAGATGATGGTGAACTGCTCCCACTGCCAATAGGGGAGGAATGTAGCTGTATTCCCCATTGATGGTGCCCCCAGCGCGATCGCTTAAGATCAGAATCTTGGCACCAGAAAGCACTGCCTCAGCAGCTTGTTGACACAAACTCTCCAGTGCTTTTTCTAAACCTTCTGGTCCTGTGGCAATCTCAAACAAAGTGGACAACTGGACAGTTTCAAATCCCGAAGCTTTTACCGCCGCCAACTCAGCCTCATTCAGTACTGGCGTTTCCACCTTCAGCAGGCAAGCATCTTCTGGTTTAGGATCCAGTAAATTCCCCCGTTCACCTAGCCGCATATTCAACGACATCACCAAGCTTTCCCGCAGGGGATCAATTGGTGGATTCGTCACCTGAGCAAAGCGCTGTTTGAAATAGTCATACAGCAAACGCGGCTTATCCGATAGCACTGCCAAAGGAATATCATCTCCCATACAGAAAGTTGGTTCCTTCCCTTGAGTCGCCATCGGCTGGATAATCATCTCCACATCCTCTGCCGTATAGCCAAAAGCCGTTTGAGTGCGGAGTAGGGTTGATTGGTCTATTTGAGGAGCGATCGCAAAGGTTTTTGGGTTAATCTCCTGGCGTAAGCACCGCACCCACTCACCGTAAAGCTTTTGGGAAGCCACTCGCTGCTTAATTTCCCAGTTCTTCAGGATTTCCTTGGTCTCTAAGTCCACTGCAATCATCTGTCCCGGACCAAGTCTTCCCTTCTCTACAATCTCTGCTTCTGGCAAGTCCACCACCCCGGTTTCCGAAGCGACCACCACATATCCATCCTTGGTAATGCTATAGCGGGCAGGGCGCAAACCGTTACGATCCAGAGTAGCACCGACAGTTTTACCATCACTGAACACCAACAAAGCCGGTCCATCCCAAGGCTCTTGCAGACCGCTATAGTATTCGTAAAAATCAACAATTTCCGGATTTTCCTTTAAATCTGGCTGATTTTGGTACGCCTCTGGCACCAGAATCATTACCGCCTCTAGAGGACTGCGTCCTGTGCGCACCAGTAACTCCATCGCGCTATCCAGGTTAGCGCTATCACTGTTTTTCCGATTCACCAACGGCTTCAAAGCATCCAGTTCTTCTGGCTGCCAATTGGGGATGGTGAGGTTTACCTCTCGCGTCCTCATCCAGTTCATGTTCCCCAGTAGGGTGTTAATTTCACCGTTATGCCCCAGCAACCGCATCGGTTGTGCTAGGGGCCACTTAGGCATAGTATTGGTGCTAAAGCGTCGATGATAAACGGCAAAGGGACTTTGATAATCTGGATTTCTTAAATCTGGATAGAACTGGCCGAGGATCTCGGAACGCACCATGCCCTTATAGACAATCGTGCGGCAGGAAAAAGAACAAATATAGAAATCATCCGATAATCTTTTACCTACCCGTGAGCGAGCAATATATAGAATCCGATCCAACTTCTCCCCTTCTAGGTTATCTGGGGATGTCACCAGCACTTGTTCAATTCGAGGCTGATTTTCTCGTGCTTGCACCCCCAGAACCTCCGGACACACTGGCACCTCTCGCCAGCCCAGCACTGTCAAGTTTTCACCCTTGACAATTTCCTCAACATGTGAGCGGCACTCTGCTGCTTGGGTAGAATCTTGGGGCAAGAAAACCATGCCTACCCCTAACTGGTTGTTGGGAGGCATGGGGATATTCTGTTTTGTAAACCAATGCTGGAACAATTGACGGGGTATAGCAGTCATCAGACCTGAGCCATCTCCAGAATCCCGGTCAGCGCTACAAGCGCCACGATGCTCTAGACAGCTTAAGGCAGATAGAGACTGTTCAATCAGTTGATGACTCCGGCGACCATCAACAGCAGCAATAAAGCCTACACCACAGGCATCCCGCTCTTCCACTAACCATCTTTGACTTGGATAGACAGTTTTCTTCTGAGCTGAAGGTAATTGTTGTTGATTGGAAGGTATATGCCTGTTGTCTTTTTCCATTATTTTTCGATGATCCATATTTTTGAAGAAAATAAAGCCAGTAAGCTACAAACTGGCTATTGGTGAACAATCTTGATTTGTAGGTGTCAAAAGAATAGGCTGAAACTCAAATGGTTCAATAGCAAACATAGCAAGGGTTTCCCCTTCTCCCCCTGTCTCCGCTGCCTACCCTGTTTCCCCTGTTTCCCCTGCTCTCTAAGCAAGCAGTTTGAGCCGAATCGCCAACAGGATCATTCTCTAGGCGGGGTTGCTGAGAAACCATCAAGCTTTCTTTGATAGTAATGGGATTTTACAAAGCTAGTCAATTGGGAGATTTTTAAGTTTTGTTTCTACGGTCAGGGGAGGGCATCTGGGTTTTGAGTTGAGCAAGTGCAGTTAGGCGATTAACAAAGAATTTATTTTTATTATGCAGCTTATTCAGCTAACTGTGGCAAGCTGGTATGAAAAGAAAGTCATTAATTCTTGATTTATCGATGCTTCTGAACATTAGAGAAATCAAAATTGATAGATGGGGGTAGGCTCTCCTACCGATATTATTAGATAAATAGGAAAATCATAGCTGATCTTGAGCGGGAAATTGATGATATGCGGGTGGAACGAAAAATCTGGAAATATCTTGGCTGCTTCTCACTCTCGTCTTTGCTGGCGGTATCACTCTATTATTTAACGAATTACTCAGCCGCGCAATACAGGTCGCCCAAGACAGATTCCCTGAGAGATAGGGAATCGACAAACAGCAGCCAAGAGAGTGTCTATGCTTCACCCTTTCTCACGACAGCTCTAACAAGATTGAGCCATAGCCAACCAAAGCTCTTCAACCAAGAACCACAAAACAGCAACAGTCAGGTAACCATCCCTAATGGAGATGTCCCCATAATCAGAAAAACAGACCCCTTAGCCCAGGTTTCGTCTCAAGTCATCCGGCAGGGTGGGGAAATATCCCTCAATGGTCGAAAATTTCCAGTTGCCTGGAGTCAGTGGCAAGGGGGAACATCCGTTCGCACGGGAATCAGTGATACTGGAGCGATGCAAACTTTAGGGCTGGAGCTGTTAAGTACTAATAATCCAACCGTACAGCCTGTACAGTGGTTCTCGGAAACCTCAACAACACCTATCATCCTTCCGAGTAGGCTAATCAGTCCTTATCGTTATTTGGATATTACAGATTTTGCCCAACTTGCTGGCTGGCAACTACAAATTTTAGGCGACACCTTAACCATTAACTCCACCCCAACGCAAATAAATAACATCCGGCAGGGAAATCAATCTTGGGGAAAGCGGATTGTAGTAGATTTAGATCGTCCAACTTTTTGGCAAGTCAGTCAAGCAAAAAGCGAAGGCGTGATTGTCATTGAGGGCATTGCTGCTTCCTATTTGCTGGAGCGTTTTCAAAGAACGCCATCTCTAGCTCTAGAAGAGGGTAAAACTCCGAAAGAGGGAGAGTTCCTTCCCAGTCAAGCCAAGTCCCTAATCTCTAAATCTGAACCTTCAGCTTTTGTATTAGAAAGCTCTGGAACTAAAACCAAGCTGCATGTCAAAATCCCAGCGGGTAATGGTTTGCGAGTTTTCAGTTTATCCAATCCCAACCGCATTGTTGTAGATATTCGACCAGATGCCTTGGTGCAGCGGGATATTCTCTGGGCACCAGGGGTGCTTTGGCATCAGCAGTTTGTCCCCTTGAACACCTCCTCCACTCGCTCTAACTTTCCTGTGGTTTGGCTGGAAATTGACCTGCGCTCCTCTGGTATCTCCCTTAAACCAATTACCAGTAATCCTTATACCTTAGAGGGGATTTCGCCTCTGGTTACTACAGCTCGGTCGTTACAGGCGGCGGCTGCTATCAATGGCGGCTTTTTCAATCGCAATAACAAGCTACCACTAGGAGCAATTCGTCGGGATGGTCGCTGGTTATCTGGTCCCATTCTCAATCGAGGGGCGATCGCCTGGAATAATCAAGGAAATGTCAAAATTGGCCGTCTCAGTCTCCAGGAAACATTGACCACATCAACGGGAAATCGCCTCCCAATTATCTTGCTCAACAGCGGCTATGTTAAAGCAGGTATTTCCCGATACACAAGGGAGTGGGGATCAAACTACACTACTCTCACCGATAACGAAACTATCATCCTGGTTCAAAATAACCGAGTTACCAAACAGCTAGCGGCTGGTATTGCCCGAAAGAATTCATTCCCTATTCCTGCTGATGGCTATTTGTTAACAATCCGAGCCAATGCTGTACCAGCCAGAGCTCTCGCAGTAGATACAAGGGTCAACCTCGAAAGCATCACGGTTCCCGTTGACTTCTCTGGTTACCCCCATATTTTAGGGGCTGGTCCTCTGTTATTACAAAATCGTCAAATTGTCCTCAATGCCGCAGCGGAAAAATTTAGTAAAGCTTTCCAGCAACAAGCTGCCCCTCGTAGTGCAATCGGTACAACTAATCGGGGAACTTTAATGATCGCTGCTGTTCATAACCGTGCCGGAGGGCGCGGTCCAACTCTTAGAGAGCTTGCCCAGATTATGCAGCGTTTAGGAGCGGTTGATGTTCTGAATCTCGACGGTGGTAGTTCCACTTCTCTATATCTGGGAGGTCAATTAATCGACCGCTCTCCTGTTACTGCTGCCCGCGTTCACAATGGTATTGGCATCTTTCTCCCTTACAGGTGATTGGTGAACAGACACATTTACATCTACTAAAAGCTCTTAAAATAACTGTAGTTACTTTTCAATGCAAAAAAAACAACTGTTAACAGGAACAATATATAAAGTACATCGATGAGAAAAAAGACTTAAGTTGCTTCAATTTTACAAATAAATCTGATTTACAAGGTAAAAATTTAACTCAGGGCAAACGCATCTAATTTGGCTTGACAAATTCCTCTTTGTATGTATAGACCCCCAAAGGGCGATCGCAGCCCCTACGGGGAAGTCAAAAGTCAAAAGGCAAAAGGAGGGAGGTTGTAGGTTGAGTTCCATAATTTTTCTAACTTACAGTTCAGTCTTACTTTTGACTTTTGACTTTTGCCTTTTGCCTTTGAGCGCAGCGAGTGGCGATCGCTAACTCCGATCGCCGTCAGAAAAATTCAATAAACTTAACAAGAATTAATAGTCTTAGTCTTATTGGATTTTGGACTCCAAAAGTTAATTTGCGTAAAGTTTTTATTACTGCCCAATGGGATTCCATCTCATGATACATTCGCGAGAGTTTTTGCCCAACTAGATCCAGAACAATTACAGAAGTGTTTTTTGTCATGGGTTTAGCTAATCCTCAAGTCAAGATGTAGATTTGTAAAGCACATCACAACCTGCTAGTTTAAAAACCTTTATTATAATATTCACAAGGAGCTTTTGTGTCTCCATGACCACCGCTAAACCCCTAAAGGAGAAACGATCAATGAGTCAATCAACCAATGAGGATTATCCAACCAATAAGGATTGGGGAAACATTCATGCAAAGGCATGGTGCGACTCCGATTTCAGAAAGCTTCTGGAAGAAGATCCCACTCAGGCCTTGGCGCAGTACGGCAACGAAGTAGGAAAGACATTCACAAAACGGGTCAAACTGCCCGAAAGGCCGAAGGATGTAAAGGAAGAGGATCTCCACCTACTGCCAGACTTTCAGTATCCGGTGGCTTGCTGCTAAGCGGGATTGGCTTGCATGGACAGGAATGCGACAGCACGTCCCCGCTTCAAGGCCTACGTGGAGCCCATCATCGACTCAGAAGATGGGCTATTTGTGCTAATCGAAGGTCGTCGGCACGGGTGGATGCCTCACCCCATCTATACAGCCCTAGCACCTTTGCTAGATGGAAAGAACGAGGTGGAAAGGATCTTCGCGACCCTCTCCGATAACTATCCGAGCGAGCAGATCTTCGCAGCCCTCGACCACCTTCGAACGAGTGGTTACCTCGCTGAGGATGGTGCCACTGAAGCTCGACCTACTAGGGCATTCTGGGAGCATGTTGGAGTGTCTCCCTCAGCAGCACGATCGCGACTCGATCACATGCACGTGTCAATCGTAGACTTCGGTGACGTCGACACGGGATTGCTTTTTGCCCTACTAAAGAGCCAAGGGGTGACCATTTCGTCTGAGGGCGATTTCACTGTGGTCGTTACCGATGACTATCTGCGACCAGAGCTTGCGAATTGGAATACCCGGTCACTGGCCTCGCAAAAGTCCTGGTTTCTGGTAAAGCCCGTGGGGATGGAGACATGGATCGGACCGGTGTTCGTTCCGGGGCAGACCGGGTGTTGGGAGTGCCTCGCTCAGCGGCTTCAGGGGCATCGCAGGCTCGAGAAATACATTGCGCGGCGCAAAGAAAAGCCTGCTCCGTTGGGTGCACCCCCTGCTTATATCCCCTCAACACAGCACGCAGCCCTCGCTGAAGCAGCCACTCAGATCACGCGGTGGCTCGGAACCGGAGGGCAATCGACTCTCATGGATCGGGTGGTGTCGACGAACATCCTCACACTGGAACGAATCCATCACCCCCTCACCCGCCGCCCCCAGTGCCCATCGTGCGGCTTGGCCGAGCCGCAGGACGGCGGCGTCCCCCGACCAGTAAGCCTGCAAAGACGTCCCAAGACCCATACGTCCGACGGGGGGCATCGCGCCCGCGATCCCCGGGAGGTACTCGAGCACCTCGAGCAGCACCTGAGCCCGATCACGGGCATTGTGAGCACACTCACACAGGGAGAGCGAACCGGTCAGACTCACGATGGCAGACAGTGGCTCACGCCCACATTCGCAGCCGATCACAATTTCTCCGACATGCACGACGATCGCTTCTTCCTCCAAGAAGGAATGAGACGGCGATCGGGCGGTAAGGGAAAGAGCGCTGAGCAGGCGCGTATGAGCGCGCTGGCAGAGTCTTTGGAGCGCTATTGCGGCGTCTTCGACGGAACAGAACCACGGATCAGGTCCTCGTTCACGGACCTTGGGAAAGCGGCTATTCACCCGAACGCCTGCATGGGGTACAGCGAGCGGCAATACGCAGAGCGGGACTTACACAACCGAAGAGGACACAAAGCCCACTGGGTGCCCCAGCGGTTTCGGCAAGACGTTGAGATCGAGTGGACCCCCCTCTGGTCATTGACGGCCAAAGAGACACGCTATCTGCCGACATCATTCTGTTACTTCGGATACCGGAGTCCGGATCCCCTGTTTGCCCGAGCTGATTCCAATGGATGTGCTGCCGGCTCCGTCCTCGAAGAGGCTGTGCTGCAGGGGTTCCTTGAGTTGGTGGAGAGGGACGCCGTCGCCCTTTGGTGGTACAACCGTCTGCGACGGCCAGCCGTAGACCTCGATAGCGTCGACGACCCATATGTCTGGGGACTCATGGGTCACTACCGCGAGCTCCGGCGTGAACTTTGGGTCCTTGATATCACCAGCGACTTTGGAATCCCTACCTTTGCTGCAATATCGAGGCGAGTAGACAAATTCGAGGAAGACATCATCTACGGGTTCGGTACCCATCTCGACCCCAGCATAGCTCTGGTACGGGCGTTGACGGAGTTGAATCAGTCGTTGGAGGCAGTCCCGACCGCGACCGGTCCAGAATCAACCCGTACATACCGGGGGGGCCCCGATGCCTTACTTTGGTGGCGTTCGGTAACAACCGCCAACACCGATTACCTGGTGCCCGATGGTGATGCGAGGCCACGCCGCCTCCAGGATTTCAAGAACCTCGCATCAGACGACCTTCGCCAAGACATTCTCACCTGTATTGAGGTAGCGGTGACTCGAGGCATTGAGATCCTGGTTCTTGACCAGACGCGGCCTGACGTGGAGTTGCCTGTGGTGCGGGTGGTTAGCCCAGGTCTTCGACACTTCTGGGCTCGCTTCGGGCCCGGCCGCCTTTATGATGTGCCTATTCGGGAAGGCTGGCTTTCCCGATCGCTCGACGAGGGTGAGTTAAACCCATTCGTTATACAATTTTAATTTTTAACTCTCCGGAGATGCTTGCGATGACTACACAATCAATTTTTGACTACGCCACGCCCTTTGACATTATGGTTGGTGTCTGGAATGGGCTGAGCACTGTCTACAGCCCAAAAGGTGACTACCTTAGCACATACGCGAGCTTTGTTGCCATATACTGGGAGATTCCTAAAGTGCTGCTCTATTTCCGGCAGATCGAAACCAACCTGGACGAAATGTTGAATAATGACACCAACAAAATAGCCCTAAAAAATATAGACCTAGAAAATATCACCATAGCCCTAAAAAATATCAGCACCGTAAATTTCGATTTTGCTATTAAAGGTAAGTTCGCTAAATCAAAACATGCTTCAGGAAGAGATGCGACGTGTACCGGTGTCGAGACAAAGCCAGGCATCTATCTTTTCAACCCTATATTTGAGGATGGAACTTACTATAATAATCAATACTTCACAAGCCCGAATGAGCGACATATCATCGGTCCATACGTCAAAAAAGGCGAGATCGAACCGCAAACTATTGTCGCGCAAACCTTCTCGCGCCTTTCCTATAATGTTCCAGAGAAATATAGAATTGACCAATGCCCCCACCAAGAAACCTTAACTTGAGTAGCTGTCGCTTAATGAGCACTCACGCCGTGGTCATCGGGGGGGGGATCGGCGGACTACTGGCTGCTCATGCTCTTGCTGGTCGGTTTGGATGGGTGACGATTATCGAGCGCCACCACTACCCCCCTGACGGCGTGTCTCCAGTACCGCAGGCGCGCCTGGGCGTTCCCCAGAGCTGCTGCCTCCATCTGCTGATGGCGGCGGGAGCAGCCGCGTTCGATGAATTAACGCCAGGCTGGAGGGAAGCATCGGTCGCACTCGGCGCGGTGCCCTTCGATGCGTCCGCGGATGCTGCGATGCGCTTCCCCTCAGGCTGGCTGACCCGGACGGCTTCGGGGATCACGATGCTCGCCTGCTCCCGCTCCCTGCTCGAGAACGTGCTGCGCCGTGGATTTGGGTGGGAGTCGAAGGTACAAGTGCTAGAGGGCCAGGAGGTCCGCAGACTACTCAGTGATCGACTGGGCGAAAGAGTGACAGGAGTTTGTATAGCTGAACGGCACGGTGCCGACGAGGTGGAACTCTTTGCTGACTTGGTCGTGGATGCCAGCGGTGCAGGTTCGACACTTCCCCGCTGGCTCGCCTGCCTGCCAAACGGTGTTGGATCCCCGGTGGAGGAGACCTTAGTAGAGACTGGAAGGCGGTACGTGTCATGTTGGTTCCATCTGAATCCTGCAAACGCGCCTGACTGGCACCTTCTTTCCATGGCACCGACCGCAGAGACTGGGCTGCGCTCCGCCATGATGTTGCGGGCGGAGGAAGATTGCTGGGGCGTTGTCCTCCAGGCTCCCGTCGGCGAACCGCTTCCTTCTGACGACAGGGAGTTCCTGGATTTCACAGTTGGTCTTGGCGATGGTAAGCTTCGAGACGTGCTTGACCGTGCGAGGCCGGTCTCGCCCATCAATTATTACGGCTCCATGTCCAATCGTATGCGGCACTACGAACGTATAGAAGCATGGCCTGTGGGGCTGGTTGCCCTGGGGGATTCGGTTTGCACCCTCGATCCTTATTTTGGTCTAGGCATGACGGCGGCTGCCCGAGGCGCGGTGCTCCTTAAGACCTACCTGGACCAGGAAAGCGGCGGGCTATTTGGGCTAGGGTTTCAAAAGGAACTGTCGTCCCTAAATATTCAGCCATGGCAACTCGCCACTGGTCGCGACCCCGATGGGCAGTTGATTGCCCGCGATGATTCGTACCTTACCCGTTTGTACAAAGCGGCCCCCTCAAATCCCGAGGTTGCCCATGCTCTTATAGCCGTGCACCAACTGCTCCGCCCCGCGGAGACCCTGATGGAGGTAGTCGTGACATGAGAATCGCAGTGCTAGGAGGCGGAACCGCCGGGTACATAGCCGCAGCGCACTTCTCGCAGAGGTTGCCGGAAGCCGAGTTGCTGCACGTGTTCGACTCACACATTCCAACCATTGGCGTGGGAGAGGGTACGAACCCCCGTTTCCCTAACTGGTTCGAGGAGATTACTGGATTGGGATTTTCCGATCTGGCGGAGCACTGCGGAGCAACCCTGAAAAAGGGCACCCGCTTTGAAGGATGGGGAAGTGACGGGTCTGAGTTCCTGAACCGTTTCCAGCCGACGCGGCTGATCGGCTACCACATTGATGCCGCCGAACTGGTTAAAGTACTCGGAGAATATGTTCGCGCGGAGCTCGTCGATGCGCGGGTCGAAGAGTTGCATACGTCTGCCGATGGGGTCTGGGTGCGGCTTATGGACGACACCATATATCGATGCGACTACGTTTTCGATGCCCGCGGCTTCCCCCGACCTATGGACGGCGATGGCGGTGCCTCGAAGGACCTCATCCAGTTGGACTGGATTCCCACTGGTCGATCGATCCTCCGTCGGCAGCCGCCGGGAGGACTATCAGGAGTGACCCGCGCCGTTGCTCGACCCCACGGGTGGATCTTCCAAATTCCCCTTCGCAACTGGACCTCTGGCGGGTATATTTTCAACCCCTGCCTCAGCACCGACGCCGAGGTAGAGGCCGATTACACGGCGTTCTTGCATGAGGAAGGGGTTCACACCTGGGATCCCCGTGGCCAGAAGAATTTTCCGAACTTCGTGTGCCGAAGAGTGTTTGACGGCCGCGTTTTCCGTGGAGGCAACGCGGCCTGCTTCCTCGAGCCCCTCGAGGGGACGGCGATCGGAACCACCATCGTACAGGTTCGCGCAGCGACGCGCTGGATTGTAGATCACGGGACGGAAGGCATTTCGGACTTCGACGAAATCGAGGGCTTCAACGGGGCGACGCTCTCGAGCGTTTGCCGCGATTCGCTCTTTATCGCATGGCACTATGTATGTGGCTCACGGTGGGATACCGCTTTCTGGCGATATGCCCGTAGAGGCATCGAACGTGCTCGCAAAAGTGATTTGGCCAAGGCCCACCTGAGCTACATGGAGAAGTTTGTGGAAGCCGGGCGTGGGTTGCCTGGCCATGCTCTCTCCATATGGGAGGACCAGAACCGATGGACCCGCGAGGTCTACCCACTGTTGAGCATTTACCGCCCCTTCGGCACTTTCTCGGAACTCAACTTTGCTCAGGTTGGTCACGGAATTGGCTATTATAAGACTTGTTATGACAGGTGACACACAGCCACCCTCGGAATCAGGGGTTTCCAGGTGTTTAGATGGGGACTGCGCGAAACATTTTGTTCAAAAAACTTGAATCCACTCGTTCACTTCGTACTCAGTCCAAATCCCGTTTTGCCAGTAGGGATCTCTTTCAATCAGCTGCCGCACAGTGGCTTCATCTTCTGCTTCATAGATACCAAAGACCTTCGTGGTGTCTTTAGTTGGACCGAGGGTAATCAAAACCCCGCTTTCTTTTTGAGCAGCAAGACCATCGAGATGAGCTTGGCGGTAAGGGGCGCGTTTTTCTAAAACGTTGTCGCAATAGCTACCCCACATAATGTATTTTGGCATGGCTGTTATCAGTTATCAGTTATCAGTTATCAGTTACCAGGAGTCACTCTCGGTGAAACTTAAATTTTGGTGAGGGTGTATTGAAGACCAAACTCCGACAAGTTTCTGATTTTCTTGTTCGGTGTTCAGTCCAATCCCTGTTCCCCGTTCCCCGTTCCCCGTTCCCCGTTCCCTGTTCCCTCGCCGTCAGGCGCTGGTCACTGATTTTAACTCCGAAGAGTAACGCTGAATTTCTCAACTAAGGCTTCTCGGACTTTGTTGTGTACTGGTTCGACTTCTTCATCGGTAAGAGTGCGATCGCTGGCTCGATAAAGCAGGCTAAAGGCTAAACTCCGCTCTCCTTCCGGAACGTTTTTCCCCTGATATTGATCGAACAATTCCACACCATCGAGTAAAGCACTGCCAGCGGAGTTAATTGCCCTTTCAATCTCAGCTACGGAAACTTGAACCGGAGCAAAGAAGGCAAGATCCCGTTCCACAGCAGGATATGTGGAATAGGGTTCGAACCGAGGTGCGATCGGTTTATCTTGACCCAGAGCTGACAATAACATATCGAAACTCAGTTCAAAAATATAGACTTCATCGGGTAAGCCTCGTTTTTGCCGCAACTGGGGATGGAGTTGCCCAAACCTGCCTAAACGTTTGCCCTGTAACCACAAGGAAGCGGTGCGTCCTGGGTGAAGACGGTTATCCTGGCTGTCGGGTTGATACTCTACTGATAAGCCTAAGCGCCCAAACACGCTTTCCAGGATACCCTTAGCTTCATACCAAGTCATGGGTGAGGAGCTACCCCCCCTTGTCCACCTACCTTGGGGAGTGCGATCGCCTCCGAGAATTCCAGCTACTGAGTCAGCCTCCTCTAAGCCATCTTCTCCTCGCCAGAAGATCCGACCGATTTCAAAAGCATTGAGAGAGCCATTACCCTGGGACTGGTTATACTCAAAAGCATCAATTAGTCCAGAGGTGAGGTTAGTACGCAGAGCTGAATACTCGGTAAATAGGGGATTTGCCACCACCACCTCCCCTTCTTCTGGCTTGACCAAGGAATATTGAACCACTTCCATAAGTCCCACAGCTCGGAAAGCATCTCGAACAGAGCGTCTCACCTGATACTCAAAGGAAAGATACCCAGGCTCAGTTTTGTCCGGGAGTTCGTCGCAAAAGTGGTCGTAGCCATAAAGACGAGCAACTTCTTCAATCAGGTCAATTTCCCGCTCTAAGTCCCGATAGCGATAGGATGGTACAGTGACAGTCCAAATATTTGTCTTTTCTTCTGTCTTTTCTAACTTACAGCCCAAGGCAGTGAGAATGCGCTCCACATCTTCTGCTTCAATTTGACCGATGGTATCTCCTCGTTTGACCGAACCTAAAACCTGATGAATTCGTTCTAAACGCAGTTCAATGGAACGGGACTGGCTCGAATGATCAGGTCGAGCATCGGCGATTGCTTGAGTAATGGGGATACCACCAGCTAACTCAATTATGAGGGCGATCGCTCGCTTACAGGCAATATCCAACTCTACTTGGTTGACACCCCGCTCATAACGGGCAGATGATTCTGTCCGTAGACTTTGACTCCGGGAGGAACGGCGAATGACGACTGGATCGAACAGAGCAGCTTCCAGGACAATATTCTCAGTCCCCTCATGGACTTCTGTTTCCTCACCACCCATCACTCCAGCCAAAGCAACCGGGCGATCGTTGGCAGTAATCAGCAGATTTTGGGGGTCAACAGCGCGATTTTGACCATCCAGGGTTTTCAGAGATTCATTGCTATTAGCAAAGCGAACACCAATAGTCAGGCTATCTCCCCCAGCCAATGCTTGTAAGCGTTCGCGATCAAAACCATGGAGGGGCTGACCCCATTCCAAGAGAATATAATTAGTCACATCGACCACATTGTTAATTGGCCGCACCCCTGCTGCTTGCAGCCGCCATTTTAACCAATCAGGAGAGGGGGCAATCTTCACTCCTTCAATCACCGTGCCAATGTAGGCGGGACAGGCATGGTCATCAGCGATGTTTAGACTTAAGGAGCTATCCCCAGTCGCAATAGATATTTCGGGTGCCCTCGGTAGCCCTAGGGAGGCTCCGGTGAGGGCCGCTACCTCCCGTGCTACTCCCACCATACTCAGGGCATCAGCACGATTAGCAGTGGCTGTCAAGTCTAAAATCACATCGTCAAGACCCAACAGTGGTCGGACATCATCACCGGGTTGAAGATTTTCCGCCGAGAAAATATAAATCCCTTCAGATTCTTTTTCTAAGCTCAATTCCGCTAGAGAGCAAATCATTCCTTCTGAACGAACGCCACGCAGTTTCGCTGCGTGCAGTTTCTGGTCAATAGCGGGTAAATAAGTCCCCACCGTCGCCACTGGCACATAAATCTCTTTCTGGACATTGGAAGCTCCACAAACTATATTTAACAGAGTATCTTGACCAATATCTACCTGACAAACTCTCAGCTTTTTGGCGTTAGGATGGGGTTGACAATCAATTACCTTACCTACTACCACTCCATCGGCTAAAGTGCGACGGTCTTCAATGTCTTCCACCTCCAATCCAGCGATGGTTAATATTTGGGCTAACTCTTGGGGAGTCAGGGTCACGTCTACTAATTCTCGCAACCAGTTCAAAGAGATCCGCATTTACTCGTCGATCAAACTACCTCAGCCTGAATATTTTAACGCCCTCCTGGAAAATTGCCCTGGGCGAATAGTTCTCCCTGATTTGCTGTTAGCTATACTGGAACTGTTTAAAAGCCGCTGTCAAGCTATACTAGACCTTTGGTTTTATCGGCCTCAGCCCTTCGGGCAAGGCACAAGGCTCCTGGACAGGAGGCAGTAGGGAAAATTTATCGGTTTGTCTAAAAGCCTTTTGCCTTCTGCCTCCTGCCTCCTGCCTGCTTCATGCAGGCTTTAAGTTTGCTTCAAGAAATCTTTACCAAATCTTTACTGAGCGGTGACAAAGAATCAGGTAATAATCTGTGATTTCGAACCTGATTTAGACGAAAAAATAGGATATCCTATTCTTAGATACCTGAGTTTTTGATTCAGCCTGAGCTACTGTAGATGATCCCTTTCATCGAAGATCAAGCCGGTCAAGTCAAATGATTCGGAAAACCATATTTAGTCCAAGCACGGACAAAGCTACATCGGTGACGCTAAATGAAGTACTGCCTAAATCCCGACTGTCCTAAGCCTAAAAACCCCCCTGATGCAGAGATTTGTAATGCTTGTGGTTCCAAGCTCCTGCTGCACAATCGCTATCGAGTAATTACAATACTAGGCAAAGGAGGTTTTGGAGCAACGTTTTTAGCGATCGATATAATTCTCCCAGGTAAACCGCGTTGTGTTGTTAAACAACTACGCCCCTCAACGAATACCCCTAGTGTTTTGCACATGGCAAGGGTGCTATTTAAGCGAGAGGCAGAGACACTGGGCAAAGTTGATCATCCTCAAGTGCCAAGGCTGTTGGACTACTTTGAAGATAACCAGCAATTCTATCTAGTACAAGAGTATATTAAGGGTCACAACCTTGAAAAGGAAGTGAAACAGAATGGTCCGTTTAGCGAAGCGGGAGTGAAGCAATTCCTTAGCGAAATGCTGCCAATTCTCAAGGACATCCATTCGCATAAGATGATTCACCGGGATATTAAACCAGCTAACTTAATCCGTCGCGAGCAAGACAAGCGACTGGTGTTAATTGACTTTGGAGCTGTTAAAGATCAGGTCAACACAGTGGCAGCTTCCAACACTTATGCTCAGACGGCTTTTACGAATTTTGCAGTTGGTACCTTCGGTTTTGCCCCACCAGAGCAAATGGCAATGCGACCTATTTATGCTAGCGACATCTATGCTCTTGGCGTTACTTGTATTTATTTACTCACGGGCAAATCTCCTAAAGACTTGGGTTGCGATCCCTCAACTGGGGAAATATCCTGGCAGAAATACGTAAATATCAGCGAGCCTTTCGCAGAAGTTTTACAAACTATGGTGGAGATGTCCACCCGTCATCGCTACCAGTCCGCTGATCAAGTGCTGAATGCCCTCGATCTTCAACCTTATTCCCAGAGTTTGGCTGAGAGCCTGCATACAAAACGCGCTCCTGGAGATAAACCAACTGACAATTTACCTTCTTCTGAGAGTTTGAAATCCCCCAAACTCCAATTATATAAACCACCGATAAAGAATAAATCCAGGAATATTCCTGTTGGTAGTGACCGCAGAAACCAACAAATGAGTGGCAATTTACACAAATCCGGTTATATCGGTTCTGGAAGTATTAGTAGTCGCAACGTGAGAACTAACATACCAGTTAGTGGGAAGTTATCGGGAAGAAAGAAAGTTCGGACTAAATTAGATGCTACGGATATAATCAACGAATATTCAAAGGGTAATAAAGATTTTGCCCAGCAGAATTTAAACTACCTTAATTTCAAAAAAGCCAACTTGTCTGGGGTGAATTTTCATCAATCCCAGATGATAAAAGTCGATTTGCAGGGGGCGAATTTGTCAAAAGCTGATTTTGGCAGTGCGAATTTAAGTCAGGCATTGTTGCAGAATGCCAATTTGAGTGGGGCTTATTTAAGCAATACCAATTTGGAGGACGCTGATCTTCGGGGGGCAGATTTGAAATCTGCCTATCTCAATAATGCCAATTTAAAAAGAGCAAATCTCTCTGGCGCTGATCTTACCGATGCCAAAGTGAGTAAGGAACAACTGGCGCAAGCGAAGAAAAATTGGCGAACGATTATGCCCAGTGGAAAGGCGGGATTTTGGTAAGTTTGGGAATTGGGAATTGGCGGGCTACCAGTCCGGAGCCGGGACAATCCTTCAAAAGTTAGGGAACGGGCAACGGGCAACAGTGATCGAGTATTCCCTATTCCCTATTCCTGTTCCCTATTCCCTGTAAAGTCCAGTTTGTTTTACGAAGATAAGCGCCTAAGTTCCAAGATTGCTTGTCGGAAGCCCAGCACTACCAAAATGTTAGAAAGAGTCAAAAAGAATTCCGCTCCTCCGTGCAACCAATCGATATTCGCCAAAGACTCGCCATAATGCACTTTGGCATAAATCCCGGCGGGAATAGTAACAGCAACAAAAACTAGAAGGACGTAAAACCCAATCAGAGCCAAACGCGGTGTCTGTCCCGAACGAGTAATAAACCACAAAAATCCCAGGTAGGGAAATAGGGAAAGGGCAAATAAGGTATCTTTGGAAATTATCATTTTGCCTTGGAAATATCAACGGTGGTTTTGATTTTGGCAGATTTGCTCACCCTACTCCTATCAGACTGGCGAGCACAACGCCAAATCCACCAAGCAGCAGCACAGAGAGTAAAGTTTCCCACTACTGTCATCGATGCTTGCAGGGTGACAAGCCATTCCAAAGATTCAGCGTTATCAAAGAAGTGCCAGGTACAGGCACACATGGCACTGACAAGAGCTGGTATCATGGCGCAGGACAAAGCCCACCAGTAGCGATTGCCAGTGACTTCACCGTAAGTCCAAATTAACCAGATAGCGGCAATCCACTCAATGACGCTGGAGATATGAATAATCCAGGTGGGAATTGAAAGAGCGTGCATAAATCCTGATAGAGTGAGCTTTAGCTTAGTCGCGAGAAGCCCCACGTCTCTACCCGGACTGGTGAGCGTGGGATGAGAGGGAGTGAAAATTATCCGGTCAATCCCGGTGATTTTCACAAATATTAATCTAGTTTCATTATTCTATATATTTACGAAGAATGGATATGGTCTGTTACTCGACTGTTGTGATTTGGTCGAGCGATCGCAGGAAGGAAACTGCGGAATTTTCATTCTTCCGGCTCAAGTCCAGCAGCTCGAAGCTGTTGATCCAAGGGACTTGCGTTAAAATAAAATACCAACTGGTAGTATAAAAATAACAGGTAAGGCGATCGCTACTCCTAAGGTATATAGCAATGAAATTTGATTCGTGAAACCAATGCTGTCGGCATTAAATAACTCAGCATCGATTTTCTCCGGAGTCTCCCCGTCTCCCCGTCTCCCCCTCTCCCCCTCTCCCCCTCTGTTCTTTTTTACAAATCAATTCCGATTGCTATAGTGGGAGGCTCCTGAGCGCAACCAGTTGAGGCATTGCCCCCTCCACCCATTCAATCACCTGCTTGCCAAGACAAATGTTGTTGAGGCGGTCAATCTCTCGGATACCAGTAGGGCTAGTAACATTGACTTCCGTAAGATAGCCCCCAATCACATCAAGACCAACAAAATACAAGCCATCTGCTTGTAACTTTGGGGCAACTGCAGCACAAACCTGATGCTCTCTTTCGGTAATTTCCGTTTTAGCCACTCTCCCACCCACCGCCATATTGCCGCGAAATTCATTGCCAGTGGGAATCCGATTCACAGCCCCAATGGGTTCGCCATTCAGGAGGATAATTCGCTTGTCTCCTTCTTTCGCTGCTGGTAAATAAGTCTGAACTATCACCGGTTCTCGACCTTGTTTGGTACTAATCTCGATCAGAGAATTGAAGTTGCGATCGCCTGCTGGCAAAAACAAAATCCCTTCTCCGGCTTTCCCACCCAAAGGCTTAATCACAGCAGCTCCTTTTTCCTCAACAAATTGCCGGATAATTGACTTATCCTGACTGACAATCGTTTCCGGAATTACCTGCTGAAACTGCAAGGCGTACATTTTCTCATTTGCTGTCCTTAATCCTTGAGGGGAATTAATCACCAGGGTCTTTTCTGGATCCATGAAGTCCAGAATATAAGTGGCATAGAGATAGGGAATCGTCACTGGCGGATCAGTGCGCATGAACACAGCGTCCATTTCCTCTAGGGGTTTAAGGATACCACTAGAGACTTGATACCAATGCTCATCAGCTACCCAGCGACCATCTACCAGTTCCACTGGCTTTAGTTGCACCTGTTCGAGAATTGCCCAAGCCTGACTCTTGAGAACACTCAACTGATGCGCCTGAGTTACCCAAACTTCGTGTCCCAACGCTTGTGCAGCTTCCATCAGCGCCACACTGGTATCATGCCCCGGATCGAGCTGCGATAGGGGGTCAAGGATAAATGCAAATTTCACGCCTATTTCCTTTAATGGTGACTGGTGACTGGTGAGGAGGTGAGGAGGTGACTGGTAACTAGGATGAATTTATAGCGGGGGGTTGAACCTGCCGTTAAAATTCTGTGATTGGGAACTGGAAAACAGGAAGTGGGAACTTCCCAATCACTGCGATGCTCGAAATCGAAAGATTTGTGCGCGTCAGATCCCTAATCACCAGTCACGGGAGCGCCCATTCCTCTCACCACTAACCTACCCTAAGGGAAGGCTTAGCCTACGGTATAGTAGGAGACTCCTGGGCGCTACCAGTTAAATTGCCTTCTGCTATCTTGAATGGATTAAGCGGCGCGACTTTGGACGCGATCTTGAAGGAGGGAATCAAGCTGACCACTAACCTCTAAGGCATACAGGTCATCACAACCACCGATATGTTGGTCATCGAAAAAGATTTGTGGCAAGCTTCTGCGTCCATTGGCTCTTTGTGCCATCTCCTCCCGTGCTTGGGCATCTCCATCTATACAATATTCGGTAAAGTCAACCCTTTTTTTCGTTAATAATGCCTTGGCGCGGATGCAGAAAGGGCAACTGCTCCAGGTGTAGATTTCTACGTTTGCTTTCATAGGGGCTTCAAATGTTAAATAATATTTCAATTTTAGACTGAAGTCATATCGATTTCGGAGCAACGACGTAATTTTCTAAATAACCAATGCCTTCAATTTCCACGCGGATGCGATCGCCTTCTTGCATCAGTCCTACTCCCTGGGGTGTTCCCGTTAACACCACATCCCCTGGTAATAGTGTCATCACTTGAGAGATGTAGGAGACAAGAAATTCTGGGGAAAAAACCATCTCATCGATCAATGCTGATTGTTGGGGTTCAGAAGCATCATTCAAAAAGGTTTGCAGCCTCGCCCCAGCACTCAACTCCCGGACGATCCAGGGACCCAAGGGACAAAAGCTATCAAAGCCTTTTGCCCTTGTCCATTGACCGTCTTTTTTTTGCAAATCCCTAGCGGTAATATCGTTAGCGATGGTATAGCCCCAGATTTTACTACGGGTTTGCTCTGGCGTGCAGTTTTTAGTGCGATCGCCAATCACCAGTGCCAACTCCCCTTCATAATCGATTCGATGTGACTGTTCTGGATAATAGATAGGTTTACCATCAGCAGTAACAGTAGTAGGGGGCTTGAGGAATAACAGTGGCTCCTTTGGCACAGACGTCCCCATTTCAGCGGCGTGATGGCGATAATTTTTGCCTACAGCCACAATTTTAGAAGGAGCACAGGGAGCTAGCAGTTGGTAACTATCAGGTTCCAACTCCAAGTTAGTGGGTTGCCCCCCTAACCAGGGCGGTGCGTCGAGAACTTCCACACTACGGCTAAGTTGGAGTAATCCGTAGTAGATTTGTCCTTGGGTGGTTTTAACTCGGACGTAGCGTTGCGCCATAACTTTAAGGAGATGTTGAGTTATTAACTAGCTGGGAAAGCTTCCCCTACGGTATAGTGGGAGACTCTTAGCGCGACCAGTTAAACTAGATTACTAGCGATCGCGAGCATAGTAGTAGTAAGATTTTAATTCCTTGCTTCTTTATTCATTGGTAGATATAACACTATCTGGTTTTGTCTAGCTGACTATAAAGAGGCCATCTTGTCCAGAAGGAGATCAACACCATGAGTCAAAGTTACGAAATGATGTACATCCTGCGTCCGGATTTGTCGGAAGACCGGGTGGAGAAGGAAATCAACAAATATCGGGACTTCCTCAAAGAGTATGAAGTCGAGGATATTCAAATTAAGAATTGGGGTAAGCGACGGCTGGCTTATGAAATTAAAAAGCATCTGGATGGTATCTACATCCAGATGAACTACAAAGCGAACGGGAAGCAAGTTCTACCCCTAGAGCGAGCTATGCGCCTGAGTGATGAAGTAATTCGCTACTTGACTATCAAAATCAAAGATGAGAAACCTGTCTCTCAGGAGTCTGAGCCTGTGGAAGCCGAAGTCTGATCTAGGGACTGGTGATTAGTGATCCGATACGCAGAAATCTTCGATTTCGAGCATCGTCGAGCATCGTCGAGCATCGCAGTGATTGGGAGTAATATTGGGGACTATCTTTAGGTGTTCCTTCCTCATGCTGGAAAAACCCCTCTCACCAGTCACCATATCCTAGGACATCGGTCAAGTATTCAGACTTGACAGAATGCTGCGGTTGTGTATCTAGGATTTGGGTTTAAGGGTTGGTTAAGTGTATGGGCGGATAGAACGCGGATGACGCGGATGACACGGATTATCACTGATTTTGCTCGCCAACACTTGGGGAGGTGTTGATTGCATATCACCTCTTTTTTGTCAACCCTTATTTCTAGACCGATACTCTAGTCCCCAGTCACCTTCATCTCTAGAATTTGAACCTTGTCACCCACCCGCACAACTCCAGTCGTTCTCGGAATCATATTTTCCCCAAACATGATATCTCTATTACTAAATTGCCGAAATGTACTCAGGGTTCTCAATGGCTCCCGTAAGTTATTCCTCTTTCCAGTAAATTGATCCGTTGTGGTGATGATGCATCTACTACATGGCTTTACGACAGCAAATTTTACTCCACCAATTGAAATTAATTTCCATTCTCCCTCAATGAAAGGTTCACTGGTATTGACTACAATATTGGGTCGAAATCGATTCATTGGCACTTCTTGATTATTATCTTTGTGAAATTCTCTAATCCTTCTATTTAACTCTACTAATGAAGCTGTAGAAGTGATTAAAAATGGATACCCATCGGCAAAACTAACAGGTTCATCTTCCCTAACCGCATATTTTTTATCAATGGGTCTAATATATTTAGGAGATTGCCTGACCAAACGGCACTTTTGCTCTAAATTTAGTTGCAGTGCCCTTTGGAACCACTCTGCCACCTCATCTCCCTGATCGATTGCTATTGTTTGATCGCGCCAAATATCAACCTCTATTTCTAGTCCGGTAAGAGTAGACTTGAAAATCAACGGTTTTAAGTTAGTATCTCCTGCGGAGAGCGAGATAATATCTCCGGAGATTTGCACTTGAATTCTAGCTAAATTAGGATACTGTCTTTGGGTGAGAAACTTCCCTTTGCGATCTACCAACATAAATTCCCGATCCCAGGCAAATCCTTTAGGTGTTACTTCAGCTAGCTCAAGTTTAATTCCTTGACAAGATTTAATCGGGTAAATAAAAATTTCAGAAACAATCATAAAGCTCTTTTACAACTGACGAAAAAATACAGATAAAAATATACAGATTAACGCTTCAGGGGGAGGATGACAGTAAAGGTTGTACCAATGCCGACTTCGCTCTCAAAGGCGATCGCTCCTCCATGTAAATCCACAGCCTTTTTGACAATTGTTAACCCCAGTCCCGTCCCAGGAAGAGTACCAACATTGGTGGCTCGATGGAAAGGTTCAAACAGACGGCTTTGGTCTTCCTTTGGTATGCCTATGCCTTGATCCCGAATTTGAAAGATGGCTTTGTTATCCTCACAGGTGAGTTCAAAACGAACGGCATTCCCTTCGGAGGAATACTTCAGCGCGTTCGAGAGCAAATTACCAAGGATCTGTCCTAGCAATTTGGTATCCAGGTAGGCAGAGTGGCATTTGCCTCGACTGGTAAACTGTATCTTGTGCTTAGTGCCAGCGAGGTCTTGGTGTTCTTCAATCAAATTGCGGCAGAACTGCTCTAAATCGAGGATTGTGGGATTAAACTCCTGTTCGCCAGTCTCAGCTTGGTTAAAGACTAGAACCTGTTCTAGCAGCTCAGTCATATGCTTGACAGCAGCTTTAATTCTCTGGCAATTTCGCTGTTTCTTCTCCTCGTGCTTTGGGAGGATGCAGCTTTCTATCACTCCAGCAGAGAGCAGAATGATGCTCAGGGGTGTGCGGTATTCGTGGGAGACCGTTTGGATAAAGCGGATTTTGAGTTCGCTGAGTTCTTTTTCCTTCGCTAGAGCCTTTTGCATTTCTGCTTCCGCCCGCTTGTGTTCTGTAATATCTCGAAGACGAGTGGCGAGCAATTCCTCATACTGCGTGTGCAACTCCTCCAAAGCTATGGAGAGTTCCTCTAGAACCACTGACAGCAGCTCCGGTTGTAAAAGTAATTGGCTGGTATTGCGCGACAGAATCTCTACCCGCTGTTGGGTGGTCTGAATCTTATGCTTTATGGTTTCTATGTTCACCGCTCAGCCTCCTCCATAAATAAACGAGAATACGTTATTTCTATCGAGCTGCTCCCATTGGTGAAACTTAAGAAAAAAATGCACACCTCAAGCGGTTTTGACAACTTTTCCCAGTTCCTCACTTTTCACGGCATCTTTTGTCTGAGAAAGAGGACAAGGAGACTGGGAAACTGGGGGACTGAGAGACTGGGAGAATTAGGAGGGGAAGACACCGAAGACACAGGGGACATCGGAGAAAGCTTTTAATGACTAATGACTAAAACTAGGAAGTTGAATATGCAAGTTAAATGGACAACAGCTTAGCTAAACTGGCGGTCCTAAGGCTAATGACGAAGGCAATCTTGGCGAACTAGCGCCAAGTCGCCTACACTGTACCCGACGGATCAGTGTGCGGAGTCGTCAATTCCGAGTTCCGTTCCCTCCAACCATTCTGAGTGAAATCGCCAGAAGGCATGGTCGAACTAGTGTATATTCAGCAGTGTATAGTTCAAGCTTTTGTAAGAACAACCGAAGTTTAGGAACTTAAGAAGATTCTTATCTTCGGAAAACCGAAGTTTAGGAACTTAAGAAACCTGAGTTCGATGTAAGATTCCTTCCCTGGCTTGGTTTTGAGGCAGAAGGCAGTCCGCCTCCGGGCAGGAGGAGGAGAAAGGGGAATACGCTATATTATTCTCAAAACCGAGATACTTTACCGCGATCGCCGAGAAGCTTAGAAACCCTGCACTAGCTAAACCTCTCTAAGTGAAAGTGAGCGATCGCTGCTTGGGTAGTTTGTATAATTGCCTCTAAATCGGGGAACTTGGTTTGGCTATTGGTGCTAAGCCACAGTAGGTATTCAACATTCCCTGCTGGTCCAGTGACAGGGGACCAAGTTAAGCCGCGATATTGCCAGCCCAGCTTTTGAGAAGCGTGAAGAACTTGGAAAATTGCCTGGGCTTGATCAATGGGGTTGCGGACAACGCCTTTCTTGCCCACCCGCGAGCGCCCCACTTCAAATTGGGGCTTCACCAGTAATACCAATTCCCGTGGCGATCCCAGTAGGTTCCAGAGAGTGTCGAGAACTTTGGTAAGGGAAATAAACGATAAATCCATCACTGCCAAGTCAGCAGGGGGATCGTTACCGTACAAATCAGCATAGGTAAGGTAGCGAAAATTTGTTCGTTCTTTTAACACCACACGCTCATCCTGGCGTAAACTCCAGGCGACTTGTCCGTAGCCAACGTCTACCCCGTAAACCCGTTTAGCACCCGCTTTTAGCAGGCAATCAGTGAAACCGCCAGTAGAAATACCCCCATCGAGACAAATGCGCCCTTCTACAGAAATATTAAAGACTTCAAGGGCTTTAGCCAGCTTTTCACCTCCGCGAGAAACATAGGGCAGTTTTTTTTGTAGCTGAATTTGTGCTGAGGGATTGACCTCTGTGCCTGGTTTATCAATTACCTGTTGATTTACCTTCACTTTTCCAGACCGAATCAGCCCCTGGGCTTGTTGCCGAGAGGGACAGAGGTTAAGGTCTACTAATAGGGTGTCAAGTCGTTGTTTAGCCAAAGGAGGGATTAGGGACGTTTTTGAAATGAGATATCGGGAAACTCCAATCTCAGCGGAGCAGATTGGAGCAGTTCATCTAAGAATTGACTCTATACTTTTCATGTTAAGTCTAGAGTCTCAAAACTCTTGCACTTTCATCAGTGATCGCTGGGGAAATTTGGAAACCTTCGGGACGAAACTACCATAAGGCGGCGCTGTGTGGCTTCTAGATTCCCTCGAGAGACTTTTTCAGCAAGCCCTAGTCTAGTCTAGTAAGCGCGAGTCCCTGTTCCTTGTTCCCTGCTCCCCCTGCTTCCCCTGCTTCCCCTGCTTCCCCTGCTCCCGGGAGCTCCCCCTGCTTCCCCTGCTCCCTGTCTCCTCGTCTGTTCTTTTTTACAAATCAATTCCGATTGCTATATGGGGTTGGCTAAGCCGCAACACAGTCTCGTGGATTATTTGATATCTTTGTAGAAGGAAACTTAGTATGAATTCACCGCAATAATTTATTCAGAAAGTTAGAAGGGGATAAATAAATGGGATATTCGGTTGAAGTTAATAGCTGTAACTACAACGCAGAAGTTATCGAAAATTCCTACGAAAAACCTGTATTAGTTGACTTCTTTGCTACTTGGTGTGGTCCTTGCCAGTTGTTAAAGCCAATGTTAGAAAAGCTGGTAAAGGAGTATGACTTTATTTTGGCAAAGGTAGATATTGACCAGAATCAAGACTTAGCGAATCATTTTGGCATTGAAGGCGTGCCAGATGTGAGAATTGTTACCAATGGAAAGATGATTCCTGGATTCGTTGGTGTCTTACCGGAACCCCAATTGCGGGAATTGCTGGCACAGTTGCATCTCAAGTCAGAGTTGGAATTGGGACTGGAAGAGGTTCACAAGGCGATCGCTTCCCAAGATGCAAGGCGAGCAAAACATCTGTTTGATGAGTTATTTGCGAAGTATCCAGAAAATTCTGGTTTAGCAATTGAAGCAGCGAAATTTCTGGTGCGTATCAATCAATTAGATTACGCAGAAAAGATTTTAGAAACCATTGGGGTAGATAACCGAGAATATTACCCTAAAGCACAGTCTATCAAGACATTAATTCAATTTAAGCAGGTAGCTGAAAATCCAGGGGTAAGTGAATTAGACCAGTTATTTGCCAAAGCAGCGCGGTTGACATTGGTAGAAGACTATGAAGGGGCATTACAACTGTTTTTAGAAGTCGTACAAACAAGTCGCAAATATAGGAATGATGGTGCTAGAAAAGCCATGATTTCTATATTTAATTTATTGGGACTTGATCATGCACTGACGAAAAAATATCAACAAGAGTTGATGTTGACTTTGTATTAGGTATTTCAACAGTATTAGAGCCTATCGGTGCTCACTGCTGTATTCTCCCAGGCTAATTTGCACCGCGAATGCGACATCAAATTCAGCTCTTGGTTATCCCACTTTTTCCAAGGCAGATATGATAGCGTCTGCAGTGCGATCTAGTGCCGATCGCTTCGGCAAGTTCAAGTAATTGTTCCCAAATTGCAACCCAAAACCATCTCCTTTGAATCTTGGGAAGACATGCAGGTGTACGTGAAATACGTCTTGCATTGCGACTTCACCATCAGAGAGAAACATATTGACTCCTTCGCATTTGAGACCGCTGTTACGCAGAGCTTTGGCAATTCGATGCCCAATTCGGAATAGATGAGTTCCGGTGTCTTCGTCTAGATCAGCAAGAAACGCAACTTCTTTATTTGGTATCACTAGAACATGTCCTGGGTTAATTGGTTGAATGTCCATGAAGGCTGATACCTTTTCATCTCGATAAACAAATGAAGCTGGTGCTTCACCTTTGATAATTTTCGAGAAAATTGTTGTCATGCTTTAGTCTTACTATTCCCCGTTCTCTGTTCCCTCTTTCCAGACGTTAGTTTAGCATAACAACTACGGAAGAGCCAATTTTTTTTTGTTGTTATTAAATGAAAAATTGTATCGGTGGAAATCATCAGAGCTTTTTGACTAAAACTCGCCCCTACTGCGTAAATCCTGGGATTATTGAGATGCGCCCTTAAACTACAGTCTCTCGGTTTGCCTCAGTATCCTGACGGGGTTGTCACCGCGTCAGGTTGCTGAGGCTGAAACTCCTGACGGGGTTGCCACCCCGTCAGGACGTTGACCGACGCGATCGCCCCGCCTGGAAGAGTTGGGAAAAAAAAGTGCGAAAGTATAGTAATTTTATAGTTATTAGTCATTGGTCGTGAAAGTATTGCATCGTGTACAGCAAGCGGTCTTGGTGATTCATCAAAAGACCTACCAGGTTGCTGGTGCGATGCGCCTAAAAATGGGAATGTTGAATTGCTTATGCAGGTTTCCAAGTGCCATGAAAGCTGAGGGGAATTATCTCCGGTAAGCCCAATCGACAAAAGGGTTCTTCGTCCAGACTGCCCTCGTCAAACACCCAAACTTCACTCCTGTCTATATTGCCGTCATAAACAACCGTCAGTACCCATCCTCGCTCTGGATTAAGAGCATCTGCTGCATAGATAGGCTCAACTACATAGCTATTCTCCCCCAAGTCGGCTTCACTCAGCGACCCCGTTTGATAGTCAAAGCGAGCAATAGCACCAAACCACTCCCTGCCAATCTCTGTAGAGCGCCGATGTAGTGCTAGGTAAGTATAGCGCCAAGGTTGTCCAATTTGCTGCGGCTGTACAACAGGGAACTCGCAGCACCTATCTACCACCTGCTGTATTTCTATAACCTTGCTAGTTTTGGGATTGAGTCGCACCTGCCACAGCGTTCCATAGGAAGGGGTATGGGTTTGACCTGTTGTCACTTCCCTGAGATACTCGTTGGTTTGGTTGAAGTCTGAAAACCGAACTAAATCTAGCCTCACTGATCCATCTGCCTCGACACAGCCATTGCCAAAATGCCACTGGAACCAAGGTTCAGTTTCACCTCGACTGACCACTTCTAGGGTTTCTCGCTCTACGACTAAAATCCGAGTTCCCATACTAGGCTGCCACTGAAGGGCATCGCAATAGCTGCTTAACCCAAAAAGCATGGGGAGTTGGTTTAACCGTAGAGGAGGAATGAAAAAGATGAGATACTGCCCCGCCAGGACAAAGCTGTGCAGAAATGGGACATCATTGAACTTGACACCCGCTTTTTGCACAATTTTGCCAGTGCGATCGCTCCTGTAGAGATGCAAAGTAAATTTTTCATCGATACCAATGCTATAAATCTCCCCAGTTTGAGGGTCACGTTTGGGATGGGCTGAATAGGGCTGATTGGGAGCAAGTCCCCCTAGATTATCCAGACCTTTAGTTTCTAAGGTTTGCAGGTCAAGGGCATGGGGATTTCCTGCTTCCCACAGCGCCAAGAGTTTATCAGGTAGAGCCAGGACTGAGGTATTGGCTGTATTTTTCAGTAGGTCATTCTTAGTCAATAGGTGCAGCCAGTAATTCCAGATTGGTCCGGGTTCGGTCATGCCATAGTTGCTATAGAGGAATTTGCCCGCTTTCTCTTCAGCCAGATAGCCCTTGGTTTTTACATAGCGATAGACGCCTTTTGCCCCTTCCTCGGTAAAATGCACAGCAAGAATGGCACCATCCCCATCAAACCAGTGACCGACGCGGCGAGAGCCTCGCTCTAGCCTTCCCGGTCCGTTGCGATAGAGGGTGCCGCATAAGCCTTCTGGTATTTTACCGGAGAGGATAGGCAAAGGAGTGAGGTCAAATTCTTTGGCTGGTTTGGAGATCGCTTTTGCCCAAGCTCTCTGGCTCGATTGTAAATAAGTTGTTATCATTTAAGCGAAGTAGTCAAGGTAGCTAGATTACACAGAAGGCTATTGGGAAGCATGCATTAAGTTTGAAAGCTTGTACAGCAAACGGGCACCAACATTACCGTCCCATTCGTCGGAGGGACCAGGTGCCACCTCACACAGGTCAAAGCCAATAATGGTTTTACCAGCCTTAACCAAGGTCTGAATTAAATAAACAGCCTGGTTAAAATCCAAGCCGCCCGGTACAGGGGAGCCAGTGTGGGGGCAAAACTCGGGACTCAAGCCGTCAATATCAAAACTGACATAAACCTTGTTGGGGAGGGCAGCAATAATTTCCTCACATTGGGTGGCCCAGGTAATGCCCTGATAGGTCTTGGTTTTTAATTGCCAGTCATCAAACATCACCACCCGACGATCACCTCTTGCCCGTTCGAGTTCCTCTTCGCAAACATCCCGGATGCCAACTTGTACCAAGCGACTAACAGGCAGCTGCAAAGCATTGTACATGATGGAGGCATGGGAGTAGGTAAAGCCCTCGTAAGCTTGACGCAAATCGGCGTGGGCATCAATCTGCAAAATACCGTAATCACCGTGCTTTTGGGTCAAAGCCTTCATCAGTCCCAGAGAGACGCTGTGTTCTCCACCAACCAAACCAATCAGCTTTTCTTGAGCGAGTAGTGTTTGCGTCTGGGTGTACACCCAATCATTCAAAGCCACCGAGGCTTGATTGACCGTTTCCAAGTCCTGTTGAATGGTCTTATCCCTGTGGTGTCCGCCATTGGCCTGATAGTCAATGATGGCTTTGGCAAGGAGTCGCATGGCTTTGTTTTTATCCCGAATGTCTGGATCGATGGGCAGAGTTCCATGACCGATTTGCCAAGCCTGGGGGACGTGAAAGTCGTGCCACTCTACCTGCATTGAGGCCTCCCAAATCGCCTGAGGGCCTTCAGCCGTCCCATCTTTATAGGATGTGGTGACATCCCAAGGGACGGGCAGAAAAACGAGCTTAGCCTCCTCGACGGTGTAGGGAAACCCAAAAAAGTGACCATTGGGTCTCGATATGTCGTTCGGATCCAAGGGGGCAAATGCCTGTTGAGGCTCTCTCATCGGTTCTCCTTCATCTTCTGCTGGCAAAGTTAGGGTCTTAAGAATTCTCCTGAGCTTCCATGACAAATTTGACAAGAAACGGCCAGATCTGAGTAGCGTCTGCACGGATCTCACTGAAGTGACCTTTAGTATCCATTTTTCTCCAGGACATCCCTTCAGAATAACTGCATCCTGACAAGTGCCCATAATACATTGGATCGGGACAGATACGGCAGCCATAAGAAAACTTTTTCTCTGGGAAGTTGGCTACCTGCCGTTCATTCATAATTTCTATTAAGGGCGCTACATTTTGGATGAAATTTCTCGGTACGCCGCCGCCAATCGTAAAAATCCCAATCTTTTGAGAATTGGTTACAATATCCAGCAAATACTTCGTATCTAGCTCCAGATTAAAAGTGATAGGATCTCTGCCCTGAATTTCTCTAGTGCAGTTGTGGATGTAGACGTCGTTGCCTATTTCTGAATCATGGAAGGCTGGCACGAAAATAGGAACTTTTTTCTCATAAGCGGATTTCAATATTCCCCTTTGCTCGGGATGTTGTTTTGAAAGGTATTCACCGATCGCCTCATGAAAAATTCGCGGGCTTAAGGGTTGTTTTCTGTTGTATTGATCCAAAATTTTTGCAATTATATATTCAATATGATCTAAATTAGTTTCTGGTTCAAGGGTATCGGTTACACGGTTCATTCTCCGTTTGGCTAAATTGGCGTCGTCCTCTTTTGGATTGTATTTAAAGTGGTTTAAGCCGACGCTTTCAACCAATCCATGAGCCATTAAAGCTCCCGTGCTACAGATAGCATGAACCATACCCATATCGATCATATCGCAGATAATAAGTCCCATTTTTGCGATTGTCATGGCTCCGCTTATGGTAAGAAAAACGGTACATTCAGGATCTTCTACCATTGCCAAAAATGTATTGGCTCCTTTACTTACTTCGGAAGCTAATCCGCCATATTGAGCGATTTGTTTGATGAATTGCGAAACCTTTGTACTTTTTCCATTTAACTTTTCTTCAAGGGTGGTAAAAATCACTGGAATTACAAAGGTTGGATCGGAGAAAACGACATTAGGAAAATAACCATCTGATATTTTACCTGGCTTTGCCATTCCGAATTGGTTAATAAAAATAGCTTCTCCTGGCTGATTGGATAAACTTTCCTCAAAACTGTGTGAATAAGCTCCTATAACAATCGCATTCTCTTGGGTTGTAAAGGTTTCCGAATAGTCTTTTTGAGAAACTATTTGGGCCAGCCACTTTCGATTTACCATTTCTTTGAGCAAGCGACCTAAGGGAGTGTCTAATTTACCATCGTAGATAGCAGCTGGTGGCTTCTCGTTGGTTATCCATTCGCTGATTTTGGCTGTTACTTCTCCAAGCATCCTGGCACCAAAAGAGCAGAGAATCATTCCCTCAACGATATCAGCTACCGAGTTGCATTTTTTGAGTTCTAAAAGTTTCAGTTCCTTAGTTTTGTGTTCTGGCATGTTCTTTTTGTTTTTGATGGACTTTATTGCTTGACACCCTCTAAATATAGGCACTATAGGGACTTATGAATTAACCGAATTGACCAAATGCTATAAAGCTATTAAGCGATCGCAGAATTTTTTTAAGAGTTTAGAGTATTGGTTAGGTTGGTCAAACTCGACAAAAAATCATAACAAAAATAGAACTCCAGATAATCCAGAACGCTCTATAGCTCTTGTCGTAAGGATTTCAGACAATAGATATCTAACACTGAACTTCATGTCTTTCCTGAAATTTAGTCTAAACTCCAGTTTTATTAAATAAAAACAAGACTTTCTCGGCGGCGATCGCTTGACAATATTAGTCTTTTATTTACTTATATAGCTAAAGATTGAAAAAGTCAATAATTGACAATAAAAATTTAGAGAAAGGACTCTATCACTACATATTTAGCACTACCTGTTTTTTCCCTTCATTCTCAGACTTTATAGCTTTCTGTGTGTCCTCAAGTAATTTCCCCAAGGTGCGATCACCCTAATTGTCCAACTGTTTTTTACATATCTTTACATACTTGAGTTTATTTACGCCCACCTATTTAGTTGTTGTAGCTAAGCGTGGTGGTCAGCAAGGTGTGGTGATGGCTGTTCGATGCGCTCGCCAAGGAGCGCACCTAGGCTAACGCCCCTGCTCCGCAGCTCGGTGACCGCTGCGAGTGTTGCTCCTCAGCCTAGTTGGTCGTGGCTCGGAGCTGACAAATGTTCTAGCTTGTGCTCTTGGTCTGCACGCTGGCTAAATATTGGTCAATCCCCGCTCTGATTAAGCTGACGGGGTGACAACCCCGTCAAACCCAAGACTGGGCTTAGCTTAATCCTAGTTGAGTAGGCTTCGCCGCTGCTGTCGCAGTTGATGAAAAAATCAAGCTACTTCACAGGCTTATTGAGAATGACCAAAAAGAGCGATCGCTTTCTTATTAATAATGATAATCATTCTATATGGGGGGGTGGTGAGAGCTGCGCTCTCACCACCCATTTTTTTGTCTATTTTTAATTAAACTAGCTGAAAGTCTGTTCAATCGGACAGATTTATGGTCAAAAATATCGGTCTGCTCTCGTGTACTAGACTGATATTCAATGAAATTTCTATCCGTTTATCAAGACCGATTACAAGAATCTTTAACCGAGGTTGAATTCCAGAAGTTGAAGATTTTAGTTTGGCTGCTACAAGTTCATAAACAAGTAAGAATAGAGAGATTAGCCGCTTGGGGAGCCCCTACCAATAAAGTACGAAAGTCGCCGCAAGCATATCCAAAGATTTTTGTTATTGCCTAAGTTGAGTATTTCTCTTTTTTGGTTCCCGATAATCAAGTTGATTATTGAGAAAGAATTTTCAGACGATAGCCGATTGATTCTGACTGTGGATAGAACTCAATGGAAGGACAACAATGTTTTCATGGTCAGTGTCATCTGGAAAAAAAGAGCTTTACCAATTTATTGGCAAGTCCTCAAGAAACGAGGCAGTAGCAATTTTAAAGAACAACAAGCAGTTATTAGACCGGTTTTAAGATTACTGAAAAACTACGAACTTGTAATTATAGGAGACCGAGAATTTCATGGAATAGAACTTGCCTACTGGCTCAAAAGCAGACGGAGCCAGAAAAAAGTATATTTTGCCTTTAGACAAAAACAAGGTACTCACTTCAAAAAAAGAAGCGGCGACTATCTACAACTCAGAACTTTAGCCGAATCCCCCGGAGTTAAGTTGTTCTTGTCGGGGATAAATATTACCAAAAGAAAGGGCTTTGGCCAATTTAATTTAGCAGCGTACTGGAAGCAGAAGCATAAAGGCGAACAAGAAAAAGAGCCATGGTTCATTATAACTAATCTATCCAGTATAGAAGAAGTTTTGAAAGTTTATTCTGCTCGCAGCGGAATAGAGGCAATGTTTAAAGACTGCAAGACTGGTGGTTATAACTTAGAAGGGAGTAAAGCCAAACAGGAACGGCTCACTACTTTAATTTTACTTATAGCTATTGCTTATACTGCTACAGCTTTGAAAGGAAAAGCTATTAAAAACCAAGGGATGCAAGAATATATTGCTCGTTTAAAAGAGCTAGGGAGAGTTGAAAGAAGACACAGTGATTTCTGGGTAGGCTTATATGGACAAATGTGGTGGCTTGCCCTGGATTTTTGCACTGTAGGAGTTGAAACTATCATGAAAGATAACCGCAATAAATTACCTTTTTATCAAAGAGGATTGAGAGCCATGTCTCTCATAGCTGGCTAGTTAAGGACTGAATCTGCCATCTTTTGACTTTGTCCTTTTGAAAAAAAACATAATTAGCGTAAATTTTACGCTAATCTATTTGGGGCTTTAAGTTTACCCTCCTCATACAGGTCTTTTTCAATTGTGATGTGTAGTAAGACATCACAAATAAGTTGATATTTAATATAGTCAGGTGTAGTTAGACATTATAGAACACTTTGTGAAAAGTAACTACACATCACAGAGCGACTCAAGGAGAGAGTTCCTGCGATCGCCTTTCTCATTTCGCCACGAACTAATGAAATCCTGTACTAATGTCAAGTACAATTTATACAAAATTAGATGCGATTACCCTGAGAAAAATAGAAAATTTGGGGAATCAGTTTATTAAACAGGTCTCGCTCATTGAATAAAAAATCAACAGAATAAGATCGGGAGTAGCACAGCTACTCCCAACAAGAGTGAATGATTATCATTATCAAAACAAAATCTACCGCCGCAGGCTATACCACCTATGGGGTGATTCTCAATAAGCCTGTGAACTAGCTTGATTTTTTCATCAACTGCGACAGCAGCGGCGAAGCCTACTCAACTAGGATTAAGCGAAGCCCAGTCTTGGGTTTGACGGGGTTGTCACCCCGTCAGCTGATTAAGTCTGGCACTGTACCGTATCATCCAACAAGCGGGGGATTATGTAGGGGATGAAAGTTTTTAAGTCCATTATTAGCCCCCTTATCTTCATCGATAATATAAGTCGATCTAAATCTCTCAATCTTTCACTCATTTTTAAGAGGACATTAAATGCCAGATATGAATTATCCTTGATAAGTTTGACAAATTCCTGTCCCTCGAACTCTAACAATGTGCAATTTTTGATAGCAATCACTGATGCTGATCTAGGTTGTGGATAACTTTGATCGAGAAATGCCATCTCGCCAAATAACTCATCTTCGGAAAGAGTAGCGATAGTCATTTCATTGCCCGATGAGTTTCCCACAGTAACTCTTACTGCTCCTTCTCCGATTAGAAAGCATGATTTACCTGGCTCTCCTTCTCTAAGAATATAGGTGTTTTCAGGGTAGTCCCTTTGTTTAGATCCCTCGTCTTTGAGAAGCAACTCAATCCTTTGTTCACTAAGGCGAGAGAAAATCGGATGTTTTTTCAAAAAAGTTTTCCAGTCGAAGCTTTTCATAAGTCCCCCTCGACTTTATTGACAATACAAGGCGCTCTAAATCTCTCAAACTTTAAATCATTTTTAAGAGAACATTAAAGCCAATACACCCTTCTTTCAATTTATTCTTCAAACCAGATTTTTACAACCTAAGTTTAGGAACTTAAAAAAGAAGTTAAGAAGTTCATTCATAAATGGACTGTAGCTATTATGGATCATAGGTTTCAGCCCTTGAGTACCTCTAGGTTTTTCGACATGGTTCAAAATAGGGTAACATGCTTAGAGGGGAAGCAGGGGGAGCAGGGGGAGCAGGGGGAGACACCGGACTCCGGGACAAAGTTCTAAGAGTTCTCCAGACTAACACCCCTATGTGTTACCTTGCCACTCTACATATTGAACCATGCCGGTTTTTCCCTTATTTTAGCCAAACATTCTTATCTTCGGAAAAGATTCCTTATCTTCTGATTGTTGCTGATTATCTTCGGAAAAATTTAGGGAAAATGCGAGGAGATAACTAGCTGAAAATATACCCATATTTTTTTATAGTTTTTCTCGCATATTTATCCGATCATAAACACAATCTCCACGCTTCATTTACTTCGATGATAAGCGGGGTGATCGCCCCGTGAGCTTTTGCGCTCAAAACCTTGAGTGCAGTATCTTGGGCACTGCGCTAAGGCTGGAGGTAGCGCTGCCGCAGGCACTCGCTCCGCGAGACCGCGCTGGGGCTGATATCTCAGCCATGCTGTTCTGGTTGGCTTTCGAGGACTTCTGTAAGGCAGCTGACGGGGTGACAACCCCGTCAAACTTCCCACTCAGCTTGCCTGACATCTACTTGACCTCTCTCAAAATCCGAGCTTATTGACAGGTTTATTGAGAATGACCCCCGGTGCGATCGCTCTTATTTTCTTCGGAGATCGCCTGAAGAATTAATAATAATTATTCTCAATTAGGTGGAAACTGAAAAGAGCTGCCATTTGATGATAAAAAAGATCGGTCTATCTATTCTCTTGAACAAGACCGATAAAATCATGATATTTTTCACATTTTACCAGGAATACCTTCAAAAATCTTTATCTTCAGCCAAAATCCAGACATTAAAAATCTTTGTCTGGCTTCTACAAGTCCATATTAATAAATTATCTTGTTATCAAAAAGGCTTGCAGGCTATGTCTCTAATTCAAGTAGTAAGCTAATTATTTTCGCTCCTCTTTTCTTGTTCAAAGTCATTATCATTTGTAACGGGCGCGATCGCGCTCTCAATGGTAACTATCGCCAAGTCACCTGCCAACATCAATAAACCTGTCAATCAGCTGATATTTTTATCGGACTGGGTGAAAATTCCTACCCCATCTGCGTAGGCTTGCCTGTTACCCCGTCAGCTCCACCGCAATATCCAGAATTTATTAATAAAGATTTTTATTAATCTTTCAGGCGATCGCCGAAGAAAATAAAAGTGATCGCACCGGGAGTCATTCTCAATAAACCTGTCAATAAGGTCTAATTTTGAGAGAGGTCAAGTAGACGTCAGGCAAGCTGAGTGAGAAGTTTGACAGGGTTGTCACCCCGTCAGGTCAGGCAGTCAGCTCGTTTACAGTGGGCGATCGTTACTCTCGAAACCTACCAAAATTTCTGAGATCATCAAGGGAAACTCGCCCCATAAGGCTGTTGGGTAGCCCGTTATCGTTATCAAGTCCGACAGCCCAGAGTTTACTAGATATTTCTTTTGATTCGGAACAAGAAGATATCTAAGTCTCGTCATTATTCGCGAGCAATACTCGCGAATAAGTTTTCTCTTTTTGCCAAAATAGGATGTTACCGGTAGCAGGAGGGAAAAGTAAATGGTGAGTTAAAGAAGTTATCTATTTCACAGTAAAATAAACCTGCTGCATCCTGCTTTCTGCAGACTGCCTCCTCAAGAAAAAATTAGGTTTTCTACCTCTCCAGAATAAGTACTTTTGACTCCTCCGGTTCCAGTTTAACCGGAATCAATCCATCCATAACCTCGGCAGTGATATTCGTTTGGGCATCCTCAGCTTGATGAATCCCTTCATCTTCTAAAGACAGAAGAAACTCCCCGCCAAAAGTGGAATAGGCATAGAGTATTTGAGCACAATTAGAAGATGTTGCCTCACAAGCAACAGGTGAGCGCAACATAAAAATATCTTCATCCCGCTTAGAATTTCTGGGATAAAGAAATTGGGTATTTCCATACCTGAGCACTGGATAATTCTGGCGCAGGTGAGCCATCTTGCGCGTCGTATCGTACAGATTAGAATTCCACCCCGGTGAGTCAGGCCAGATCATCATTTGGCGATTAAATGGATCGCCACCGATACCAAATAGTCCCTTGTGTTCAGGGTGATAGTGAACAGCTAGTCCAGTCTCTAAACCGTACATAATCATAGGAACCCCTGGACTAATAAACGTGAATTTAATCAGACTGGCGTAAGCCTCCTCTGACATTTGAGGGGAAGCAGTCAGCAGTCGTGGTTCATCATTGTTTTCTACAAAATTAATCCAGCCTTTAGCATCATCATCTGAGACTAAGTCCAAAGAGCGCCTGGGAATCTCCAAAGTTCCTGATGGATCTAAAAGCCAGTGGAAAAATTGCTCCACAGGAGAATAGTTGTAGTACGTACCTTTGCGACCTAGAGTTGCCTCTCTCAAAATTGCTGTTCGGCCATCCCAACCCCTCTCTCGCGCGAAAAACCGACGGGCGGGCATACTTAAATTAAAGTTAAAGAGTGTATACTCCTCAGTGTTTTTGTACCAATCAACACTATCTTCACTGCGGTAGCCTGAACTGAAATATTCGCCTATTAAGACTGCAGAGGGATTAATGGAGAGAACAGTATCTTCAAGTTTTTGCCAAAAACCAATATTGACATGCTTAACTGCATCCAAGGAAAAGCCAGCAATTTGATATCCACCCTCGTTAAAGTTCAGCCAAAACTTAACAGCATCTAGCAAATAGTTTTCCACTTCAGGCATATCTTGATTGAGATCGGGCAGTCCACCACCTAGCATCCCATTCTCAATCATTTCCTGAGTAGGTCGATTATAGTCGATCTGCAGGGGAGGATGGAACCAACCTTGTGGATCTAGCTGTGAATTTGGCGGATCCCAATAGGTGGCAACTTTCTCACCATTTCGGTAGACAGAACCATTATCCACATACCAGTATCCAGGGTTCTCCGGATAAAAGTCAGGGTAGAGTCTGAAATAGTGGAATGGAGAGGTATGATTCAGCGTTAATTCTAGAATGATCCCGATATCTCGCTTTCCTGCTTCGTCGAGCAATTGACGAAACACGTTGAACTGATCGCCAGATTCGTCTAGGGGATCGCGAAAGTGTTCGTCAATCTTAAACCAGTCTTTAGTCCAGTAGCCGTGGAAAGGGGACAAAGCATGGGCGTAAAAATTATCAACTCTCTCATTGTCAGTATTTGTATCTTGATACAAATAGTTGTTTTTCTCAGGGGAATAGATAAGGCCATTTGCGTTGTCTTGAATTGGCGAAAGAATTATTTTCGTAGCACCAAGATCCTTTAGGTAATCTAGCTTTTGGATGACTCCCTCTAAGTCCCCTCCCCAATAGAGACCAATATAGCGATGGGTTGGATCGAAGGAATGGGGCAATAGGAGTCGATTAGCTTCGTTATATGCCCTTTGGTATCTATCCAAATCAGGGGTTAACGGAAATGCATAATCGGGGATGTTGTTGTCTGGATCGGCATCAAAAAAACGATCCACAACGATGTAGTAGAGGACTTCATTGTCGAGATTTCCTCTGGATCTGGGGGAAGAATTAGCCCTAGCACCTTGAGAATCTTCATCAGCTAGGGCAGCAGCATTCGACTGTATTTGATTAATCTGACCATCACTTGCAGCCCACGCAGGAGGTAGCTTACTAAAAGCACAAAGCAGTGATAGCAGTATTGCGAAAAAGAAAACAGTGTACTTTGAATACTTTCTCATCAACAAAATCCTTGATAGTAAGAATGGAACGCGGATGACGTGGATGACGCGGATTTTCACAGATAGGTAATTCTCAAGAAACAGATTTGACTGTTATTTGTGTCAAAAGTCAATCTGCATCCGGAAAGTAAATAGCATCCCACCTAGCAGGGAAGCCATCTGTCAGTTCCTGAGAAGACGGAAGCTCTCCAACGGAACTCGCGGCTAGAACTTGTTGAAGCTGAGTTTGATCGATTTGACCAAATGTAGAGAACCAGAGGTGCTTCACTTGATCGCTCAGAGAAAATATCGGACCTGAAATGTATGGCTGTAAGAGAACGATAAAAATGACTCCCAAGGTGGAGGAAACGAACCATCTTACATTGATACCGTACCGAGCCAAAAATGGCTGGAACCGCCAAATTACAACATTCTCGAACTCTTTCCATTGAGACAGTGCAGCATTCAGAAAGCTGTTTGAGACATCGCTGTGAGGATTCGCCATAATTTTTTGTTCTCGCCTCCACTTTTCCAATAACTCTATGGCATCAAGTAACCTCAAATATAGGAACTCACCCAAGTTATACCCAAGGATGTAAGCGGCGACGTTCACTATGTAAAAGGTTATAATTGGCAAAAAGGTAAAGTGTATAACCGGCGCGAAGTTTATCTCTCCAGACTGAAGGAAAAGCAGCCCAACATTATAGAAAGACCAACTTACAATTATTCCTCCGTAATCCACAAAAGGCTTAAGCACGACTTGCCGCATTGGTACATTAGCGCTTGTGGCATTCATGTTTTCATGGAAAAACTTTGAAAAAAACTGCTTCCACAGCGGAGGACGTCCAGTAATCTTCTTCGGAACAAAACCTTCCTTGAAGGGATTCAATTGTCCCAAGATAATCATCTTTTGTCCAATCAAATAGTAAACACAATATTGAAGAATTGTGTAAGGGATTAGTCCTGATAATGTGAAAGCGCGGCTCCATGGAGCGACACCAGTCGCAATAATCAAGAAACCCATATCGCACCCTATCTTCCAGCTCATAAATCCTACGAGCTGGCTGACACGATATTCACTGGTTTCAGGTGAGGCATTGGGGTTTAGTGATAGAACAATTTTCTGAATTAGCTTTCCAGCGAATGGTAACTCTTTGAAGAAAATGTACGCTCCTAAAGGAATTAGGATCTGAAAAAGCTTGCTGCCGCCAAAACTAAACGCTGTTGAGCTGGGCAGAGATAAGGCAAGTCCGAACATATTTCACTCTCACACTACACATGAAACTCACAAACAAAATTCTAACGATGACCCTGAAAATACTTCAATACAATCAAGCTAATTGCCCCGATACTCAGCCTTAAAACAAGAGGTTCATTCAGGTACTGACCACTGGTTGTTTCAAGCACTGTACCAGGTTGATACCCAACTGTTTTCTCATTGGGAAAACGTCGCTGGGGAGCAATCCAATCTCCATCAAAAAGTACTTCCCATTTCCCACCAAACCCTTCTGGTACGGGCACCTCGTAATCATAATATACATCATCTCGAAATACTCGTGCCCCAAGATTAAACAAGATGATAAGAGAGTCTGAGATTTGCACTGGATTTAAACGAAACAGCCCAAGCACGGAATTTTCAGTATCGACATGATATACTTTAGGTTGGACAACAGGTTGAAGGGTCTCTTCAATAACCTTTGTATAATTGCGAAAAATTTGGCGCAGCTTAATCATGTCTGCGCGATGCTGCTGGTGTAAAAAATATATTTTCCGCTCTGATAAACCCGTTTTTTTCCATTCCCTCATCTGGATAGGAGTGACCCCGTCCCAGATAATCTTCCAATTGTTTTGTTCATCCAGACCACCCAGACATAGTGAATCAACGGTAGGTACAAACATGTACCTTAACTTGGCTGTAAACATTGTTAAGGCTTCCGCATTTCGAACGGTGCGGCGGACATAATCCAATAGGTTCTCTGGCTGCAAAAGCCCCATAGAAATCAGTTTCTCACCCTGCCTCTTCACTAGTTCGGCTGGATTGCTACCATAAGCCCAGGGTACATCAGGTCGACCCCTGCCAATGTGTTCGTCATACCATGTTTCATCGTGAAGTTGTGTATAAATCGCTTCCGGCCTTTGGGAAAAAGCTGCTCGATTAAGCTCTGAAACTAGATGGCTAATCTCAGGATATAGAGGGCGATTCATCTTGTCAGGTGGCTTGCACAGTTCTTCCACAATTGAGAAGCCAACAGGAGCATAGAAAATATCAATTAAATCCTTAACAGCGGGATTGCCAGCTACTTTAAATTCAAAGGTCTCACCCAGCACTACTAAATCTGGTACAACTTTACGAAGTTCAGCTTTCAACTCCCGAATGAAGATTTCCCCGAAATTCTCGTCGCGGTTTGAATACTGCTTGAACAGTCCATCCACATAATCAATCCTGATCATTTTCAAGTGAAACCTGACGGCGAAGGCTACAATTTTCTCGATGACCTGCCTTCTAATCTCTGGATCCGCAAGCTTGAACATCCAGGTTCCATAGTCTCGCCAGAAAAAAGCATCTTTATCAACAAATAGCTTCTCCCCATCCCAAGAGCGAACAATCCGGTCTAGGGATCGGTCTGGGGTTCCCTCAAATGGGTTCTTTACTTGATGGACAAAAATCAGGTCCGGGACAATTAAAATACTATTTTCATAGAATCGATCCACTAAGCGCATAAAATCCCGGGACTGGCCAATTTGCCAGTCTACGTCCGCAACATTGTAAGTCAAATAATTAAACTTGGGGTCGAGATAAGAGCGATCGGCAACTGATGAGCAAACTGGAACCAGCAGCTCATCAACAGCCCACTCAGCAACAAGTGCAGGTATGTCCGTTTTAAGAATGCGCCCAGCAATAGAAGGCTGAAACATCTCCTCACGACTTCTGGGAGCTAACTTGCCGCCCTTGTAGCCTGCTAATAGACCTTCCAGAGAAGTTTCCATCAAAACTTTCCCGTGGTTGAATCTCGGCGGTTGATTTTTCCACTTATATGTCAGAGTCGGTACGTAAGTTGACCCATAGACATTTTCCAGATCACTCAAAGGAGTAATAGACTGCCAGGTTCCTTGACTGTCCTTGTAGCGAAATTGGAGCCGGACTCCCGGAGAGACTTCCTTAAGCTCAAGTGACCAATAAGCCCCCCCTGGTTCAGGGGGATTTAGGGTGTGCCAGCGACCATTATCTAGCTTTATCTGAACACACCATTCCTCTGGAGGGCGTGGATTCTCCAACTGCTCTGCAGCTGGGCTGTAACTTTTTGGAAAATAGATAACAACAGCAATATTGACTTTCCCATTCTCCAAAACTCGCGTTACACGGGTGAGATGGGTGGGTGAGTACTTAGGACTCCATTGAGCTGGCGAGTATTCTAACTCGCTCCGTGAGGCTGAAGCTAATTGCCACATTTTCATTGTGCTAACCACGAGGAATAATTATAACCTTAATAGCAGTCCTATTTCGGTTGTGAATCAAAACGCTACTCAAAAGGGAACAGGGAACAGGGAACAGGCAACAGGCAACAGGCAACAGGCAACAGGCAACAGGGAACACGCAACAGGGGACAGTCCCCTTGTCTCCCCCTCTCCCCCTCTCCCCCTCTCCCTCTCTCCCCCTCTCCCCCTCTCCCTCTCTCCCCCTCTCCCCCTCTCCCCGTCAGTCAAAACCTGCAAATTAAATGGGTAGCAGCTTATCAGGGGGTTACAGACTGTTTCTTCGCATTTAGACCTGCGTCTTCTTGGTTGTATTCTTCCAATTCGATTTTGACTGGCTCCACTTTCCAGATCTCCTGGCAATACTCACCAATGGTGCGGTCTGAAGAAAATTTGCCCATGCGAGCCGCATTGAGAATCGACATCCGCGTCCAGTTCTCCTGATCTCGGTAGGCAACAGCAACCTGATCCTGGCAGTCAATATAAGCCTGGTAATCGGCAAGGAGCATGTACTGGTCTTGGTGCAGCAGCGAGTCTACAATCGGCTTGAACAGTTCCCGATCGCCGTGGGAGAAGTAGCCGCTTGCAATGCGATCGATGACCTCCTTTAGTTCACCATTGCTCTGGTAGTAGTCCATCGGGTTGTAGCCTTTGGCTTTCATCCTGTACACTTCTTCAGCAGTCAAACCAAAGAGGAAGAAATTCTCAGCTCCCACCTCTTCCCGAATTTCAATATTTGCTCCGTCAAGGGTACCAATGGTGAGCGCCCCATTCATCGCAAACTTCATATTGCCAGTTCCGGAAGCTTCCTTCCCAGCCGTAGAAATTTGCTCCGAGAGGTCAGCAGCCGGGTAAATCCGCTGGCCCAGAGAAACATTGAAGTTCGCTAAAAAAACCACCTTCAAACGACCCCGCACATCCGGGTCTTTATTGACAATTTCTGCCACGGAGTTGATCAGCTTGATAATCAACTTAGCTGCGAAATACCCTGGAGCTGCCTTTCCTCCAAAGATGAAAGTCCGGGGGAGGATATCCACATTCGGATTCCGTTTAATTTGGTTGTACAGGGTGATGATATGCAGCACAGCCAAAAGCTGACGCTTGTACTCGTGCATCCGCTTGACTTGGACATCAAAGAGTGAGTTGATATCTACTTCTATGACATTGTGCTTCAAAATGTGCGCTGCCAGATTGAGCTTGTTTTCCCGCTTAATCTCGCGCCAGCGATCGCGAAACTCGGGATCTTCAGCGAATGCTTCGAGCCGTTTAAGTTCATCCAGATTCTTGAGCCAGTGGTCTCCAATCTTGGAGGTAATCAAGTCGGCGAGCTTGGGATTACTCAGCAAAATCCAGCGGCGCGGCGTAACTCCGTTGGTTTTGTTGTAGAACTTCTCTGGCCACATAGTCGCGAAATCCCGCAGCGTATCTTGTTTGAGTAGTTCTGTATGCAGTGCTGCCACCCCATTGATTGAATGGCTACCCACACAGGCCAAGTGAGCCATGCGAATCTGCTTTTCAGGTTTTTCCTCAATAATCGACAGTCGGGACAATAGCTCATCATCATTGGGAAACCAAGTCCGGACATCTTCAAGGAAGTGGTGGTTGATTTCATAGATGATTTCTAGATGCCTGGGTAAGAGATTGCCAATAAGATTTACCGGCCAGCGCTCAAGTGCTTCTGGCATCAAGGTGTGGTTGGTGTAGGCAAAGGTCTTCTCAGTGATCTCCCAGGCTTTATCCCAATCAAAGCCGTGCTCATCCACCAACAGTCTCATCAACTCAGGGATCGCTACAGCCGGGTGAGTATCATTGAGCTGGATAGCCACCCCCTCGTGTAAGTTATCCAAACTATCGTGGGTGTTCAGGTGAATGCGGATCAAATCCTGTAGAGATGCGGACACAAAGAAGTACTGCTGCGCCAGACGGAGTTCCCGCCCCTGAGGCGTGTTGTCATTGGGATAGAGTACCTTCGAGATAGTCTCCGAGTTAATCTTCTCGGCAACAGCGCGGTCGTAGTTTCCCGCGTTGAAAGCCTCGAAGTTAAAGGCCTCGCTAGCCTCAGCCTTCCAGAGGCGCAGGGGATTGACTGTATTGGTTTTGTATCCAGGCACAGGAGTATCGTGGGGAATGGCTATAACTGTCCGCTCTGGAATCCAGGCAACCCGGTAGTGCCCCTTTTCATCGTGGTAGGCTTCTGTGTACCCCCCTAACTTAACCTCAACGGTTTCGTCAGGACGGGGGATTTCCCAGGGGTTGCCGAACCGCAGCCAATTGTCGGGAACTTCGATTTGCCAGCCATCCTGGATAACCTGGTGGAAGATACCGAACTCGTAACGAATGCCGTAGCCAATTGCCGGAATTGCTAATGATGCTAAGGAGTCCAGGAAACAAGCAGCCAGTCGTCCCAGACCACCATTGCCTAAGCCAGAGTCTGGTTCTTGCTCTATCAAGTCATCCAAATCTAGTCCAGACTCTTCAACAACCTGGCGAACTTTCTCGTAGAAGCCCAGGTTGACGAGGTTATTGCCCAAGTTGCGACCCATGAGGAACTCGGCTGACAGATAGCAAACAAGCTTGACCTGCTTTTTATTGTAGGTTCGTACTGTCTTAATAAAGCGGTGGAGTAGTCTGTCTCGCACCGTATAGGCCAGAGCCATATAGTAATCATAGGGCGTGGCTACGGATTCATCTATTCCTTGGAGGTAGAAGAGATTATCTGCGAAAGCCCGCTTGAGGGTCTTCACAGTCATGCCCGTGCGATCGTCTTCTACATGGATCTTGATGGGCTCTGTCCAGTGGATATGTGTTTTTTCGGAATTGCCATCCTTCTGCTCGAACAACTTTCTCTCCATATTTGCTTGTGTCTTGATTTTTAGCTAAACTGGCGATCGCTCCCTTTTTCATCTACTGAGGCTAGTGGTCTGTCCAGGCAGATATGATAAGTTCAAATAGTCTCAATTCCTTATATACAAGGAAAATCAACTACTCAAAGCTAGCTGGACAGACCACTAGTTCCAGCCCACCTTCCATACTTCCTTTTGTAATATGCAAAGTAATATGCCCATCCTGGAGAGATTTGCGATCGCAGTATGTATAAATGCTTGATTTTTTTTGTGTCGGCTCTCGCCTTCGACGCACCTAGGCTAACGCCCCTGCACCGCAGCTCGGTGAGCGCAAATCTCCTTAAAAAGGGTAATCTTCCAATAATACATTTTGATGTGCGGAATGTGAGTACAAATGACGGAGTTTTAGCCAAGGCCACCTCATTACTTTTTTCTCACTAGTTGGAAGATTTTAACATTGTTTGGTATTTGACCTCTCCCTGTGTTGAAACACGGGGATTCAAAGCGGAAGCTACGCGGTGGGTTGAAACCGCACCGCTTCGCATTCTTTTTTGGTTTCCCAGACACGAAATCTGGTCTGCTGGGTAAGAACTCGCCTACAGACCTTGGCTAGTTCCGCTGTGCCTAGGCTGACGCCCCTGCACCGCAGAACGGCGGCGCATCTCGTCTGAGAATATGCACATTTTAATCAATTTGTCAATACATAAGTACTAAAAAATAAGAATCAAATGGGAAACACGACTTGGCAAAAAAACCGAAAAATCTAGCTTTCAGACTTCACGGCAGGGGTCGCAAATGCCTATTTTTCGTTGGTCACATCACCAAAATTGCCCAGTCATGTTTTCCCCTGCTCCCTGCTCCCTGCTCCCTATTCCCTATTGCCTATTCCCTATTCCCTGTTGCCTGTTGCCTGTTGCCTGTTGCCTCGTCTCAACAAGCAATTTAAAAGCGTGACAGCTTATACTGAATCCGCCAACTCGTGAATCTGCTTTAGGTAGCTGTCGTAAGGGGGGGAATTTTCCTGTGAATAGTTGAGGTTCTTGAACAGTCCCGTGAGGCGGGTGAAGTATTCCCGTGCAGCTTCTTTGTCCTCAAACTGGTACTGCCGATTAATCAGGTCATATACCAGATCGAAGCTCTTTTTCTGCCGCTCCAGAGGGACACTGGCATCTACCTGGTCAAAGGCATCCTGCTGCAGGTAAACCATATCCAAGAACAGGGATTTTTGATAGGTGACAAAGTCATTGAGGGTTACCCCTTCCTCCCCCGTAACCTGCATCATTTGGTTAATCCCGTCACCCCGTTTCAGAAGGTCAGTCATGGCATGCACGTGATCGACCCAATCAGGAGAAACCTCCTTGTTGAACCACGGTGTCAATTGGTTCAGATAGCGGGACCAGGAAATTAAGGGATCGATGGCCGGAAAAAAGCGCTTATAGGCCCGCGCATAGCTCAGTCCCAGGAAAGTCTTGACGGTGCTCATTGTTGACTGGGTCACCGGTTCCTCAAAGTTGCCGCCAGCAGGGGAGACAGTACCAACCAACGTTAGACTGCCCATGCTGCCATCGTTAGTGCGAATCATCCCAGCTCGCTCATAAACCCCCTTGATCGAGGAATCCAGATAGGCCGGAAAAGCTTCCTCTCCGGGGATTTCTTCCAGTCGCCCCGAGGTTTCCCGCATCGCCTGAGCCCAGCGGGAGGTGGAGTCAGCAATCATCAGCACGTTGTAACCCATTTGGCGGTAGTACTCGCCCAGGGTGATTCCCGTATAAATAGACGCCTCGCGAGCCGCCACCGGCATGGAAGAGGTGTTGCAGATAATGATCGTGCGATCCATCAGCGAACCGCCGGTTCTAGGATCGGTTAGCTCCGGGAATTCGGTGATGGTTTCCACTACCTCCCCTGCCCGCTCACCGCAGGCGACAACAAGCACGATATCCGCCGCAGCATAGCGGGAGAGCGTATGCTGCAGTACTGTCTTGCCTGCCCCGAAAGGCCCCGGAATACACCCCGTCCCCCCCCGGGCGAGGGGGAAAAAGGTATCGATAATCCGCTGAGTCGTAATCATTGGCTCTTCTGGATAGAGCCGTTCGGAGAACCGCTGCTCCAATAGCCTTTGAGGCAATGCACGGCGCACTGGCCATTTTTGAGTCATGTCCAGGGAGCGTTCCCTGCCGCTGGCATCCAGGATACGCGCAATCGAGGTATTCACAGTGAAGTTACCTTCCTGAATCCAGGTCAATTCCACCTCTGTCGGTTCATCGAAGGGAATCATTATTTTATGGGTAAAACGACCTTCCTGGACTGTGCCAATGGTATCCCCTGCCTTGAGTCGAGTGCCAAACTCAACCGCAGGCACAAACGACCATTTCTTTTGTTCATCCAAAGGCGGCACCTCAATACCCCGAGGTAAGAAATTGCCGTAAGAATCCGCAAGCACGCCCAGTAGGTTTTGCAGACCGTCATAGACCTGACCCAACAAGCCTGGTCCCAGGGTGAGGGAAAGTAACTGACCAGTCTGTTCTACTGGATCGCCGATGCCTACCCCTCGTGTACTTTCAAAAACCTGGGCGTCAGCTTCGCGCCCCCGCACCCGCAGCACCTCGGCTTTGAGTTTCTCTGTGCGACCCTCACTTTCCCGCTGAGGGCAGATGTAGACCACTTCGTTCTTAACCAGAGGGCGGGCACCGGAGGAGGGCATTTCAATGGTGACGAGGTCTTCCTGAACAGCGATGATCTGAGCCGGATTAAACACTTCAGCCATAGTCATATCATTTTGGATTTTTGATTTTGGATTTTTGATTTTGGATGGGTAAAGCTTGCCGAGCTTCTATAGCCGTCCTAAAATGAGTCGTGACAAATCAAAACATATATAAAAAGACTAAAACCCTTCCCCCGTGTTGCCTGTTGCCTGTTGCCTGTTGCCTTTTAAGTAAGGTTTTGATTCACAACCCTTTATAGGACTGCTATATCTATTGCTAACTTTTTTTGTTATTGGGATTACGATATTCCCGCAAACACATTCGTAAATTTTTCGATTCCCGAGTCAACTAGCTCTGTGAACCGCTTGACGGCAGTCTCCCCTTCATAGCGACTCCACCGATCAACTAAGTTCCAGCGCAGCACGTAAATCACTACGGCTTCAAAATCGAAGTAGTGACCTTCTCCCATACGACCCAGTTTGTCCCAGACGACCCCGAATAGCAGACGCTCGAGGGCTACCGACTCGTTGGCATTCAAGAGGCGGTTGGCTTCCAATACCCAGGGAAACGCGCCTTCAAGGCGGAATGTCGGTTCCGTCCAGTGGCTCTCAATATGACTGACCCAGCGCCCGTAACCCCAGGGTTCTTCTGGTGAGGGAGCGCTCTCGCCCCGCTTGCGGCGGCGCAAGGCAGCAACCACGGTATGCAACTCCAGCCGAGACTCCACCGCTTCTCGCAGTAGTGGGATGCGGACCTCCTGGAAGAAACGCTTGGCGGAAGCGACAATCTGGACATCAGTCCGATCCGTCGGCAGGTGCGACCAATGCACCAATTCTTCGATCTGCCTCAGGAGTGCTGTATCTTCCTCACTCAGCATTTTCAGTCGGCTTTCCAGCTTAAGTCGGGAAATCGGAGTCTGCTTAGCCGCAAACAACTGCCCCAGGGGAGGCAGGCTGGCCATTAGGGTAACATACTTAGCCATTATCTGACAATTCCCTCCAGCAGGGCTCGGAAACGGGGCTGGAGATGTTCGAGAATCGTATCGGCAATAGCACGATCGCTCAGGTCTAGGACAACTTCCTCATCCACGAGCCGAAGCTTCAGTCCGCCCTGGTTATCTTTGGCGACCCCGAAACTGATCCCCTCCCGGAGCATATCTCGGCTGATTAGTTGGACGAAGTGGGTCAGGATCCCTTGCGCCATTTCTTCGGGATCGCGACTGAGTTCCTCCAGTCCTGCCACTTTGCGGGGCAGCAACACTTCCACCTTTTTAGCCTCGGCTACCTCCTCCTTTACCTGTCCGGCGACTTCCGATATTAGCTTTTGCAGTATCTCTTGCTTCTCGGTTTCTGCACCGACCAATCGCTTGACCTCGCCGGTAAACCGCTGGTTCAATTGCGTCTTCAGCGCCAGCCTTGTATCGCGAAAAGCCACCTCTAGGGCTTCATTACTCGCCCGCTTCAGGTTTTCCGCCTCTTCTCTCGCTTGGCTGACAATCTGGTCAGCTTGCTCCTGGGCTTCCTTGACAATCGACTCAGCCTGGGCTCGGGCGTCGCTGACAATCTGGTCTGCTTGGGTGCGACCACTGGCCACCCCTTCATTGCGTAAGCGATCGATCAATGCCTCCACCCCAGAGGCTACCTGAGCCGGATTGGATGTTTTGTTTTTTGCCATGGTAGTACCCTCCTTACTGCGGTATTCCCTGACCCAGTACCAGTGCAAACACAAGGGCAAACACTGCGAAACCCTCCACAATGGCGGCGGGAGCCAGAGCCAGACCAAAGATTTCCGGTTTGCCTTTAGCTCCGGCAATGGCTGAAGCACAGGCCATACCTTGGTAAACAGCGCACAAGAGGAACGCTAGGCCCGATCCCAGACCGATTCCAAACAGGCCGCCGGCGGCTGTCGCTGTGATCGATTCGCGATTGAGGGCAAACATGACCACAATGCCATAGATGGACATGGAAGATGGCAGAGCCGACAGGCCCACAAAGCGGCCATAGCCGCCCTTGAGTTCTACCATGGCACCAATTGCCGCCTGTCCGGCAATGGTACAGCCGATGGCGCTGCCGATGGCTCCCAAGCCGACGGCGGAGTATATCCCGAACCATCCCAATAGAATTACAAAATCATTCATGAACTAAGCTCCTTCTTTTTAAAGGCATGAAACGGGTATCCTTCCTCTGGAAGCCCCCAGTTAAAAAATTCAATCACATTCAGGCGCACGCCGTGGACAAAACAGGCCAAGGTAGACATACCCAAATTCATGGCATGGCCCAGCAACAGAATCAGCAGGCCGAGCAAGAACCCCAGCACCGGCACCCCCTCCATCACCTGTTGAGCCAAGGTATTGAAGGTGATTGCCAGGGAACCACTGGCAAGTCCCAGGGCAAACAGCCGCAGATAACTCAAGACGTCCCCGAAGAGCTTGGAGATTCCGGTCAATGCCCCGAACCCATCCACCAGTCGCAAGAAAAAATTTTGCTTACTGCCGATAAATGCCCCCAAAAAGATCAGAAAGAACCCACCTGCCAACAGACCAATGGCCAAGTCCTGCCAGCCCAAGACCGACCAAGTAAAGCCGCCGAAGATCACCGCAATCCAGCCTACCGGCCCAGCTTTGCCCGGAAACCCAACGGCACCATAGGCAACCACAGCGTTGGCAAAAGCCAGATGCAGGCAGCCAATGGCAACCGTGAGCTGCATCATCCCATTGAAATTTTGGAGATTTAGCACCTTGAGGCTAGCCAGCAACGACCCCTCTGGGGGCGCAACGCCAAAATAACTCCCGATCATCACCCCGTAGATCACTGACGCAGTCAGAAGCACTGCGGCATAGATGCGAGTGCTTCTGCCAGCGGCGCTTTGACCCATCCGCTTCCAGAAATAGATCAGTCCTGCCCACAGCACCAGCGCATAGCCGGTGTCGGCCAGAATCATGGCAAAAAATACGGCAAAGGAGAAGAAGACAACGGTTGAGGGATCCCAAGTGCGGTAACCGGGGGTTTCATAGAAGGTGACTAGGGCCTCTCCTCCCTTCAGGGCTGGGGGATTTTCCATCAGCGTTGGCGGGTCTTCGTCCGGTTTGGGGGGTTCGGCAAGGAATGCCAGCCCCTGCTGCTCGGCAAAGAGGTCTAGGTGCTTTAAGTTTCGCTTGGGCATCCAGCCCTGAACCATGAAGATGCCCTCCTCTTCTTTCGTTTGCCCACTAGCCTCTTGCAGAACTGCCTGGTCTTCGGCACGGACTAAATTTTTAGACAGCAAGAATATCCAGCGGCTCAGGGCTTCTTGCTCTGCCCGGATTTCATCCAGTTCGATTTCCGCTTGTTCTAACTGGCGTTGCAGTTCCTCTGGGGAGACTGAACCGGCGCGAGTGCGGGGTACAGGCAGGACATCTGAGGGCGGTTCTTCTTTGGCAACGATCACCACATAGACATTGAGATTATCCTCTCCAACTATCTGCCAGGGAAGCTTCAGCTCCTGAATCTGTTTGGCTTTTGTGTGGGGCACTTGGTAAAACCAGAGCCGATAGCCGCCCAGATCGTTTAAATCTGGCAGTGTGAAGTTGCCCCAAGGTTCCAGCTTCTGAAGCCGATTAGCGAGGAAAAGGCGCTTGTCCTCCGCCTGCCGCTGCTTCTGCTTGTTAGCCAGTGCTTCCGCTACGACCCGATCGAGATCGAACTGTGCCTCGTCGCGTACTTGATGCCGCCTTCGCGAGACATCCATGATATACCGCAGGGCTTTTTGAGCATCTTCGTAGCGATCGGACGCTCCAAATTCGGATACCTTGGGTGGCGGTTGGAGGGGAATCAGGTGCATGCAGCCCAAGCTCTGCAAGCCTTCGAGGACGGGAGCCCTATCGACCCCCAGCCCAAACACAGTGACCTTTCTCAAGGGAACAATGCTCATGCGACCTCCTTCTGCTTCTTTCGCTTGGCGATCTTCGAGTTTACAACCCCTGCCCGGTCCGAATCGGCTAAATAAATCTGGATCTTCTTGATATTTGCCCTAGTCTGCGGGATCAGCACTTTGTCAAACAGATTGAACCTCTGCGTCACGATCCGCTCAGCCTTATTGAGCAACTTCACCCTCTGCGCCGCCACCTGCACGCCAATCTGGGTCTCCAGAGCTGTTTTCAAAAGTTCCACCAAGCGATCGACCCAGAAAGGTTTGCCGAGCAAGGCATAATCGCGCACCTGGATTTGAACTTGGTTGACTTTGGGCAGCCGAGTTCCCATGACGTTTTCCTCCACCAGATCCACCCCAGTGACCTTGACAATGTCCGTCAGATCCACCAATTGGTTAGACAGCATGGGAAGTTCCCGGGCAATTTCAGGTTCTATTTCTTTCAGTTGCTTTTGGGTTTCAGCCAGCGCTTGTCTGGCCTTGCCCTGCTCGGCACTCAGTTGGCGGCGTTTCAGATCCAGGGAGGGTAGAACATCCTGAAAGACTTTGAGTTGCCTTTTCTGCTTGGAGAGAGATGCTTTGGTTAACGCCAGTCTTGCCATTTCAGCCCCTACCTTCTACTTGTCCTGTACGTCCTTGGGAAAATACTTGTCGATGAGCGCCTCTTTCATCAACAGTTCCTGAGGTTCAAAGCACTCCGCTAGGATTTTCCAGCCCAAGTCGAGGGCTTGCTCAAGGGGAAGGGAAACGTTGATATCCATGAATCGCTCTTTGAACAGCTTGCCGAACTTCAACAACTTGTGATCGTGGTCAGACAGCTCAAACGCCATCGCCTGTTTCTGCTCCGCATCTTGAGCCTCGGAGTAAAAGCGAATCATCGTGTTCATGATCTGACCGTGATCTTCCCGAGTCACCTTGCCAATGACATTCTGCTTGAGCCTGGACAGAGAGCCAAAGGGGTCGATCCCGCCGTCGTGGAGGTAGAACTGACCCTCGGTGATGTAGCCCGTGTTGTCCGGTACTGGGTGAGTCACGTCATCTCCTGGCATAGTGGTGACTGTTAGGATAGTCACCGACCCTCCCTGGGCATAGTCTGTAGCCTTTTCATAGCGGCGGGCAAGCTGGGAATACAGATCCCCTGGATAGCCCCGGTTGGCGGGAACTTGATCCATGGCGATGCTGACTTCCTTGAGGGCATCGGCATAGGCCGTCATGTCTGACAACAGAACTAAAGCCCGCTTGCCTTCCTCCACTGCAAAGTGCTCCGCCACTGCCAGCGCCATGTCTGGAATCAGCATGCGTTCGACAATGGGGTCGGAGGCTAGGTTGATGAACATCACCGTGCGCGAAAACACGCCGGCATCTTCAAATGCCTTCCGGAAAAAGTAATAGTCGTCGAAAATGAGGCCAAGTCCTCCAAAGACTACTATATCTGCATCCGCCTGAATGCCGATGCGGGCGAGAAATGGGTTAAAGGGTTCGCCGGCGACGGAGAAGATCGGGATCTTCTGACTTTCAACCAGACAGTTGAACACGTCGATCATGGGAACATCGGTGCGGATCATCTTGGATGCCAGCACCCGGCGCATGGGATTGACCGAGGGTCCTCCAATTGGAATCTTGGGGTCTTGGGACAGTTCCGGTCCCCCGTCAATTGGTTCTCCCGTCCCGCGAAAGACCCTCCCCAGAATGTTGTCCGAATAGGTAGCCTCCATTGGGTGACCGAGAAAGCGAACCGCTGACTCGGTGGACACTCCCTTGGTGCCCCTAAACACCTGAAGGGCGACGGTATCCTCTTTGAGGTTGATGATCTGTGCTAAAGACAAGCTGCCATCGCTATTTTCGACGATAGCTAAGTCGCCGAAGCGTGGTCCTGTCTCTTTCTTGTGAGCGCTCTCGGGGACCTGGACTCGGATAATGTCCCCGACAATCTCCAGAATCTTGGAATAACGAACGAGTGTTTGTGGCATAAAGCATGTTTTGGTTAAGTGACCTAACAGCTCGAGGTACAGCAACACATTAGTTACAGTACCATTAGGACTCAGTTTTAGCTAGTTTTATTTTTTTTCTCTTTAGATTCTTATTACTCATGCTCGACTTCCAGCAATGTAAAGCAGTAGGCAGCCTTACTTTATGGCAATTTCCGGACAATCTTAACTTCAGTAGATGAAAAAGCTTGCGGTCTCGCGGAGCGAGTGCCTTCGGCAGCGCTAGTTTTTTGTAGTATTATAAGTTTCAAGAAAACCATGGGAATAATTGTATCAACGATTACATTTAGCTGAGTATTGCTTTAGATATATAAGTAAGACTTATATATCTTTTTTTAAAGAATAAATTAAGCTTGACATTTGTGGCGATCGCTCCCTTTTTCATCTGCTGAACTTTTGATTTGTCACGGAATTCTGAACCGCCAACGGAGCGCAGCGGAGTGCGCTGAATTCTGAATTCAGAAAATACGGCTATCCACTTAAGCCGGGACAGTTTATATATGTTTTGATTTGCCACGACTCATTTAGGACTACTATATTCCCCATTACCTATTTCCTAATTCCCTATTCCCTGTTCCCTGTTCCCTGTTCCCTGT
>JBFRWF010000175.1:0-4957 GCA_051439465.1 Xenococcaceae cyanobacterium | reverse complement strand
ACCGCACTAATGTCGTCGGCAGCTTCAGTTGTTTATAAGAGACAGCCCATACAGCATGATAATTCCCCAAATGTAGGGGCGCAAGGCTTGCGCCCAAAATGTAATATAAACCAACATTGCTTGTTTCCCTCGTTTTCAAACGGGAGAGATGTCAAGACTGCATGAATGCCCCCTGGCTAGGGCTTGGTTTTAGCTTGTAGCACTGTGTTGTTATTATAGCTCTTATCTAACGATAGTACCCAGGGACTCTGGGGGTAAGAAATTGCCTGTCAAATTGTCGGGCTGTCGGGGAACCAACGGTGGGAGATAGCACATCGCTTGTACCAACGTGTTCTAGATAAGTGGCGCAGGGCAGGAATGCCTACTCGTGAGGGTAGGAAGCCCCGACTGAATCTTATTCAGTCGGGGAGGATGTCACTCAGCCTGCTAGGTCATGAAACTGTCTTCTTGGCAATAAAATGTCCAATCTAAGATAAGGATAGGTCAAATATGGAATCCAAAGTTCAACAAGCCAAAACCGAAGTTGCGGAAGCACAACAGCCTTCAAGCTTGAATATCGAGCCCCCTGGGGATATAATCCCTTCAAAGCCACCATCCACAGACCAGGAGTGGCAAGAATGGCTCCAACTGGCTCGTGAGTTCTTGTCGAATGCGACTGATGAAATCGGTACTTTCTTTGTAGAAAACAGAAAACTACTTCTCAATCTGCTACTAATTCTGTCCGGTGCAGTCACCGTCTATATCATTCTGTCGGTTTTAGACGCGATTAACGATATTCCCCTGCTTGCACCACTTTTTGAACTGGTTGGACTTGGTTACACCGGTTGGTTTGTTGTTCGCTATCTCCTGCGCTCATCAACTCGCGATGAATTGTTAAGAGAGTTTGAGTCCCTTAAAACACAAGTCACCGGTCAAAACTCTCAGGAAAGCTAAATCTGGTAAATTGAAAATCCTCCGGCTGCTAAAGTACGGAGGATTTTTACTTTTCTCCTAAGAAACTGCTGAAAGAAAGGCTAGTAGATATGAACGAGAAGAATATTATCAGAGACAAACTTGATCCTCGCAAACCAACATATGGCAACACCGATTGGGCAAAAATAGATGCTCTTACTGACTCCGAAGTTGAAGCTGCGGCTTTATCCGACCCCGATTGCCAGCCTGTACCCAAAGAACAATTGAAAGAATTTATTAGACACTCCTAAGAACTAACGACTTCGTAGAGCTTGAGCTGCAAGGTAAAGTTTACTCCATTCGCCCATAACTTGACTGCTCTTCAATTTTAATTCTTGGGCGATCGCTTCTAGAGTTTTACCAGCTTTCAACTCTTTGATGAGCTGTTGTTGCATCGGTGTCAAACTCTGCCAATAAGCCTCCCACTGCTTTGGCGTTAGCCCTAAATTATGTTCCTTTAAAGATATCTCTAACCAGTTGGCAACTAATTCCGGTTTTCCTTTGAGGGCAAAGACGCGAAGGGCATGGTAGCCCACTTTTTCCCGCAGTCGATAGACTTGCTTGACGGGCAAATTTAAAATTTTCGCGATCGCTTCTTGGGAACGACCCTGAAGATAAAGCTGCAGCCATTGCAGGGCTTCTTGACCGACGTTTTCTGCCAAATAGCGCTCAAATTCTTGCTGCACTGCTATGCGCATTGCTTGTTGTTCTTCCCAGTTTTGGATTTCTTGATAATCAGCGATCGCCTGAGAGTCAAGTAAACTTCCTGGGGAGTCTGTCTCATCCAAGGTCACTTCCTCAGAAATCAAGCGCACGATCTCATTCTGGGGTACTTGAGTCATCCCCCCACGCCCTTGACGGCGCAGAAAATTAACAAATCGATACACTAACAATGGTTGGTTGCGAATCGGTCGCAGACAATATTCCTCAACACTGGTGAGTAGTAAACTGTTTTGCAAGCGCTTGTCTTGAGTACATTTACCAATCCAGGCAATTTGCTGTTGAATATAGCGATCGCTATTCAACATCTCCTGAATAATTTCTTGAAGTACATCCGCCACAGCCCTTTGTCGATCCCGACTGAGAGACACCCAGGTGCGGATTTTATTGCGCAGCATTACCAGAGAACCCAACCGAGTTATTAGGTTCTGATATGCCCTTGTCGGACTGACTCCCAGGTAACGTTGCCGCAAAATCCGGTAGCGATAGTCTATCCCTTGCCGTGCGATCGCTAACTGTTTAGCTGTCAACCCCTCAAACCGCCCCCGCTCTTCTCCTAGTAACCAGCAAAGGATACTTTCGGGCTCTTGTTGGCTTTGCTGAGAATAATCCTTTAACAGACGAGAGCGCCAGAACTGTTCTAACTCATCTGCCACCTTTGCCATGAGATTGCGCTCCTCTAACTGAAAACTTTACCAAAATCGGGCAGAATGCCAATATTGGAGGGGACAGGCTAAAATACTGCTCGTTTAAGAACCAAACACCCCGTCGGAGTCGAAGTCAAAAGTCAAAAGTAAGAATCTAATGGGAAGTTGTCTGACAGTCGGCGAAGGCGCACTTTGTTCGACTTTGTTCAAATAGCCTCAGGCTTTAGCCTGTAGGCTTATCCGAGCAGTATTGGGACAGGCTAAATAATGCTAATTTGGTAATTGTACCACATACGTCAGACAATGGCTAGGACAGAACGAATAATGGTAAGGCTCACAAAGGGTGAAAAAGAGCGACTAATAGCTGAAGCTAAACGGCGTGAAGTCACAATCAGTGAAGTCATACAAGATTATGTAAAGCGGCTGCCAAAACCCACAAAACCCCAAACAAATGAACGATGAACTACTTTATTCTTTCGTAAAACTATTGATATAAAAGAGACGAGCGCCTGGCTAATTGTTAAGATGACATTATGATGCTCACATCCGGAACAATCTTACAAAATAGGTACAGGCTCCAGCAGCAGCTAAACGACAATCCGGCACGCCAAACTTGGCTGGCACAAGATTTAGAATCTCAAGACCATCAAGTCGTTGTCAAGCTATTAGCTTTGGGGGGAGCTGTGCAATGGGATGATTTGAAACTATTTGAGCGGGAAACACAGATACTCAAACAATTGAATCATCCCCGGATTCCTAAATATCGCGATTATTTTTCTCTAGATGACCGAACTCTTTGGTTTGGACTGGTTCAAGAATATATTCCTGGAGCTTCTCTAAAACAGCAGGTGGAAAAGGGGAAAAGCTTTACTCAAGAGCAAATACACCAAATCGCTGAGGATGTTTTAGAGATTCTTCAGTTTTTGCATCAACTCAATCCCCCAGTCTTGCATCGGGACATCAAACCCAGTAATCTCATCTGGGGTGAAGATGATCGGATCTATCTGATTGATTTTGGAGCAGTGCAGGCTCGACCAAGCGCCGCAGGTAAGACATTTACGGTGGTGGGAACTTACGGTTATACACCTATGGAGCAGTTTGGGGGTCAGGCTGTGCCAGCATCCGATCTCTATGCACTAGGAGCGACTTTGATTCACCTGTTGACTGGAATGTCCCCTAGTGAGTTGCCGCAGCAGGATTTACGAATTCAATTTAGAGAGCGCCTTAGTTCTAGCATCGAGCCAAAGCTGGTGAATTGGATTGAAAAACTCACAGAACCCTCTTTAGAAAAACGCTTCCAATACGCCCAAGAAGCCCTAGAAGCGCTTAAAGCTCAGCCTACCTCTGTCCCCTCTCATCAATTATTAGAGACTGCTGTTCGCTTAGAAAAGTCACCAGAACGACTGCTCATCGAAATCCCCTCCCCCTTTGAAATTAAATTCCTCAGACCCCTAAGAAAGTTACTCAAACAAGGTGCAGTGATATTGCAGCAAGTGTTCGCTAGACTCTTAGAACGCTTTCAAGTCTTAGAGAAACACAAGCAACGCCGGATCTTAGTGGGAGGGGCGATCGCTCTGACAGGGATTCTCTTAATAGATTTCTTTGGACTAGTTTCCTTAACTGGGTTTTTTGGGCAAATCGTTCTATTTGTAATATCACTCCTGTTCCCCCTTCTACCCTTGGCACTAGCAGCCTCCATCGTGATGTGGGTAGTGTTATCCAACAGCGGGGTGGATTATTTCGAGACAATTCGCCTTTGTTTTGATGCCCGCAATTTTGAAATCCTGCGCCAGTCATCTAGAGGTAAACAGCGGGAAGGAGGAGAAGTTGCACAGATAAAAGAGATTTATTTGGCTGTATTTCGGGATGCTTTAGGGAAAAATCGTCAGAGTATTGCCATCTCCACCTCCAGCCAACAGAGAAGATTATTTTTTGCTTCTAGTTCCCAACCATACATCTTTGGCGATCAATTAAGTGAAGAAGAATTGCGCTGGCTAGTTCAAGAGATGCAAGACTGGTTAGAAAATCAATCTACTGGAAAGTGACATCCTCCCACCGCTAATTGCTATCGCAATCTAGCGGGGGCTTCCCAATCTCACGATTAGGTATTCCTGCCCTACGCCAGTTATCTAGGCTCATCGCCCCCGACACCTCGACTAGACTACTTCGCTGCTGACGCAGAGTGACTCCGTCGCTGCGGAGCAGTTGACAGGCGGTTTCCGTTTCCCAGCGTCCCTGGGTACTCTCTATTCCTCGATTACATATCTCTTGAGCAGCAGCAATATCCCTATCCACCATATAACCGCACTCCGGACAATTATGAACCCTATCAGCCAAGGTTTTTCTCACCTCAATACGACAGTTAGGACAAGTTTGACTCGTTCCTTTATAGTCAACTTCCTGGAAATATTTGCCTCTTATCTGACAAACATATTTCAGGAGCGACCTAAACTGACCGAACCCCGCATCTAGGGTATGTTTACCCAGGAAACCTTTAGCCATGATTCTGAAATCGATATCTTCAACAAATATCGAGTCAGCCATGTCACAAAGCTTATGGGCAAGCTTGAAATGATAGTCCTTGCGCTTGAACGCTATATGGTTATGCTGCTTTTCTACTTTCTTTCTGGCTTTTTCAT
>JBFRWF010000174.1:0-6333 GCA_051439465.1 Xenococcaceae cyanobacterium | reverse complement strand
CCCTGACGTCGAAGATATTCTGCGCTCAATCAAGGCCAACAACGTCACTCCCTACAACCTGGAGGTTAACGGGGAGAAAGTGCCTGATGCGTCTCCGGGAACTAACTACGAAGATGCCTTACAGTCTGCTCTTAAGCTGTTGCAGTCCGTTGACAGTGAAGCGGGCAATGCCAATGTCATCTTCATCTCGGATGGTGAACCTTACCCCAGCCCCCAGGAGTTTAGCGATGAAGTGGCGCAGCTGAAGGCACTGCCAGCCAAGCTGCAAGCGTTTGGAGCCGGTGAGAGAGCCGAACTGCCACCGCTGCAGATCCTGAATCCGAACGCTCAAATCTTCACCACGACGGATGACTTGCTCGGCGTCTTCAGTGGGTTACAGCCACCGAGCAAAGTTGCCGCAGAACCCCCACTGGCTGGTGTAACGATCTACTTGGATCTGAACAACAACGGACAGCTGGATACGGATGAACCGAGTCAGGTGACCAACAGCAAAGGCACCTTTACCTTCACCGATCTGGTCCCTGGAACGTACATCGTGCGCGAAGTGGAGCCAGACGGATTCACGATCACAGCTCCAGAGAAAGGCTTTGCAACTGTCACAGTCGAAGCAGGTCAAGGGCTTACCGGCGTTGATTTCGGCAATGTGGAAAGCCCAGCCACTGGATCGATCGCAGGCTTGAAGTGGGATGACCTCAATGGCAATGGTGGGCGTGACAGCCAGATCCTGAAAGGTTTTCCACCGAATGCGGTTTTCGTAGTCGATCTGTCCGGCAGCACAATCATCAACAACTTCAAGGGCACTCCGGTTGGTGATGTCAACAACACAGGTCAGGCCAACACGGTTCTGGATGCAGAATTAGCTGGCTTCACGGCTCTGAACGATCAATTGATCAATATCGGAGCTGGCAACGAATCCAAGGTGGGAATTGTGGTGTTTGCGGAGAGGGGTCTCCAGGTGGACATGGATCCTGCGACTCCTGGGCTTCAGGTGTACACCACCCCACTGGCTGACAATAACCGCAATGGCATTCCCGACGTCCAAGAGGTTCTGGCTCAGATCCAGGCATTCAACCCTAACTACGTCTATGGACAGGGAACATATCAGGTCAAGATCGGTGGCCAATCGATGGACATCGGTGCAGGCACTAACTTCGAGCCCCCCTTGCAACTGGCTAGAAGCACAGCTGGCGCGATCGGGACTGAGGATATCAACATCATCTTCCTCTCGGATGGCAATCCGGGCGGCGGCACCCAAGGGACGACTTACCAGTACTACCAGACCAACTTCCTGGATGAGGCCCAAAGCATACAGGCATCTGGGTTCAACGTAGTGGCGTTTGGAGTCGGTGAAGGTGCATCCCTGGAAGCCTTGCGCAAGATCGATCCTGAGGCCCAGATCTTCACCACGACGGACGAGATCATCGATGTGTTCAGCGGCACTGGATCGGGTGAATCGGGTTCCATTTCACGAGGCGAGTTAGAGCCTGTCCTGCCTGGTGTAACAGTCTATGTGGATCTGAACAACAATGGTATCCTGGATGATGGTGAACCCTCCCAAGTCACTGACGATAATGGTCAGTACCAGTTCAGCGACCTGAAGCCTGGTACTTACGTTGTCCGTGAAATTGTGCCTGCAGGCTATCGCCAGACTTTCCCTGGCGATGCTCACCGGGTTGAACTCGGTGCTGATCAGCAAGTGTCTGGTCTGAACTTTGGTAACGTGAAGTGAGTTTGACCAAGTCAATGGTTGATTCACTAAACTGATACCCATGCGATCGCCCTTTCTCAGTCATTTGAGGGGGGCGATCGTTTTGTTTCCCATTGGATTGGATCTAGATCCAAGTGTCCTTTGTCTCGATACTGTTGCTGACTAGCTCTCCAATGAGCTTGATGAGTTTGTCTGATTAGGATTTTTGATTAGTAGCAATTTGCATCATGACTTACTTGCCGCAACCACCAACACTGTCTGAACGCTACCTCTACGTCAACCCCAATTGCTGGTGGGCTTGGCTCGGAGTTCTTGGCTGGCTCTTGACCAACCTCTCTGGAATTTGGTATCTGACCCACACCAACCAGTGGCCTTATCTGATCTATCTACTTCTGGGAACATGCTGGATCATGATCCACTGCGTTCTCGTGCTCGCTGCTTGCCCATTTCAGATGAAAGAACATACAGAGATCCTGAAAACAGCTCCAGCGACAACAGCGAGGGTGGATCTATTTATCCCCTGTTGCAATGAAGAACTGGAGGTGATTCGGAATACGTTTCATTACGCCAAGCAGCTGACCTACCCCCACCTGCAGATCTATTGTCTGGATGATGGTGGCAGTTCGGAAGTCAAACGTCTTGCCCAGGAGTATGGATTCACCTACATCTGTCGGCCTAATCGGGGGTATATGACGAAAGCAGGCAATCTCCAGTATGGACTAGAACAGTCAAGTGGGGACTATATTCTGGTTCTGGATGCTGATTTTGTCGCGGCCTCTGATATGTTGGAGCAGATAGTGCCCTGGATGGAACAGGAGCGAAAAATTGCAATCCTGCAAACCCCGCAATATTTTGACTCTAAGCCGCCCTTGCATTGGGTCGCCCGTGGGGCAGCTTACTGTCAAGAAGTCTTTTATCGAGCGATCCAGCCAGCCCGCGATCGGATCAATAGCAGCAGTATTTGTGTTGGAACGAATGCTTTGTATCGGCGCGAGGCTCTTGAACAGTGCGGTGGATTTTACCAAGTAGCAGCCTCTGAAGATGTTCATAATGGCTATAACCTTTTGAAAAATGGTTGGAAAATAAAGTTTTTACCTCTAATTTTTGCCAAAGGATTATGCCCTGATTCAGTAGAATCCTTGTTCAAACAGCACTATCGTTGGTGCAGTGGCAGTATGAAAATGATGAGCTCGAACTTCTTTTGGGGCGCAGCTTTACCCCTACAGCTCAAGCTAACTTATATGGCTGGAGTGAGTTATTACCCACTAATGGCTTTCGGATCGCTAGTTTACTCAGTTCAGCTTATCACAATGATCTTTTTCTTGTATTCAGATATGAAGTGGTACAACATCTATATCTGGTTACCACACATCTTGCTATTTTATCTGATCATGCCTGGTTGGACCCATGCCAACTGGGGATTAGCTCCGATGAAGTCAGCTACAGTGTTTCGTTTTGCTTATCTTGTAGCTTTTGTAGACTTAATCAGACAACAAACCGAAGGTTGGATTCCTAGTGGAAGTTCAACTAGCTCACAGCGTTTTTCTACTTTTCGCTGGTTGCTAATCCTAGAAGGAGTTACGTTAGTGATCTGCACGATAAGTGTGCCAAATTTTCATTTTATCCCATTAGTATTGACTGCCACTCTCGGTGTTTACTTGGTCTCTGATGTTGCGATCGAAGCATTTGGATTTGCTACGCCCCAAGCAACCCCAGAGCCTTCACAAACGCCGACAACACCCACAACTTTGAATCCCCCATTGCCCGAATCTCGACAAGAGGTCCTTGATATGGGTTTGCTCGAAACAACCATTGCCCCTCCCAAAGTTGAGGAGGTCGATCGCCAATAAACATGCAAGAGTTGAAGGAAACAAAGAATACCTCTTGACTTTCAAGACAATCACTACAAGCAAATGGCACTAGAGGATTATTCCAAAAGCGTAGGATCAATTCCTAGGGCCTGGAGCTGTTCGGGACTGAGCGCCTTCAATTGAGCTGCCAACTGCTGCCGCTTTTGCCGCTCCTGTTCTGCCCGTTGCCGCTCCTGTTCTGCCCGTTGCCGCTCCTGTTCTGCCTCGTGTTGGGCCATCGCCGCCCGCTCTTTCCCCGTCAGCAGTAGGTTCCCCTCTTGATCCCACCAGCGCAACCAGGGTTGTTCCGGTTGACCCAGATAAGTGCCTCGCCAGACTCCCAGTTCTACATTCATTCGGTTAATGGGATAGTGGCCTCGATGGTTCGGACTTAGACGCCGATAGGTAAAATCTTCCCAGTGATAAACCTCCAACTCCCCCGTATTGACCCGATAGATCCCATAGTAAGGAATGCGAATGATTTGTTCGTAAACCCAGAATTTTCCGGGTTTTTGAACTGTCCCGCCTACGGCTTGTAAGGGGGTCTTGTCCCGTTCTTCAGCACCAGTCCCAGAGGCAAACTCCAGGGCAATCAGGGGGGGCGTATACTCTCGCCAGAGGACATAGGAGCGGCGGAACTGGCCATCCAGTAGCGGCGGGACTCCAGGCACATAAAACCAATCGGGAGCTTCAGCGCCCTTTTCGGGGGGGTCTGTCTCGCGCCAGTAGATGCCACAATCTTGACTGATCGCATAATGACCATCTGGGTGAAGTTGTTGCAGTACGGGTTCTATGGAATCGGTCAGGAGGAGGCTTTGGGGATGTTCCTGAAAGTTTTTCACGAAGGTTCCATCAGATTCTGGCAGTTGGGTATGGTTTGGAAAGGGGCGCAGTTGCTGATCCACAATCAGTTGATTCATAATCCATTACCTCCTGAGTACTCCCTGTTCATAGACCGCTTCAGCAGTTATTGTTATCGTTCTTTCCCTCTAACTCTAACCCTCCCCTGATCTTAGCTTTAATCCCACCTTCCGCACGTCAAAATGTAGCACTAAAAGATTATGTATTTTCCTTAAATTAGCGATCTGCTCCGCAGCGCCTACGGCGAGCGCAAACTTCCCGATCTGCGATCACTTAATCCTAGTTTGATCACTTTGGCGATCGCAAAAATACGCTCACAACATACTACTTAAGATATTACAAACTGACGTGCGGAAGGTGGGTTTAATGGCCGTTGGCGTAGCCCGTCCCTCGGACGTAGACCCGTCGAAGACCACCGCCCAAATCAAATCCCTCCAAACAAAGTAAGATGGGTATTGTAAAAATTTATTAAATCTATAGTCATTTACAGATATTTGACGATATTATACTGAATCCGCTTTGATAACCCCCTTTTCAATTTGGCTAGGTTTCTCCCTCTGCCTCCTGGAGCTGCCTCTGCTGCCTCTGCTGCCCCTGCTTTCTCAAAAAGGGGGTATTTAACCCGGATTTGGTATTATTCATTGTCTTCATTGCCGTCTTTGCCAACTTCCTAACTATTTTTTTTGAAGCTTACTGACAATTTCTTCATGTGTGCTCTTTGTAATCGGATAAAAATAAGCTAGGATCAAACCTCCAATCAAAAAACTAGCAGGAATGGGTCCCATTAAAGCTCGAATTGCCCACAAGGCACTGTCTGGTTGTAAGTTCGAAGCTGCTCCAGGAATATAACCCATCCAATCAAGAATTTTGCCAATTAAAAGGAGCGCGATCGCCTCACTTAGCTTCAATAGGAACACCACAAAACCATAGAAAACCCCTTCTCGCCGCTGGCCTGTCCGTAACTGATCCAAGTCTATTACATCTGGCAACATTGCTCCTGGTACTAAATAGGCTACAGACACTCCAACACCCCCTAAAGCTGCACAAATATAGAGCAAATTCAGTTGTCCCGGCTGCATAAGCCAAAGGCCATATTGCGCAATGAGCCAAACTGGTACTCCCATGAAATATACAGCCTTTTTCCCAAAATTGTGACCCACGGGATTCCAAATAAAGAGCATTAATAAAGCTGTACCCTGAACTAAAATTGCAGAGAGCGTAAAATAGCGATCTGGCAATTGCATCCAGTTGCGAATATAGTAAGGTAAAGTTGCAGTTGTGATGCTCACGCCTAACCAGGAAAATAAATAGATCCCGATGACACAGAGAAAGGGGCGATTACTGAGGATCGTTTTGAGTTGTTCCTGGAGCGGAAGTGGGGGAGGCAGGTCAAACGGACGTTGCTTTTGCAACTGCTGGGTGTAGGGATAAGTTCCCCAAGCAGAAATATACATAGCCAGCAAGGAAATTCCAGCCCCAATTATGGCAATCAACAAGTACTTTTGCTGGGGGTTTTGAATCAATTGAAACACGATCTGGGCCAAGATCAGCCCTGTTAGCGTACCCCCAATATCAAAACTGGAAATAAAACTGCCCAAACTAATACGCTCATTATAAGCTTGAGTGATTTCGGGAACAAGAGCCGCAAAGGGGACAATCACCGCAGTTAAGGCCGTATAGGTGCAAAGGGCAATCACGCTGTAGTAGAAAAATAGCCCTGTTTGACTGTCCAGGGGAGGCACCATCCACAGGAGAACAAAAAACAGAGCAAGGAGCGGTGCCGCTACGATCATCCAAGGATAGCGCCGTCCCCAGGGAGATTGGGTACGATCGCTAAGCCAACCGACCAGGGGGTCACTCACAGCATCCCAAGCCTTACCAATCATCAATACCCAGCCAGCCAAACCTGGTGAG